>JAKANR010000053.1 GCA_021823645.1 bacterium
AATAATACTCCGTATTTTTTATGCGTCAATTAAAAACTCCCGAATTATTTCGGGAGTTTTTGTCTTACAAGATTTTACGAACATCCGCCCGAAGAATCACCGCATTGGAGACACGTGGAGCATGTTCCCGTGCGCACCATAATGCCACCGCATTTTCTACACACAATATCGGTCGAAATACCCGATTTCCCCGTGTGATGCGTCTTTATCGAGACGCTTTCTTCACTGATGACGGCGTTCGGGGTTACTGCGGTTGCCACTTTCATCGTCATTTCGGCAACATCTTCGGTTCTTTTTGTTTCCACGTCTTTTGAAATTTCCTTGTGGCTGTTCAAGAGCGGGGTCATTCCGAATTCACTCAATTCCTCGGGACCCAAAAATCTGAAGACAAGATATTTGAAAATATAATCGACGATACTCGTTGCCACATGGATATCGGAATTTTCCGTGAATCCCGCCGGCTCAAACCGTGTGTAGATAAATTTGTGGGCGAGTTCTTTCAAAGGCACTCCATATTGCAGAGCGAGTGAAACCGAAATCGCAAATACATCGAGTAATCCGGAAAGCGTGCTTCCCTGTTTCGACATACGAACAAACAATTCTCCGAGTGTTCCGTCTTCATACATGCTATAGGTCAAATATCCTTCATGTCCCGCAATCGCAAATTTGTGCGTCTCCGACATGCGCGTACTCGGCAAACGATGACGATGCACTATTTCTTCGCGATTTCCTTTTCCCGTTTTCGATTTTGAATTCGCCGACGTGTTCAAGGGTTGTGTCGCTTTCGATCCATCACGATATACCGCAAGTGCCTTAATCCCCAATTTCCACGCCATCATATATGCGTCCGTGATTTCCTCTTTTGTCGTTTCATTCGACATGTTGAATGTTTTTGAAATCGCACCGGAAATAAACGGCTGAACCGCTCCCACCATTTTCACGTGTCCCTTCCACGAAATGGAACGAACTCCTTTTTCGGGACGCACCGCGCAATCGAATACCGGAAGATGTTCATTTTTCAAATGCGGAGCGCCTTCCGCGGTTCCCTGTTCGGAAATCCACGAAACGATTTCTCTCTGTTCGTTTTCCGGATATCCGAGGTTTTCGAGCGCGGACTCGACACTCGCGTTTACAATCTTCATCATCCCCCCTCCCACAAGTTGTTTATATTTCACGAGAGAAAAATCCGGTTCAATACCCGTGGTATCGCAATCCATCATAAAAGAAATTGTTCCTGTCGGCGCAATCACAGTAACCTGCGAATTTCGAAATCCATTTTTCTTTCCCAATGTGTATGCTTTTTCCCACACCATGCGCGATTCTTCCATCAGTCGTTCATCGCGAACAAAAAACGAATCGACGGCGCGTGATGCGATACCATGCATGCGAACCACATTCAACATCGGCTCCTTGTTGATTTCAAATCCCTCAAACGGACCCATGCGTTCCGCGATAACCGAAGAAAATCGATACGCCTCACCGGACATTAAAGACGCGATCGCCCCCGACCACGCGCGAGCCTCATCGGAGTCATAGGGAATCCCCTTCCGCATGAGAAATGCTCCCAAATTTGCGAATCCAAGCCCCAATTGCCTGAAATTATGGGCATTTTCGCCTATTTTCGGGGTGGGATAGCTCGATCCGTCAACGATAATTTCTTGGGCGAGGATGAATGTATCGACTGCGGCGACAAACTCTTTTGTCATAAATGTGCCATCGTCGGAAAGAAATTTAAGCACATTAATCGAGGCAAGGTTACATGCGGAATCGTCAATGTGCATATATTCCGAGCAGGGATTCGATGCGTTGATGCGCCCCGAGTTGGGACATGTGTGCCAACGATTGATAATGGTATCGAACTGCACGCCCGGATCACCACACTCCCACGCGGCTTCCGCAATCTCATTTAATATCCATCGTGCATTATATCGATGTGCGGAAGTTCCCGATGTGCGGAACGTTGTTTCCCATTCTTCATCGCGTTCCACCGCTTCCATAAATTTATCCGTAATGCGCACCGAATTATTTGCATTCTGATATTGGATTGAATTCCACGCGTCGTTATTCAAATCACTCATGTTGTATCCGGCTTCCATGAGCGCGCGAATTTTTTTTTCTTCATCGGCTTTTGCTCGTACAAAATCAAGCACATCAGGATGATCGATATCAAGCACCACCATCTTCGCCGCGCGACGCGTGGTCCCACCGGATTTAATCATTCCCGCAACCGAATCAGCACCGCGCATGAACGAGACGGGTCCCGATGATTTTCCTCCTTGCGATAACAATTCCGATTTTGCGCGAAGCGGAGATAAATTAATTCCCGCACCGGAACCTCCGCGAAAAATTAATCCTTCGGTTTTTATCCAATCGAGAATCGAATTCATATCGTCTTTCACCGAAAGAATAAAACATGCGGAACACTGCGGATGTTCACGCGTGCCGACATTGAACCACACCGGACTGTTGAACGATCCTTTTTGATATACAATGAGATGATTCAATTCATCTTCAAAAATTTGCGCTTGTTCTTTTGTTACAAAATATCCGAATTTTTCTCCCCACTCGCGAATCGTGCGCGTCACACGACCGATTGTTGTTTTTAAACTGTCTTCGCGTTCCGATGATCCGAGTTTTCCGCGAAAATATTTTGATGTGGTGATGTTTGCGGCATTCATTGACCAGAAATCCGGAAACTCAACGTTCTTTTGTTCAAATACTTTCTTCTCACCGCCCACCAACACATCTCGGCGCACCCATTGTATCTCATCGAATGGATGAATTCCCTCTTTTGTAAATGTGCGACGAAGCGGAATGGTCCGTTCCGTTTTTTGCGGAGCAAATAATTTCTTTTGCTTCTTTGATGTTTTCACGTGTGTCATAAATTTTTCTCTACACTTATTCTAGTCCTATTTTTTAAAAAAAAGAAATGTGGATAACTAAAAAATAATTTTGCTAAAAATAAAATTTTGTGGTGTATTAAAAAAATTCGGAAAAAAATTTATATCACACCATAAACTTCGGAAAAACACAATGGAAAGCACTTTATCTTTTAATTTTTTCAATATTTTTAACCGAAAATAAAAAAACCCCACATAAATTGAGATTTTCTTAAGGGAATTCCCGGCAAATCCTACTTTCCCAGCCATAAAGACTAGTATCATCGGAGTAAAAAGCTTTCACTTCTCTGTTCGGAAAGGGAAGAGGTGGTTCACTCTTCACTTAATCACCGGGAAATCCCTGAAGACAATATATTATTGTGGGATTTTTTCTACATACTATGGAAATCAACTTTATTGAGATAGAAATTAAACTATTCTCTTTGTGAGTAAGCATAATGTTATTAGTACTCCTTGGCTAAACACGTTACCGTGCGTACACCTAGAGCCTATCAACCTGGTAGTCTTCCAGGAAACATTGTTTTGATTGCTCAAAACGGTATCTAATCTTGGGAGAGGCTTCGCGCTTAGATGCTTTCAGCGCTTATCCCGTCCGAACATAGCTACTCGGCAATTCACTTGGTAGTAAAGCCGATAGACCAGAGGTTCGTTCATCCCGGTCCTCTCGTACTAGGGACGACTTCCCTCAAATACCCACGCTGACAGCAGATAGAGACCAACCTGTCTCACGCTAATTATTATCATTTATCACTAAATGTATGGACTATACCACCACCCATTCTATCACTTGATATATATGGGGACTGACGTGTTATAGAATATTTTCATATATTCTATCTATTTGATCATATAACATGCCGAATAAGTCTCTACGGGGTCATTCCGATGCTATATCGGAAGACTTCCCTCGGAATTGTCCATTTTGTGCCAGGTTAAAACACTAAAAGGATTTCTCCGATATGAGTCAGTTTTTTCGATCATGATTACTCATGAAAGCCGCCGTGTTTCTTACATTCCTCGTGGTTCATTGTTGACGGTTTGAACCCAGCTCGCGTACCACTTTAATTGGCGAACAGCCAAACCCTTGGGAGCTTCTCCACCCCCGGGATGTGGTGAGCCGACATCGAGGTGCCGAGCTCCGTCGTCGCTAGGGACGCTCGGACGGAACCAGCCTGTTATCCCCGGAGTAACTTTTGTCCGTTATCTCCTACCTTTCTATAAAGAATAGTCGGGTCGCTAACCTCTGCTTTCGCACCTGCGCGACTTGTAAGTCTTGCAGTCAAGCCAGCTTTTGCGTTTGCACTTTAGGCGCGATTTCCATCCGCGCCAAGCTGACCATAATAGGCCCCTCCGTTACTTTTTAGGAGGGTTCCGCCCCAGAAAAACTGCCCGCCAGGCACTGTCCCCAAACGTTTTTGCCGTTCGGGTGAGACAGTAACAATCAAAAAATGGGTGTTTCATTGGCGCCTCCATCCCAACCGAAATTGGAACTTCAAAGGCTACCCACTACGCTACGTAATTGACCATTACAATCAATACCAAGCTACAGTAAAGCTTCCGGGGTCTTTTCGTCTTGCTGCCAGTAACCCGCGTCTTCACGGGTCCCGCAATTTCATCGAGCTCTTCGTTGAGACAGTTCTCCGATCATTACGCCTTTCATGCGCTCCGGAACTTACCCGGAAAGGAATTGCGCTACTTTAACACGGTTATAGTTACCGCGGACATTGACGAGGGCTTCGGTCAGTGAGCAATAAAACCTTGCGGCCCTATCACCCCCAACGTTAACCTTCTCGCATCGGTCAGGCGTCACCCCCTATACATCCTCTTACGAGTTCGCAGGGAGCTGTGTTTTTGGTAAACAGTTGCCAGAGATACTTTAGCTGCGGCCACCCTT
>JAKANR010000054.1 GCA_021823645.1 bacterium
TCCTGCGTCGTCCTGTTTTTTCTTCTCTTCCTTTTTTCTCTCAGCCATACACATATAGTTTACCGCACATCTCGGAGAATGTGTATTTTTACCCGTAAAAACGCGTATTTTCCGGGGGGTTGACCCAGTGTAATGATAGAAAACACCATATTTTAATTATGGTGCTTTCGTACGTCTTTTTCTCTCTTACGCGCCCCACGGCTCTTTTTTTGTTGATTTTACGGCGTATATTATCCATTTCTCAGTTAGTTTAAAGACTATCATTAACGGGGTTGACACGAAATACAAAACAAGTATTATGTATTTCAGCAAAATCGGAATCTCAAGAAACGCTGTTTTTTCGGAAAAAACGCCTGTCTTTCGCAGTCTTTGCGCCCTATTGACAAATTTGTCTATATATGATAGACTTATACCAGAATCCTGATAATAGACCTGTGGGCAAACGGATTTCTTCTTAGAAAACTTAAGGATTGTCTTGCTTCGGCTCGATAACTCCTCGGGAGAATCAGTCTTTTCTTGAAATATAATTTCAGGGAATGTGTTTTACACGGCCTAACGGCTTTTTGCCCACGGATCCATCATCAGGATTGTTTAACAACTTAAACGAGGAAATAATATTATGAAACGATTTTTCAACCCGTCTAGCTTTTTTCTAACATTGTTTTTAATAATGGCGGTTTCAGTCGCCGGGACAGTGTTAGTTGCTCTTGTGTGTGAAACTCTTTTTTAGAGGAATATTCTATATTCAAAGCGTCGCAAAAAATTTTTTGCGACGTTTCTGTTTTCCTCTTTCCTAATAATCTAATCCCTTCCGCCATAGGCGCCCGCCTGCCGTCGGGCAGGGATCCGCCTCGGGCGGAAACCCCTAACCCCTAACCCCTAACCCCTATACCCTAATCCCTATCCCTCCAGCCACTCAATTTTTCCCGCGAGGCGTTCCACTTCAGCAATACTTGTAACTCCTTTTAATACTTTCAAAAATCCGTCTTCCTGGAGTGTTACCATTCCCTCATTCGTCGCTTGTTCCTTCAATTCAAGCTCCGTTGGGTTTTTATAAATCAGTTCTTCTATTTTTTCCGAAATCGCGAAAAGTTCGAATATCGAAACGCGTCCGCGATATCCGATTCCCGCGCATTCCGGGCATCCTTTCGGTCCGAAAATCGCATAATTGTCGTAATCGGATTTATTGACGCGAGCGGGAAGTTTTTCCATAAACTTTTTTATTTTTTCTTTTTGTGTGTCGGTCACGGGCGCGGGCACTTTGCATTTCGGGCAAAGCACGCGGACAAGACGCTGTGCAATTACAAGGTTCAGGGCGGGACCGATGATTTGTGTTTTTGCGCCCAAATCGATAAGGCGGGGGATTGCGCCGACCGCATCGTTCGTGTGGAGTGTCGAAAATACGAGATGACCCGTGAGTGATGCGTTCATCGCGATTTCGGCGGTCTCTTTGTCTCTGATTTCTCCCACAAGCACAATGTCCGGGTCTTGACGCAGAATTGAACGAAGACCGCTCGCGAACGTGTAGTCCGCGTCGGCATCGACTTGTGTTTGCGAAATACCCTCCAAGTGATATTCGATCGGATCTTCAATGGTGATTATTTTTATCTCGGGATTCGTAATGAATTTCAAAAACGCATAGAGCGTCGTGGTTTTTCCGGATCCGGTCGGTCCCGTATTCAAAATAAGTCCGTTCGGTCGATCAATTTCTCTTTTTATAATTTCAAGGTCGTCCGGTCTCCACCCCAACTCTTCCAGATTCGCTTTGAGGGACAAAGGATCAAGGAGGCGGAGCACGAGTGTCTCGCCGTATTCCGACGGAATGACGGATGTTCGGACTTCAATATCGCGATCACTTAATTTTATCGTGAAGCGCCCGTCCTGCGCCTCGTCGTGGATATTCAATTTCAGATTCGAGAGAAGTTTTATTCTCGTCACCACCGATTTGTATACGAGTGCGGTGAATTCCGAAAAAATCGTATGGAGCAATCCGTCGACACGGAGACGGAGGGCGTTTTCGTTTTCGCCGGGCTCAAGGTGAATGTCCGATGTTTTCATCGCCATCGCTCCCGCGAGAATAATTTCGAGAATTTGCGAGGTGTAGGGGCTTTTGAAATTTTTCAGCGACGCGGTG
Organism: bacterium; assembly: GCA_021823645.1. Classification (GTDB taxonomy): domain Bacteria; phylum Patescibacteriota; class Minisyncoccia; order UBA6257; family GWB1-50-10; genus JAKANR01. The sequence continues at coordinate 2,135 of JAKANR010000054.1, forward strand.
AAATCCGCGAGACTTTTTATCTGCGACCGAAACTCGTTGATGTGCGCCTCGTTGATTTCGACACTTCCGGAAATTTCTTTCGTGTCACCCACATATTGATAGTACGACCATCCGTGATTCAACGAAGACATCGAAGAAACCGCGATATGAAGTTCAAAGTTTTTTTTCAGCGATTCGAGTGCGGTTTTCGATTCGGGAAGCGCCGGATTGAATGCCGCGAGAAACAGTTTTTTCCGGTCGATTTGAAATGGAGCGAGAAGGGCTTTTTTCGCCTCACCCTCTTTTATCGTTTGCAGTGATTTCAATTCAATCGGAGTTTTCGATCCGATAAGGTCGAGATAGGGAAGTCCGAGTTGTGTCGCTCTTCGTTTCGCGTCGTTCTCTTCGGCGATTTTTCTTTGTTTTTGAAGTTGTTCCTGAAGTTTTTGTGCGAGAAACATTATTCTTATTCTACCTTTTTTTGTTTTTTGCGCATAGACGAGAAAACAGGTTGACCAAAATGTGATTTTATAGTATTATCTTTTCAGAAACTTACACATACTCATGGAGGTGAGAAATGAAATATTTTCTCAAATTTTCACTCATCCTTATCGCTATTTTTATCTCTTCCTGCGCATATCGTCTTACGGTTTCGACGGAAGACTTTAAGAATGCGGGGAGGCAGATAATAAACGGGGAGCGACCGACATTTCGTGAAGCGCGACTTACCATCATGAATCGGAGCGGTGCCGACTGTTATATCGACTTTGACGGCACGCACTATTTGTGTGTAAACGGAGGCAAGCTTGTTTATTCACTTCCCTATGCGGGTTTTATCGGCGACAATAGGGAGATAGTTGTAAACGTTGTTGCGGTTTCTCTCGAATATCCGCACGTGAAAGCCGGGATGAGAAGTTGGCGGTTGAATGGGTGGCAATATCGGTCGAATAACGAGACCTGGGTGCTCGAATATTCAAGTGGTGCATTCCACTTTCGGAACAATTGGTAGCGATACCCCCGATGTATATCGGGGGATTTTGTTTTACAATGGGTATATGCTTTTTTGTTTATACGGTCCGGATTCATATCGGCGCAAGGAGAAATTGACGGAGCTCATCGCGCCGTACAGGAAGAAATATACGAATACGGATATTCTCGAAGTGGATGTTGAGGACGACGAGGATGCATGGGGTAAGGCGAGAGATTTTTTGGGTCAGCCATCGATGTTTGTCGATTCGAAGGTCGCCATTATAAAACACGGAACATGCATTGAGGACGAGGGATGGATAAGCGTGTTGCGGTCACAATTAAAAACAGAAAAATCATTCGTGTTTCTTTCCGAAGAAAAAAAACCAGAAGGGGACTTTGATTTTCTTTTAATGAAAGGAGTGTGGAACATTGAGTTTCAGGAACTGTCGGGAGACGAGCTCAAAAAATTTGTCGTGGAGAAATCAAAAAAACACAACATCTCGTTCGAGCGCGACGCATTCGACTTTTTTTGCTCGTTTGTTTTTTCACAGGAATCCGATCGTTCGTGGCGCGCGATATTCGAGTTGGAAAAGTTGTCACTTCTTGAATTACAACAACCAATACAAAAACAAGACCTCGTAAAATATATAAAAATACACACGCACGAAGAACTTTTTTCCGTTGTGCGCGCCGTTATGAATGCACGGAGTGTGCCCGCACGGCTTTCCGCGCTCGAAAAAATGTTTATACAAAACGAGGCCCCCGCATACTTTTTTAACCTTCTTTCTTCTTTTGCAAGGGGACTGGAAGTGGTTTCGCTCGCCGACTATGACGTTATGGTGAAAAGCGGAAAACTCGGATATGAAGAGGCGATTCTCGATTTTGTATTGAATCCCGCACCTTTTCACAATCGCACCGGTTTGAATAACAAATAAAACACCCCCTCTTATTTTGAGGGTATAAAAAAATAGCCCCGGAGGACTATTTTTTTAATTTTTTCGAAAGCCTTGATTTCATTCTGTCCGCTTTTCCCCGCTTCAAAAGTTTTTCTTTCCCCATTTTATCGATTGTTTTGAACAACGTGGGGAGGTATGCTTCAGCTTCTTTTATTTGTTTCGTTTCAATGAGTTTTCTGAATTTTTTCACCACCATCTTTATATTCGATTTTCGTTCGAGGTTTCTCGCTCGGCGACGGACATTTTGTCTCAATGCTTTTTTCGCTGATGTTGTTTTTGGCATAGCGGTAGAATACTAAACCAAAAACAAAAAAACGTCAACAGTAATCACCCTCATTTCTCCTCCCTCTTGCTTCGCAGACTTCATTGACTCTTTATTCTGTCGACTTTCTGTTTTCTGCTCTTTTGATTTTACAAATTCATATCATCACTCTTACATAATACCTCCGATCGGAAGTATTATGTAAGACCAGAAAATTTTTATCTTTTCTCCATTTTTTCTGTTTGCCCGCCCGCTCATAGCCCTTGGCATAGGCGGGTTAATTATTGGTAGTTACGAGTTAATAGTCGTCCCTCTCCCATACTTAATACCTAATACTGAATACTAAATACCCTCTTTTCCATCAGTAATTGTTTCTCGTAGATCGG
>JAKANR010000055.1 GCA_021823645.1 bacterium
CACCCGCATCGGGGGCATGGAGGCGCTTCTTCTTTCAGCGATCGAGGGGAAAAACCTTGCGGAGCTTAAAAAGGAATGGGTACCGGAAAAAGTTGTAAATGTATTTGCCGAGGCATTGCTTAAATTTCACACAACCCCCGTGGACGATTGCCCCTTCGGAAAACAGGGGCGGAACAGGATATTGGTGCATGGAGATGCGTGTCTTCCGAATTTTATATTTCATGGAGATGTGTTTTCTGGTTATGTGGATTTGGGGGATATGCGAATTGATGTTCCCGAGACAGACCTCTCCGCGGCGATTTGGAGTTTGCATCATAATCTTGGTTCGGGGTATGGTTTAATGTTTTTGGAAAAATATGGAGCGAAAGACGCCACGGAGGAATCGGTGGAAAAATTGAGATTGCAATATGAAGAGGTGCAAAGACAATGGGGATTGTTATAATTACCGGCTAGTATTCAAATAAAACACAATATATTATATAGCTATGCATTTTAACGCTTTTATAATTGTAAACATCGACGAATCCATGAAAAAGAGGATTCCTGAAATCATTGAGGCGAATAATGAAGAGATAAAAAAAATGGAAATTGAATCCAAAGATATGACTATTGACGGAATTTTGGATTCTTACGAAAAGAGAAAACCAAGCGAATACGAGAAGTTGTTATATGCACTGAAACAAAAAGTGAGAAAACCGCTTGATGGATATTGTGCATACGGAAATACCGAGGACAAGAAAAGAAAATTTGACAGTTGGAGTGTGGCGGATATGTTTATGCCCGAATACCTTCTCAACGATCCGGAAACGTTCAATGATCTTTTCCCGGAGGCGATAATGACTTCCGATTGCCGTTGGATTGAGATGGGATGGAGTGAGAATGAAACGAAAAATGAAAAACTGTCTTCGGAGTGGGATGAATTGGTGAGAAAAACTCTTGAAGAAAACAAAGGGAACAGTGTCGTATTATTGGTTACCTGTGATTCCTAAAAAGAATTATTCAACACTAAAAAATCCCCCGATGTACATCGGGGGATTTGTTTTTTATCCGAGCAAATATTCAATCGCTTGAGATGCGGAATATGAATCTTCGGCATCTTTCATGAGAAACGGGAGAAAACTCACATCATCACCCATGGTGACGACCGGAGGTTCTTCTTCACCTCCCAATCCGGCGGAGGAGAAAAGTCCGTTACAGAGACATCCTCGTCCGACAGCATCCGCGGAATTTCCACCTTTGTTTTCGAATTTATCGAACGGTTCGGCTGGACAGCGATATCCGATGGTTCCGTCGGGACGTTCGTAGAGGGAAACAAGTTCTCCCTGATTGCAGATTCGCGTTCTTGAATCGTACACTTCCGATTTCGCTATTGTGTTTTCGAGATCAGCCACCTTAAACGGAAAGCCGGTTGGAGAAATTCGCATATCGGTGTTTATGGAAAGCTTACCCTCAAAACCAAGTGTACGGATTTTTTTTCGAATATCGGGATCCATATTCGATTCTTCGGAAAGAGCGAAAATTGAACCCGCCTGAATTCCCTCCGCACCAACCGAGAGTGCCCATTTTAGTTTTTTCGGAGATGCGTGCGCACCACCGATCCAAAACGGAATGCCGAGTGATGCGAGTGCGGAATAGTCGACAATATCTTTTTCGCCGTAGATTGGTTCGGGATTTCCATTTTCATCGAGAATTGGTTTTCGCGGGGGAGCGTTGTGTCCTCCCGCAGTCGGTTCTTCAACGACGAATCCATACACACTTCCCGGAGGCAATTTTTTCATAAAAATATTCGCAAGAAGATTCGAAGAGATAATCGGAATGAATCCCGGTTTTTTCATTTTCGGCAGATCGCTCCCGAAGAATTTTTTTGCATCAAACGTCATCGTGTAACTCGTGATATTTCTTCCGATGACGGGTATGCGATAGGTCGCTTCTCGACCTTCCACAATATCCTCAATCAGTTTCGGAATTTGAAGCGGAATACCCGCACCCATCGTGATGAAATCAACACCCGCAAGCATTGCGCCGGTTATCGCATACGCATGGGGCATCGCCACCTTTTCCAGATAATTCACACTTATCGGATTTGGATTATTTTCCTTCGCAAGCCATACGAATGCAAAATTGGAACAGACGGTAAGAGCGATGAGGAGCGGTGTGGGGTGAACGGTAAAAACAGGCACGGCTTTGAACGGAGTTCCCGGGGGGATTCCGCCTTCCACGAAATATGTTTCCATAACTTTTTCGGCAACCGACGGAAACGGAAAATGAGAGAGCGCCCGGCGAATGTGACCATCCGGATCGCCTTTTTGGAGAATTCGGGGGACGATTCGTTCGAGTGCGACTCCGGAGACCGTTCCCAATTGACCTTCGCGCGAAACGGCGCGAGCAAGGCGCCAGCCGGAGATGTATACTCCCATGCCGCCCTGAATTATTTTGGGCAATGCGGGATAGTGTTTCATGACCATCCTCCTTTCTTTTTCGGTTATTATTGTTCTGCATTTATGATAACAGATTTTTCGGTTATGGTATTCTTTATATATGGCGAACGATGATATTCTCGCATATTCGGAGAAAATAAAACGAACGGCAAAAGAGATATTGGAGGGCACCGGACTTCTCGATACGCTTGCCACATTTGGCACCGCGCATGTTATCGGGAGTTATGCGATGGATCTCATGTATCATCCGGATATTGATGTTATTGTCGAAACAGAAAACCCGCGCGCGTCATCCGTAGGCGCACTGAATGCGCTTGTCGCGGGAGGATGTTTTGAAAAAATCGAATACGGTGATTTTGTGAAATTTCCGCGGGAGAATCGTCCAAACGGATATATTCTCGTGTTACGGACAACGAGAGAAAACGTGCGTTGGGAAATCGAGGTGTGGTTCGTGACCGATTCAAAAAGAGAGGAGGATGACGTGTGTCAGGTGTGTACATTGTTGACTCCGGAGTTGAAGCGCATTGTTTTGGAATTCAAACGGTGTGTGTGTGAGAAAAAAATACCGAAACATGAGATTTCAAGCGCGGATATTTATCACGCCGTGCTTATCGATCACCTCGCGGACCTTGAGGAATTTATAAAACACAAATTATGAAATTTTTCGAAAAAATATTTTCTCCGGAAGAAGAGCACGGAATCAAAAATCTCCATAAGGATTTCAAGATTACGCACGACAAGTTTTGGTATTTCAACAGGGAATTCGATCCGGTTCGCGATCGGGAACTGAACGTGAAAGCAAAAGTCATATTCGATAATCCGTCCCTTTTGGATGATTGCGAATTTTTTGCGAAAATCGGAAAAAACGAAGATGAAACGGTTCCGCTTCCGTATATCGGTTTTGCGTACGGAAAAAACAGGGAAGAAGAGGCATTAAAGATATGGGCGGAAAAATTTCCTCACGCGGAGCTCATTCGCGGATTGGACAATGAGGGGGTTATCAAAGAGGACAGTGAAGTTGTATTATTAAAAGTATGAAAACAAAAATAATTTTTACGGCAATAATTTTGCTCGGAGTTATTTTCGGAATATGGTTTTTCTATCCGAGTGTTTCGGAACGGAAAAACGAACCCGTGACCGAGAAAGCGGGGAATCACGTTTCATATGTGTGTAAAAATTCAAAGACAATCGAAGCGGTGTATTTCGTCGGGACTCCGGTTGCGACCGTGCCCAGTGAACCTCCCGTCCCGACCGGACGCGTCGATATCGTGTTGAGTGACGGACGCACATTGTCTCTTCCCCAAACAATTTCGGCGAGCGGTATTCGATACGCGAACGGTGACGAATCGATTATTTTTTGGAGCAAGGGAAATGGAGCGTTTCTCATGGAGAATAACAAGGAAACGTATATGGACTGTATGCTCGTCGCGCCCGATTCGGGAAATCTTCCCGAAGTGTATGTGAACAGCGCGAACGGTTTTTCGGTTCGGTATCCGGCGGGGTATTCGGTGAATCCGGATTACCAGTATAAGGCGCTTGGACCGGGGAAAGAAATTCAGGGAGTTAAATTCACCATTCCCGCGGAGATGAGTACGGGGACAAATCTTTCCGGTTACGATACAGGTGTATCAATCGAGGTAATTCCGAATGTTCGGGAGTGTACTGCGGATCTTTTTGTGTTTCAGAATGTGAAATCGGTTTTATTGACCGATCGGGAAATTGAATATTCCGTTGCGACCACGACCGACGCGGGTGCGGGAAATTATTATGAGGAATCGGTATGGGCGTTTCCCGGAACGAATCCGTGTGTCGCGGTGCGATATCTTATTCATTCGATGAATTTCGGAAATTATCCGCCGGGAACGGTCCGCGAATTCAATCGTAATGCCATTCTCGAACAATTCGATGCGATTCGCCGGGCATTGATAATGCGATAAATATATGAAGTGGCCGAACACGCTTACATTTATCCGTCACGGAGAATCCGAATATAACGCATTGAAATTCAAAAAGCGTGATCATATCGATTACGCGCGTTTTTGCGAACTTTTCGATCATGATTTTGCTCTCGCGGAGGATGAGCATTGGCCGAGCGAGGAATTAAGGACACTGACAAAGAAAATATGGCATGCGACAAATCTTCCGATGAGCGATTACAACACACCACTTACGAAAACCGGAACAGAACAGGCAAAAAAATTGGGAAATACTTTGAAAAAGCATATTGAATT
>JAKANR010000056.1 GCA_021823645.1 bacterium
GTGAACTCGATATTTTCAAAAATCCTTCAATATTGGTCTCGGCGAATATCTGTGCCGGACCGGCATTTACCGCCCCTAAAATCGGTATAGTGAGGAGTTTTCCGTTTCCCGACATGGTTTCCCACTCCTGTTTGGTTTTTTTTATAAGCCCCTTCACCTTATCGATTTTTATAAGCCCTTTCTTCTGGAGTTGAAGGAGGTGATGTTTCACCTTTTGGGGCGACTTCTCGTTGATAAACGACCCGATTTCCCGAAGCGTATGTTGCCCGAGGTTTTTCGTCTGGGCGACACGAAGCAATTCTTCCTGTATTTTATGCATGCGCTCATTATAGCATATTTTACATTTCCGTACCACTCCACCGTAAGTCTTGACAAGAATCTCCCCTTTTATTGACAAACCAGCATTTTTACATTTAAATAGAAATAGAACTTAACAATATGGAGGTAGTATGGTTTTCATCATTTTTGCATGGTTTATTGCGGGATGTGCGTTCGCACTTCCCTATGCCTATCTTGCCGGAAACGGAGGAGAGAATATTATAAACTTTCTCTCAATCGCCTGGATTTCACCGATTGGCGCAATTATCATGTCTCTGGTCTTTATGTTTTCGAATAAAAAAGAGGGCATGAAAACCGGCATTGTGGGGGCGTACTTTTGCCTCCCAATCATTTTGAATTGGCTTTCAAAGCTTGCCGGAATTCTCGGATATGACGAACTGAAATTGTTTATTTTTGATATCCGGTATCTGAGTCTTGCATATGTATTTGTTCTTGTTCTTGTGTCGACTGTCGTGGTAATCGTCTTCCGCATAAAAAAGTACGAAAAGAGGAAATTGCGGAAAAGAACTCCCGGAAATTAATAAAAAATCCCCGATACATTTCGGGGATTTTTGCTTTTGGATTGCAAAAACTACTTTGCCGAATTTCTCAATGCCTCAATACGTTCATATACCGGCGGATGAGTCATAAATAACTTATGGACAAATGAAATCTTTTGTTGATTCCCCTCTTCATCCTGTTTATCGAACGGATCGTCAAACCACAAATGGGAGGTTGTATTATTTGCCACATTCAACGGTGTACTGTCCTGCGAAATTTTTTCGAGCGCGCTTGCAAGTCCCTCCGGGTAACGCGTCAGAAGTGCCCCCGATGCATCGGCAAGAAACTCCCTTTTCCTTGAAATTGCGAGTTGCATGAGCATCGCGACAATCGGAGAAATAATCGCGAGTCCGATACCGATAAGTACCAGGACATTTCCCCCTTGTCCTTCGCTGTCCCGATCTCGCCCTCTCGAAAAAAGTGATGTGCGAAGAAAGAAATCGGAGATAAGCGAAACAAACCCGACAAGAATCACCACGATTGTCGAAATGAGTGTATCGCGGTTTCCGATATGGGAAAGCTCATGTGCGAGCACCCCCTCCACTTCGTTTTTATTGAGCCGTTCCAGAAGTCCCCGCGTGACCGCAATCACCCCATGTTCCGGATCGCGTCCGGTCGCAAACGCGTTCGGCGCATCTTCGTACACCACATATAACTTCGGCATCGGAAGACCGGCGGTGATCGAAAGATTTTCCACCATATTCCACAATTGCGGTTCCTGTTCCTTGGTGACGGGGACCGCACTCGCCATCCGAAGCACTATTTTGTCCGAATACCAATAACTCACATAACTCATGACACCCGAAAAAATAACGGCAAAGAGCAATATCCCGGGACTTTTATATACATACGAAAATCCCCATCCGATTCCGATGATAACGATAAAAAATATCGTGAATAAGAGGTATGTCTTTCTTACATTTGAATCCTTATGTGTATAGAGTGTAGCCATTAAATTAATTTTAGGTTTTAAATTTTAAATTTCAATTCTAACTCGCCCCTCCTCCGCCCCCGCCCCCACCTCCTCCGGCGCCACCCGATCCCGCTCCCGCTCCTCCCGCGCTTGTAAACGCACTCGTGAATGCGGATGAAAAACTGTTGCTAAACGACACGGGTGAAAATGTGGGATTCATTGATCCAGAAACCGCTCCCATAACCGGAGTTGCACCGTACCACTTCGGCGGGGGTACGTGCATTCCTTCAAATGTTTTTGACCATTGTTTTTCAACTCCAAAAATCATTGCGTAGGGAAGATATTTTTCAAACATCTCGGGAGTGAGGTTTTTCATCCGATCCTTTTCGGTGACCGAAAGAAACATTTTGAACCCAAGAAGCTTTTGTCTCATCTCTATTCCCTTCTCGGAAAGTTCGGCCTCAAATTTCATAAAACCCCATAACGCAAACGAGGCGCTCACAAAGGAAAGGATGATGGTCCATAACTGAACGATTAAATCCGAGGAAAATATCTTATCCCCCAACACGGTTCCTAAAACCATAATACCGAAAGCTCCAATGAATGACGGTACCATAAATTTCTCCTTTTGTATTCCACCGTTTGCAAATGCATTTGTTTTTATATCGAGTTCTTTTGATATATCATCTTCAATTTTCGTCATTTCCTGAGAAAATTCCCTCTGTTTTTCCTGATCTTTTTTTAGCTCCCGAAACGAAAAAATTTTTTTGTTTTCGAACATCACTTCGATATATCTCTTTTCAAAATCATACATACCGTCGTCAATCGGTTTTATCAGTTCAAGTATATAGGGTTTTCCTTTTGTCGCGAGAAGTGCCTGAAGCACAAAACCAAAAAAGAAAACATAGAAAAACATAAATACGACAAATCGCAACGAGAAAACACCGGTTTGAAAGAAAAGTGGTATGAGAATAACACCTAAAATCATGACTGCGATGAATATCGTTACTTTTTTTGCCTTAATGATTTCGAAAAATACACCCACCCTTCCTTTTGGATCTTCATTTATTTTTATATATCCCCGCACCGCAAGCGAAACAACCGTTGCGGCAAATCCCTTGGGGGACGTCCTCTCCTTCATAATCGCCTCGGCAAAAATCGGGGGAATATTTTCCGGCGGTTCATATTCGGGAATAATTGTTCCTCTTCCCTTTTCTCTTTTTTTACCCTTCAACCAATGAACAAGCCCGATAATGAAAGCGATAAGAAAAATAAAAAATGAAGCGATATATCCGAAATTCAATTTGATAAGATCTTTTATAAACGAGCCGAGTGACGGAATTCCCTTTGACCATCCCACGTCCACTGTAAACGCTTCCCACGGGGAAAAATCCGAAGCGGAAAATTGCAATGTATGCGAATCCGTACGGGTTTCCGCAATCGGTTTATCTTTGGCTCTATATGACGATAAAACAATTCCCGATGCATCTATTTCATTCGGAAGTTTCACCACTATTGTCGAGCTCTTTATCGGGACGGTATAACCCGTAAAAACGTTCCAATAGAATCTTGTTTGCTCCCTTAAAAACTGAATACTCCCGTGAACGGTATAGCGAATCACCCATTCACGTTCTTCGTTTGATGCATTATAGTACCACTCGATGATTTGCTTCCCGTTTTCTTTGAATGTTGTGTATTTTCCCCAACTATTTTCATTTTCTTTATTTAATCTTCCGCGTGAATATTCGAGTTCTTTTTGATTTTTCGAATCAAAAACACTTATATCCGAAATTTCCGAAATATGCTTCAGTGGAATTTCTCGCCATCCTTGATGAAATGTCCCGGAAAATAAAAATTTCTGATATTCCTCGACACGTACGGTTGAGTCTTTCTGTATTGTTATATCCGCGTTTATTGAAGAATATTCATACGACCGCTCTTCGGCAAATGTCTTCGATATGAAAACATTAAAAATGAGAATAAGTGCTAGAACGAAAAAACACCATTTCATAAGGAATGATTTTTTTGATGTTGGTTTGAAACTTATATGGCAATTTCTAAAAAAATAAAAAGACAAGTTCTTGTTTTATTGTTTCATTTCCACAGAAAAATTTTCTAATGACTTTACGTATTTTTCCTGAAATTTAAGCCACAAATCATAAATTCCCGCCTTATTGGTTTCTCCATATTCCCCCGTATTAAAATCATACACAATAAAACGAGGTGATTTATTAACGTCCTTAAATTCAAGTACTTTAATTTTTTTACTCATTACTCCTCCCAACTTGCTAAAATCAAGGTGATTATTAAGAAACTTTTCATTTAAGAACGCCAAATTGGAAAACTCACCAAATTTTTCGGCTTCTGTGGTAAATTTCTCTTCGCTCAGAACTATTCTGTCAATTGATCCATCGCCATTATTATCCGCATAAATAATATCTCCGTCCCCCTCTTTTTTTTCCAAAGATGATGCGGTATACCCGCGCGAAAAATAAATTGTCTCATCAACATCTGTGTCTTCAAAACTGATTCCATTAACCCCAAACGGGATAGGATTTCTCTCCACCAGGCTTTCGTATATTTTTTGGCTTATTGTGTGAGCTTTTGTTATCAATTCTTTTTCATTTTCCCTCCCCCCTTTTTCTGCATTTTGAACCTGTGCGTTCAACGCCTCGGTTACACCAAAAGATACGAGAAGAGCCAAGAGAGTGCTTTTGCCCAAAGATTCAACGTGTTTCCAAAATTTTAAACCTTCCACTTTTTTTTCTTCATCGAATTCGAAGTTTTTCATATACACCTAAAACTGAACTTTCACCGGCTGTTTCTCCGCTTCATTTTCCACT
>JAKANR010000007.1 GCA_021823645.1 bacterium
GTCCGCGAGCGTGTCCGAGGCGCATTGTCTCGCATCACCACGCAATCGGAGCGTACGAGGCAGTTTCAAGCCACCACGCGCTCCGCGCGTGCGAAGTGGGTTCGCGCAAAGGTTAATACATCACCGCAGAAAGAAACTTCCGAATCCGAAAGGTGGGAAGAAGCCCGCGCCGAAGGCGCGGGAGTGGGCAAAAGAGCCCGTCGCTTCGCGACGAATTGGGACGGGACGGGCGTGGCGAAATGCGCGGATTTGTCCTTGTTTCGTATCTAAAAACTATTTATATGTCCAAACCAAAATATTTTCTTTACGCGCGTAAATCGTCGGAAGACGATGACCGACAAGTGATGTCCATCGAGGCACAGCTTTTTGAACTGCGAGAATTGGCGCGTAAAGAAAATCTTGAAATTCTTGAGGAATTTCAAGAGTCGAAAAGCGCAAAGACACCGGGGCGCGAGGTGTTCGGCGAAATGTTTGCGAAAATTGAAAAAATGGATGGTGTCGGCATATTGGCGTGGCATCCCGACCGCCTCGCGCGTAACAGTATTGACGGTGGACGAGTCATTTACGCCGTAGACACTCGCAAGGTTGTGTCTTTGCGCTTTCCGACATTTTGGTTTGAACCAACCCCGCAAGGGCTCTTTATGTTGCAAGTGGCGTTCGGGCAATCTAAATATTATTCAGACAATCTATCTGACAATATCAAGCGTGGCGTCCGCCAAAAATTGCGACGAGGCGAATGGTTGAATTTAGCTCCCTTTGGCTACACCAATAATCCGAAGGTGAGAAATATTGAGCCTCATCCGACAAATGCTCGCGTGGTTACTCTAGCCTTTCAAGAATACGCCAAAGGGTCACATACTTTTATTTCGCTCGCGCAATTTTTGGCGGACTTGAATGTGGTGACTCGAAACGGAACGCCACTTGCCAAAGTTTCCATCAAACGACTTTTGACACATCGTGCGTATCTCGGTTTCGTCAAACATGGTGACGAATGGTTTGATGGAAACTTTGAGCCAATTGTAACTCCTGCATTGTTTGAATCCGTGCAGAAAGTATTGCAAACGAAAGAAAGGCCGCGCAAAAGGAAAATCAAGCATGATTTTCCTTTCACTGGACTTTTTCGATGCGCCGAGTGTGGCAGTATGATTTCCGCACAGTGGGCTACTGGAAAATCTGGTGGTCGCTATCGGTATTATCGGTGCTCGAAAAAGCGCGGCCACTGTTCGCAAGCGTATTTGCAAGAAAGCGAACTTACGAAGCAAATCTGTGCACGGCTTCAAACAATCTCGCTTTGCGATCGCTATACAAGTTGGATGTTAGACAAAGTGAAAATATGGGAGCGCGAGGAAATTGGAGCGTCGCAAAGCGAGGTTCAAAATCTTTCCGATGGAATCAAAGCGAACGAGGAGCGCATGGAAAAACTGCTCTCGGCGTATCTCGATGGCGATGTACCAAAAGAGGTTTACTTGAAACGAAAAGATGTTCTCATGCGCTCTCTCGCCGCTTTGAAGGAGCGAATGAAAGATTTTGAACGCGGGAGAAACAATTGGGTCGAACCCTTGCGGGAATGGATTTTAGATACGAAACAAGCCAATTTTTTGTCCTCCTCCTCTGATTTGTACCAAATCAAGTCGTTCGTCCAAAAAATCGGAACGAACCCGCTGGTTCGTGACAAATCCGCGCATTTCGCCACGCCCGTCCCGTCCCAATTCGTCGCGAAGCGACGGGCTCTTTTGCCCACTCCCGCGCCTTCGGCGCGGGCTTCTTCCCACCTTTCGGATTCGGAAGTTTCTTTCTGCGGAGAGGGAGGGATTCGAACCCTCGGAGGGATTGCTCCCTCGACATCTTAGCAGGATGCCGCTTTAAGCCGCTCAGCCACCTCTCCATTTGTTTTGTTATTTTAAATTATACTTTCTTTTTATCTCTTCGCGCTTGTATCCTTTTTTATACTCCTTTTCTAGCTTTCTTGCACTTGGTTCGTCATCACATTCAATAGATTCGAGTAGTATGAGGGGAATTCTATTTTTTAGAGATTGTGTCTGTCCGCTGTTATGTTCCTCTATTCGACGTTTTATATCGTTTGTTTTACCGATATACAAATTTCCATCTTTCAAGCTTTTAAGAATATACACATAGTATTTCATAATGCTTTAAACCCCTGCCTACCGGCAGGCAGGACTCAGCCACCTCTCCAGAAATTGACTAAAAACTAAAAACGAACAACTGACAACGAAAATATAATAACTTATTTAGAGTAGGGGAAAAACAATATTTTCTCAAGTCTTTGAGCGAATTTTCCTCATTTTTCTTGTATTTTCGCGTTTTCTCTGTTACGGTTACAAATGCTATGGAAAAACGTCCCCCCATCATTGCCGTTATGGGACACGTGGATCACGGAAAGACCACGTTGCTCGATTATATCAGGAAAACCGCCGTTGCCGAAAAGGAGGCGGGGGGAATCACGCAATCAATCGGAGCGTATGAAATCATTCATAACGAAAGCAAAATCACATTCATCGACACGCCGGGGCATGAGGCGTTTTCGAAGATGCGGGAGCACAGCGCGCGCATTGCCGATCTCGCGATTCTTGTGGTTGCTGCGGACGATGGGGTGAAACCACAAACCCAGAATGCACTCGAATATATTAAAAAAGAAAATATCACGTGTATTGTCGCAATCAATAAAATCGACAAGCCGAATGCGAATATCGAGAAAACAAAATCCGATCTCGCAAACATTGGTCTCTATCTCGAGGGGTTCGGCGGAGATGTGTCGTGGCACCCGATTTCGGCAAAAACCGGAGAGGGGGTGAATGAACTTTTGGACTTGGTTGTTCTCGCGTCGGAAATGCAGGACCTTTCGTATGATCCGAAAGCAAGTCCGACGGGAGTGGTCATCACGAGTAAACTCGATGCCCGACGGGGCGGTATTGTCGGGGTTATCGTGAAAAACGGAACATTGGCTCAAGGATCACTCATTGCGACGAAGACGGCAAAGGGGAAGATAAAAATATTGAATGATTTTCTCGGGAAACCGGTGAAGTCGCTCGTGCCGAGTGCTCCCGCGCTCATTTTGGGACTCGAAACACTTCCCGAGGTTGGCGAAGAATTTGTCTGCGGAAAAGAAATTGAATCGCTCTATAAGGGAGTGACGGCGGAACGATTGGATCTCGGAAAACATATAAAGGAGGAAACGACCATCACGCTCATTGTAAAAGCCGATGAGGCGGGATCGCTCGAAGCGCTCCGCGGAATTTCGACGAGAATTCCGAGCGACAAACCGATTATCATCACCTCATCGAATATTGGAGATATTTACGAAACCGATATCAAACTCGCGCAAAGCACTCATGCAATCATTGTGGGATTCAGAGTAAAAATAGATAAGGCGGCGCTCAATATGGCGCGAAACGAAAAAGTGATGGTGATTCAATCGGACATCATTTACGAACTCGAGAAAGAACTTATCGAATACATAAAAAGAAAAAATCCGAAAGAAATGCCGAGCCTCGAAATACGCGGAGTGTTCGGAGGAAAGGGGAAAGAAAGAATTGTGGGCGGAAAAGTGATTATCGGTCCGGTAAAAAATCAGGGTGCATTCGATTTGTGGAGAAACGAAAAATTAATCGGGAGCGGAAAAATAATAAACCTTCAATCGGGGCGAAAAGACGTCGGATCCGCCGATGCGGAGCAGGAGGTGGGACTCCTTGTGGAAAGCGATCTTGAAATTCGCATGGGGGATAAACTCATTTTTATTTAACTTGTATGCGTCCATATCGTAATCTTAAAATGGGAAGTCTCATTGAGCAGGAGCTTTCAAAAATGATTCTTGAGGAATGTGAAATCGACGGGGCGCTCGTGACCGTCACGAACGTTGAGGTTTCCGAAGACCTCTTGCAGGCAAAAGTGATGCTCTCTATAATTCCCTATGAGAAGGAATTGGAGGCGTATTATGCGATTGATGAAAAGAAAAAACAATTTGAACGTCAGTTATTGAAAAAGATGAAAATTCGTGCGGTCCCGCATCTGAAATTTGAAATCGAGACACACGCGCGCGAGAATAATGAAGATACAGTGGCCGCGTAGCCAAGTTCTACCTACGGCAGACAGGGGTAAGGCAAGGGTCTGTCGTACCTTCGGTAGATCTCCCGTAGGGATGACTGTAGGGAGACAAAACTCCCATGAAATATTTTGTATATTTTCTTAAGAGTTTAAAGAATGGAGATATCTATGTGGGGAGCACTACAGATGTTTCCAATAGATTTGCATTGCACAATGCGGGCAGGGTAAAATCAACAAAGGGATATAAGCCATGGATTCTACTTGGAAGTATTGAATATAATTCTAGGTCGGAAGCAGTAAAAATGGAGCAATTTTACAAAACAGGACAACAGAAAGAAATTTTAAAAAAGAAGTATGATACGGCCGCGTAGCCAAGTGGCAAGGCAAAAGTCTGCAAAACTTTTATACATGGGTTCGATTCCCATCGCGGCCTCATGAGGTCTGTCATACCTTCGGTAGATCCCTGTGCCTTCGGTACATCTCCCGTAGGGATGACCAAAGGGGGACAAAACCCTTATACGGGGGTTCAACTCCCCCTCTGGCCTCACACAGCGAAAGAATGCCCGGATGGCGTAATTGGTAGCCGCGCAGCACTTAAGATGCTGTGCCGTAAGGCGTGTCGGTTCGAGTCCGACTCCGGGCACAAAATAAAAAAAACAATTGCGTTTGGCGTAATTGTTTTTTTGTTTTTAACCGGACTCGAACGGGAAAGGGACCGGGAAAACGGAAGTTTTCCCGTAGTGGAGGTATTGGAACCGCAAGGTTTCAAAAAATTTCGTTCACGAAATTTTGTTCGAGTCCGACTCCGGGCACAAAATAAAAACCCCGCCAATGACGGGGTTTTTGTATTAGAATGTGATAATTTCATCTTCGGTGAGTGATTCAACTCTTCCGAGTATCTTTCTCGGTTCAAGCACGCGAAGTCTGAAATATTCTTGCATCAATTTTTTATCCTTGAATGCCGGATAATAATCGTATGACTTTGTGCATTCCCAAAAGATAAACTGATTGAGTGTTGCGTAGCGGAGCATGTAGTAGGCAAGTATTCTTCCGGTTCTTCCATTTCCGTCCGCAAATGGATGGATTTCTTCAAAGTCGAAATGGAAGTCGGCAATTTTTTTCACATTTTCTTCCGGTGAAAAGGATTTGAAATTTTTCTGCCACTTCAGAACACTTTCTACCCATTTTTTCATTAATTCGGGAACAAGTTTTGGTTTTGGTTTTTTTTCCAGAACTTCTGTCTTCCAAACAATTTCTTTTTCCGTAATGAATATCGGACGCCTCGAAATGATAGATATGTTTTTCTTGCGGTATTTTCCAACTGTCGCATCTTTCATCTTTCTCGCACCTTTCAAGTGTTGTTCGGCGCAAATCAATTTCTGGATGGTTTTTATGAAATCTTCGTCAATCACTTCTTGCTTATCTGCTTTGGAACGAGCGAAAAGAAACGCGCCGACGTGTCCGTCTTGTTTCTCGGCAACGATATCATTGCGAAGTTTTTGCCGATTGTTTTCGATTTGCTCGATAAGGTCGGATTCGAAGATAAAACTCCATAAGAAATACTTTTCATTTGTTTCCACGTGCCACCTCTTATGTAAATGTTTCTCCCTACATAAAACACCAGAATGGGGTCCAGTGTCAACATTTTTCATTTCAGTTAAATCTGAATTTTTTTGAAGAGATAACTTCCGATTCCGAGAAACAATATAATCATTCCGACGAGCACCGCGAAATCAATTGAAAAACTGAAGTGATATACACCGGTTAACGCGCCACGCACCGCATCAACTCCATACGAAAGCGGATCGACGCTTGCGATTCCGTCGATAAATGCAGGCAGTCCATTCAACGGAAAGAGTGCGCCCGAAAGGAAAAAAAGTGGCATCACCAAAAAGTTCATAATAAGCTGAAATCCCTGCATATCATCAAGGAGTGACGCGATGGCGGTACCGAGCGCGGTGAAGACAAGCGCAATCATAAACATAAAGAGAAGAGCGATGGGAATCAATGAGAGGCTTACGGGTTGAAATCCGACGAGAAGCGAAAGAAGAAACACGATAGCTCCCTGGAGTGTCGCCACCGTCGCCCCTCCCAATGTTCTTCCGAACATGATTTTTATTCTCGAAACGGGAGCGACAAGCGTCTCTTTCAAAAATCCGAATTGTTTGTCCCAGATTATCTCGATACCCGAAAACACGGCGGTGAATAAAATACTCATCCCGATAATACCGGGAGCCAAAAATTGTATGTAATTTCCTCCCCCCGCCTTTTGAAAAATCGGGCCGAATCCGAATCCGAGCGCAAAAAGAAAAAGAATCGGCTGTCCCAGCGATCCAATCATTCTCGCTTTCGATCGAAAATATCGTTTTAACTGGCGAAGCCACAATATGTAAATGACGTTCATATAAAAAATTATTTATGCCACATTCTCCGCCCCGCCCGCATTCGATCGACACTTTTTGTTTCTTCCTCGCGAATAACGGTTCCGGTAAGTGCGAGGAACGCTTCCTCAAGTGAGGTGGTGTGTGTTTTTATTTTTAATTCCGCTGAGGAACCCTGTGCGACTATTTTTCCGTGATCAATCACCGCAATGGTTTGTGCGACGCGATCCGCCTCCTCCATATAATGAGTGGTAAAAAATATCGTCATTCCCTCTTCTTTGTTCAAATCCTGAATATATTTCCAGATATGATTTCTCGTTTGCGGATCCAATCCGAGCGTCGGTTCGTCCAAGAACAGAATTTTCGGGTGATGAAGAAGTCCCCGCGCAATTTCGAGTCGCCGTTTCATTCCTCCGGAAAAGTTTTTCACGAGATCGTCTTTTCTGTCGGATAATTCAACAAACTCCAGCATTTCGGTGATTCTTTTTCTTCGAATATCCTTTGGGATACTGTAGAGCACTCCGTGGAATTCCATATTTTCCCACGCGGTGAGTTCGTCATCAAGACTCGGATCCTGAAACACAATGCCGAACGATGCGCGCACCGCATCCTGTTCGTGTGCGGGATTTTTTCCGTTCACCAAAATCTCTCCGCCCGTGGGAGAAAGAAGTGTAGTAAGTATTTTTATTGTGGTGCTTTTTCCCGCACCGTTCGGACCGAGAAACGCAAAAATTTCTCCCTTTTTTACTTCAAAGGAAACATCATCGACGGCAGTGATGTCGCCGAATTTTTTCACGAGTTTTTTTGTTTCTATAATATTCATAAAAAATATTCAATTCAATGCGGAGAGGGTGAGAATCTCATTGTGAACAATAAAATGAGCAGACCAAAAGTGGATTTAATTCTGAGCGGAGAGGGTGAGATTCCCTGCCCGACGCCCGTCTGACGGCAGGCAGGGCAGGCGGGGAACTCACGGTGCCTTACGGTCGTACCTTCGGTAGATGTCCCGTAGGGACACACACCACATTTTCCGCCTGAGGCGCCTGTCTGCCGAAGGTAGAGATCTGCCTTTGGCATGACAAGTGTGCCATTCAATTCAATGCGGAGGGGGTGAGATTCGAACTCACGGTACCTTGCGGCACACCACATTTCAAGTGTGGCGCATTCGACCACTCTGCGTCCCCTTCGCGTTGAATTGAATAAGAACACATTTTAAATCACCTCTTCAAAAATCAACTATTAACAATTAACCAATAACACATAACAGCCAACCCCCACATCAGAGAATAGTGTACCCCAGGATGTTTATTTGGTAAATCCCGTTCGATGTTTTGTTTCTGGCGGGATAAATTCCCGAAAAGGCCAGGAAAATGGGATCTTGACACGAATATTGACTTATTCTATGCAATATGCTAGAATATAAGCAGAATCAAGTAATAAAAAAATTACTTACTAATTAATAACAAAATAGCTCGGAGGATGAAATGAGTCAGGACATGAAATATTTCTTAATTGGAATTGGCGGGGCTTTCGCAATTCTTTTGCTTTTGGGAATGTTCGCTTTTTCAAGTATGTTTGTTTACCACATGGGAAGAATCAGTAATACAAACGAGGTGGTAACAGCCGTTGAAAAAGTCGGCGTGACCGCGAACGAAACAAAAACCGCGGTCGTTGAATTAAAAAATGGTGTTGATCAGTTGAAGGTTATAACCGAAAAAAACACTACCAGTATCAACGAACTGAAGGGCTCTGTTGAAAAAATTGCCGCGAAAGAACCGGTTGTGAAAGTTATTCGGATAAAACCGGAAGCGCCAAAACAGGACGACCAATCAGCAACAATTCAAAAGGCAGTTGAGAATGGTCTTACCGACGTTAAAAAATCCATTAACGATCTTGGTGCCAGAATGGACCGGTTGGATGATGGCCAAGCGAGAATTGAAAAGAGGGTTGGCAATATCGAAACCCGCATGGATAAAATAGAGACAGATGTCAATAAAATGACAAGTCTCGGTGATATCAATGCTCGTATTTCTCTTGGGGAAGAGGGATATAAAAAAATGAAAGAACAGCAGTTGAAAAAAACCTGCCCCGAGAAAGATTTATCCGGGAGTAAATAACGAATTTTATAACATAAGAGCGAAGGAAAAACCTTCGCTCTTAGACTTTTTGTGGACACTAATTTAACAAAAGACGGCTCATACGTGGGTCGTCTTTTTAAACAAAAAAAACAAGGAACAAGTCCTTATTTTTTTGTTTTGTGCCCTCGAGAGGAGTCGAACCTCTGTTACGAGATCCGCAATCTCGCGTCCTATCCATTGAACGACGAGGGCGTCGTACCTCCCTTATCCACTCCAATGCTCACTTGTGAGATCGGAGAGCCGATCCTTCGGCATCGGCTTTGCCCGTTCTGTGTTGGAAAACGACCCGTTCCGATTGAAACATCGGAACGAAGGCGTCGTATACACCAACAAAAATGATAATACTATATTATCCGATTCTTACAAGAAAATCCGATTTGTCTTTTAGAACCCTATGTAATCAAAAAGAATGTCCACAATCGATTCATCATGTTCCTCTTCGGGTAATTTCACTCCCAAAATTTCTCTCGCTCTTTCGGCAAGTTCCGAATCAATCGGAATATGGATGGTCGGATTTATAATCGTTTTTCGTTTCAGTACGACCTCATCCAAGTGACCGAAGCGGGATCGCATTGAAAAACTTTCAATCTGGTCATAGGTGAATGTTTTAATCGTTCCGATAAACACTCCCTTCTCCGAAATTTTGAAATCAAAAACGTGCGGGCGACGACGCGCAAACATAATAATCATTCCTCCCGCAACAAGTGCAAACGTCCCAAAAAAGAAATTTCCTTTTATGAATGCGAACACGGCGATCGCAACCGATACTGTAGTCACCCACACAAACCATGAAGTGGTTTTTTCAGAGTGTTCGTATTCCGCGGCGCGCCACTCAATACTTGTTTTTTCTTTTTCTGTCATGGATTCAGTATAACCACTTTTTATATATTTGAAAATTGTGGTCCCACGTTTATCCGCCTCCGGCGGAGGGAATCCTTCTCCTCTATTCGTCTATAGTTGGGGGAATCGCTCGCGACTCAAAATGTTTCCGTCGAAACATTTTGGTCCATGCCTACGGCAGGCAGGCTAGGCACCGCCTCGCGGTGCAATGTGCTCATCGCACAACGCTCCGGCGTTCTATTCCCCACGCGAAACGAGCAGTCGTTTCGCTTTGGGACAAAATAAAAAACCCGATGGGTTTTTTATTTTTTTGTAGTCCCAAGGGGAATCGAACCCCTATCTCCGCCGTGAAAGGGCGATGTCCTAACCGTTAGACTATGGGACCATCCGTATATAATTTTACACGCGCACGCGCCGTTTTCTTTAAAAAAATTTCTCTCTTTCGCGCTGTCATCTTATTTAAAAACTCTTCTTTTCGAAACACCATCCAGGGTCTGTATGCTTTTGTAGATTTTACACTACCTGAATTGTGCTTCGCAAGTCGTTTTAAAATATCATCGGTTATACCAATGTAATGTCTCTCATACTTTAAACTTTTTAAAATATAAAGATAGTACATATCTGTCCGCCGTGCCCTCCGAAGGAGGGTCCTCCTTTGGAGGAAAAGGGCGATATCTCCTCCGGAGGAGGATCCGCCTCTGGCGGACTAACCTCTGTTAGACTATGGGACCGGATTACAGAGAAAGTGTATCGTGATTGCCGTGTAAAATCAACAAAATCAAACAATTCCAACTTATATTTTATTTCCAAACTGTTTTTATCCCGCCACTCAAAAACCCGTGCAAGGTGGTTCCGGTTAATAAAATGCAAGGTAGTTGTAAAATCAGAAGATTGAAAACTAGAAGATCAAATGGAACCCAAATATAAAATAATATTGTACTAAACGACGCCGTATACAACATTATATAAACCACTTTTTCTATAGGTAATTTCCTGGCTTCGTAGTGTGTGTTAAATAAAATCATTCCAAAACATCGTCCATATATAAACTCAAAGAATAAATTATATAAAAAGAAAATTGTAATCTAGGAAATTTTCCATTCAATGGTAATCCCATAAACAAATAAAAACGGCAGTGTAAAAATAAATGTCACTAAAACATTTACAACTGACTGAAGTAATTTATAGACCACATTTGTGTTTTTCATTTACTTTCTACGAACCTATCTGCAGTAATCTTTAACAAAAGCGGAGGGGGAGACCCGCCTGCCCTACTTGCCGTCAGGTGGGCGTCGGGCAGGGATTTCTTTTCACCCGTCGCTTCGCCGTGCTTTCGCACATGCTTCGCTCCTCCTTCAAAGTCTGGGTTTTGAAAAACGCAAAGCAGTTTGCCTTTTCCAAATACCCTTCAAATCTCTCATCCACAAAGACATAAAATAAGCATACCACAAGGGTATGTTTATTTTATATTTGCGGAGGGGGAGAGATTTGAACTCTCGAGGGACTTTCATCCCTGCACGATTTCGAGTCGTGTGCCTTCGACCACTCAGCCACCCCTCCATTTGTTTTTTATTTTAAGTTCTCGAGAAGATATTTTATTCGTTCTCTTCCTTTCCCTGATTTTAGAAAAAGTTCTTCGCGTCGCGCATCTTTTTCATTTTCAAACGCCTCGTAGTAAACAATCTTCCGGGGAATTCCGGGTTTTGTGGAAACCGTTTTTCCCCGATTATGTTCCAAAATTCTCTCTTTCAGGTTACCGGTGAATCCTTTATACAATCGCCTTGTTTTCTCACTTCTCAAAATGTACACGTAGTACATAGGATTATTAAACCACTTCCGCCCTAGGCGCCCGCCTGCCGTCGGGCAGGGACCAGCCTTGGGCTGGCAGCCACCCCTCCAGAAAACACTAGAGTACCCCCGAAAGGAATCGAACCCTCATCTTTCCCTTAGGACGGGATTGCTCTCATCCATTGAGCTACGGGGGCAATACGACTTCATTATAAATAGCATAAATGAGAGATGTAATCAATTTATTGAGACACCCCCCGTTTTTTACTGTTATCCGACATATTCCATATTCCGCTTTTCCTTTTGTTCCCCCATCATTCATATACACCCTCATTTCCTTTTTAGGAAAATCCAGTATCTCCGACCAATACCGCACACATCTTTTTTCGTTCAAGTTTGAAAACACTCTAATTGTTATTTTTATATCCCCTTGTTGTATGTGAAAATATTTCTTAAGAATTAATATAAATAGTTTTATCATTTTTCCATCGGTATTAGTGAAGATAAAACCCTTTTTATTTCCTTCCGCCCAATAAAGTGACGCAAAAAGAATATAAAAATTTTTTTCTGCACTTTTTAACAATCTTTCCGCTTCCATCTTTGCATCCCTCCATTGAGATTCACTTCGTTTTTTACTCCCTCCTTGTCCGGATTTTATTAATCTTATTTGTGACTTATTTAATTTAATATCATGAATATGGTGCCAAATAGTTGTCTTCGGCATTGAAAATTCTTTTACAAGATCTAAGATGCTCATTCCTTTTTTTCTCGCATCTTTTAGTTTTTCTATTTTTTCACGGGAATGAACTCTCATAAAATGAACCTTATCATAATTAGAACTATCAATCAAGTCCTAGTTTTGTTTTATTGGTTCCATTTCTTATATGGAAGTTTAAATATATAACTTGCTGAACTAGTATTTTCTGATATTCTAAAATCCGTGGAACGAGCTAAATTTGAGTACAATAAAATCTCTGAAAAAGAGGACAAGAAGCTCTCAAAAATGCTTGACCGAGTGAAAGATGAGGTGTCGTATGAGTTCAAAGTAGACCAAGATCAAGACACGCTTATGGTGCGCCGAAAGAACGTCGAAGGAAAAGAGATTGGAATGGGATTCACCAAAATTGGAGATACCGTAAGATTTATCGACGGGAATGATTATCCATTTTCAGACACCGTTGAGGCAAGAATAAAATTTCCCGACACTCCAATACTCGACGCGATAAAAAAATTATACGAAGAAAGAAAAACAAATGCGCGCGATTAGCTCAGTTGGTTAGAGCGTCACATTGACATTGTGAAGGTCAGAGGTTCGAATCCTCTATCGCGCACCGGATAATGAAAAAAAGATTTACGCGTACCCCCGAAAATTTTGTATGTGATATGTGTCATATACGCATTGAAGGAACCGGATATACCAATCATTGTCCGAATTGTTTATGGAGCAAGCACGTTGATAAAAATCCTGGAGACAGATTGGAAACATGTAGAGGAATGATGAAGCCGATGCGTGTTGAAAAAAAGAAAGGAGAATGGATCCTCACCCATCGATGCGAGAAATGCGGATTTGAGAGAAAGAACAGAATGGGAGAAGAGGATAATTTTGAAAAAGCGGTGGAAATATCAAAGGGCCGTTAGCTCAATTGGTAGAGCGTTCGCATGGCATGCGAAAGGTAGCGGGTTCAAATCCCGCACGGTCCACTAAACAAAAAATATGGATTTATTCCATATTTTTTGTTTTTATGTATTTGAGGTTGGGAAATTTTGTTCTAGAATTGAATGTAATTATATGTGTGGCATTGTTGGATATATTGGAAAAAAGGAAGCATACCCAATTCTCATACATGGGTTAAAGAAATTGGAATACCGCGGCTATGACAGCGCTGGAGTCGCATTGTTTTCAGATATGATTCGTGTGTACAAACACAAGGGAAAAGTTGCTGATCTTGAAAAATATATTGATGGAAAAGAAACAAAGAGCATGTTAGGAATTGGGCACACGCGATGGGCAACTCACGGAGTACCAAATGACGTGAATGCACATCCCCACACTACCGAACATGGTGATATTGTACTTGTTCATAACGGCATTATCGAAAATTATGTTACGTTAAAATTATTTCTTCAAAAAAGAGGACATGTGTTCTCTAGCGAAACAGATACGGAGGTACTCGCACATCTCATTGAGGAAGTAAGAAAGAGTGGAGAAAATGATTTTTCTTCTGTTGTTCAGATGGCGCTTCAAAAAGTAACTGGAGCGTATGCAATTGCCGTACTTTCATTACATGATCCGGATATGCTAGTGGTTGCAAAAAAAGGAAGCCCACTTGTCGTTGGTGTTGGTGAAAAAGAATTTTATGTAGCATCGGATCCATACCCACTCGCAGAATATACAAAGCAAGTGATATATCTTGAAGACGGCGAAATTGCTGTGCTTTTTCGTGATGGACACATTGAAATGAAAACTGATACACGAGAACCAAAAATACCGTATATTCATACCTTGGATATTGAATTAGAGACATTGGAGAAATCCGGATTTGAGCATTTTATGCAAAAAGAAATACACGAACAACCTCGCGCGGTGTGTGATAGTTTGCGGGGACGCCTTTATTCTGTGGAAGACATGATATTGAATCTTGGGGGAATACAAAATATCGAAGAAAAATTACTTATTGCGAATCACTACACATTTCTTGGATGCGGCACATCGTGGCATGCGGGACTCATTGGAAAAAAAATATTTGAAGATCTTCTTCGAATACCATCTCGTGCAGAGTATGCATCGGAATTTAGGTATGGGAATCCAATTATAGGCGAGAACGAAATTTTCTTTGGAATTTCACAATCGGGAGAAACCGCGGATACACTTGCGGCAATACAACGCGCGAAAGAAGGGGGCGGAACGGTTTTGGGAATATGTAATGTTGTTGGATCTTCTATCGCGAGAGCGGCACATGCCGGTCTTTATACTCACGCCGGTCCAGAAATAGGAGTTGCATCAACAAAAGCATTTACAACACAGGTTGTGACAATGACACTTTTGGGGCTATATATCGGACAAAAAAAGAAAACAATTAGTGACGATCATATAAAAAAGATAATGCGTGGGTTGTCAGATATTCCAGAAAAAATAGAAAAGATACTGATTGCCGATGAGTATATAAAAAATATTGCGAAGAAATATAAAGATGCTAAAAACGCCTTATATCTTGGACGAGGATATGGGTTTCCTGTTGCACTTGAGGGTGCGTTGAAAATGAAAGAGATTTCATATATTCACGCGGAAGGATATCCTGCAGCCGAGATGAAGCATGGACCAATAGCACTTGTTGATGAGTTTATGCCGGTTGTCATTATTGCCCTTGAGGGGCCCTCATATGAGAAGATTATGAGTAATGCAGAAGAGATACGAGCACGAAAAGGAAGAATTATAGCCGTGGTGAGTGAGGGGGATACTCGTTTTCGAAATATTGCTGAAGATTGTATAGAAATACCAAAAACAGAAGACTTACTTTCCCCACTTCTTTCCGTGATACCACTACAGTTGTTTGCATATCATATTGCGGTACTACGCGGATGCGATGTTGACCGCCCAAGAAATCTCGCAAAATCGGTAACGGTAGAATAGGGCACAAAACAAAAAATATGGATTTATTCCATGTTTTTTATTACAATGAATGCGTGGAAATAGAGAAAAGAAAGAAGATGTTTGTATTATTTCTTCTTCTCGTATTGGTCGGGATTATTGTGTTTGTCCTTATCAGCAATCGCGCGGAAGCCCCCACGGAAGAAAAATCATCGGTTCAGTTCAGGGGTCCGGTGGGAGAACCGAATGTGAAAGGACCGACGACTCCAATTCCCGTCATTAGAAATTAGAAATTGTGAATTGAAAATTTCAGCGAATGCTGAGTGGGCGGGTATGGTTTAGTGGTAGAACACGACCTTGCCAAGGTTGAGACAGGAGTTCGATTCTCCTTACCCGCACCGATAATAAACAAATTATCAAATAGTATTTTATAAACAAGAAAAAGGTGAGCGAATAAATTTATTTATTCGCGTAAGAGAATCGAACGTCGGAATGATGTGTATTCAGCAGAATACACCATGAGACGGTGGTCAGACAAATTTTTTCCGACGGGAAAAAATTTAGTCGAGACCGATTCTCCTTACCCGCACAAATGGAAAACACACTGCGCATTATCATCACAATATTTTTTGTCGGACTGATTGCGCTTGCAATCATTCTTTTCGGCGTATTCGGTTTGGCGCCATTGGGACAAGTGGGAAAGAGCAAAACAGTGAAGACGCCTTCGGAGGAAATTATTTTGAGCGACGGAAAAACACAAAGTACGAGTACCGAGGGAAATATGAAGCCAACGGAAGGACAAAATACTGCGCCCACACAAGGGACAACACCTCCTCCATCTCCCGTTGAACAAACGCCTGTAAACACACCCCCTCCCCCAAAACGAGAAATACGACTTGACGTGCCTGCCGGTTCTCCCGACGCACCGCAACAATCGGCTCCGGTTTCCCGAGATAGTCTTCCCGTCGGTTCGGCGGAGATTGTCGCAAAAGACGGAAAACTGACTCCGCAATATTTTGCCGTAAAAGAGGGGCAGGAAATTACACTTGCACTTACCTCAGGAGACAAACGCACTCACATTCTCTCATTCGAGAGTGATGCGCTTATGGCTATCGCAATCGGTGTCGGTCCGAACGAGACACGTACGTTGAAATTCAAAGTTCCCAAGGCGGGCGAATATAAGTTCAGTTGTTCGGTTCCCGGTCATGCGGGTGCCGGAGAAACCGGCGTAATGACCGTAATAAAATAATCCCCCGCATACTACGGGGGATTACGTTACACGAGTTTGAAAAATTTTCTCTTTCCCACTTTCAATATTTCTCCTCCGCGGACGGAGATTATTTCATCCGGATCTTTTTTTACCGTTTCATTCAATTGAATCGCATGTTGTGTGATAAGCCGTCGCGCTTCGCTTTTGCTTTCCACCCCGCTTTTCAAAAGAAGGTCGAGAAGTGTTGTTTCTTTTTTTCCGACTTTGAGTGCCGGCGCATCGTCGGGAGTTTCTTTTTTTGAGAATTTTTTTATGAAATTTTCCCTCGCTTTTTCGGCATCCTTTTTCGAATGATACATTCCGGTGATTGTTTCGGCGAGAAGCATTTTCGCTTCATAGGGATTTGTAATATCCGGTATGTCGTTGTCGGTGAGAAGTGTAAAATATTTTTTGATGAGCGCGTCGGGAATCGCCATTGTTTTTCCGAACATATTTTCGGGAGTTTCCGAAAGCCCGATATAATTTCCGTAGCTCTTGCTCATTTTTTTCACCCCGTCCGTTCCTTCAATGAGGGGGACGGTAAGAATGTCCTGTTCGTTCATCCCGAAGTGGCGCTGTACGCGTCGTCCCATGAGGAGATTGAATTTTTGATCGGTTCCTCCGAGTTCCACATCCGCCTTCACCGCAACCGAATCGTATCCCTGGAGTATCGGATAGAGCGTTTCGAGGAGTGAAATATCGGAATCTTCGGCGAGGCGTTTTTTGAAATCATCCCGGCGGAGTATTTGTTGTACGGTTGCCGACTGTGCGATCGAAAGAATGTGTTCCAATCCTCCTTTCGCATGCCATTCGCTGTTTCTTCGAATTTCACTTTTCTTTACATCGATAATTTTTCCGGCTTCTTCAAGATATCCCTTGAGATTTTTTTCTATCTCCTCCGCGGTGAGCGGTTTTCGCGCCTCATTTCGCCCCGAGGGATCTCCGATACGCGCCGTAAAATCGCCGATAATGAGCACAACCGTGTGACCGAGTTCCTGAAATTGTTTCAATTTTCGAAGTACGACGGAGTGTCCGAGATGGATGTCGGGTGCGGTCGGATCGATTCCGAGTTTTACGCGAAGTTTCTTTCCCGAACGAAGCGTTTCTTCGAGATGTTTTTGGTCTATAATCTCCTCGGTTCCCCGATTGAGAATTCGATCGATAAGGTCGGTGTTCATGTCCTTATATTACAATGTGTCCGGAAAAAGAAAAACCCCCGATTGGATATCGGGAGTTTTTTCTATTTCTTTGTTTTCAGTACTTCGTCAACCAATCCGTATTCTTTCGCTTCTTGCGCGGTCAACCAATAGTCTCTGTCGGTGTCCCGTTCGATCTTATCCATTTTCTGTCCCGTATGTTTTACGAGTATCTGGTTCAATCGTTCTTTTATTTTGAGAATATGTCGCGCGGTGATTTCGATTTCCACGGCCTGTCCCTCGACTCCTCCCATCACCTGATGGAGCATCACCTCCGCATTGGGGAGTACATACCGCTTTCCTTTTTGTCCCGCCACGAGCAACACAGCTCCCATCGATGCCGCAATGCCGACGCAGATTGTCGAAACCGGAGCTTTCACATGTTGAATAGTGTCATAAATCGCAAGACCCGCGGTGACCGATCCTCCGGGAGTATTCAAATAAAGTTTGATATCTTTTTTCGGATCTTCGTGGTCAAGGAGAAGTAACTGAGCAATCACACTATTTGCGGTAAGATCGTCAATTAATCCGCCCAAAAAAACAATGCGTTCTTTGAGAAGTCTGGAATAAATGTCATACGCCCGTTCTCCGTATGGTGATTTTTCTATAACTGTTGGAATTAACATATAGGTATTATTACATCCCCATCATACAAAAAATTTCACATTATTTCCAGAGTGGGGAATTATTGCGGAAATATAACATTTGAATATCGGTCGGTTGTATAGTGTTATATCTGTTCTGTGAGAATGCGACTGGTCGGTTTATTAATCAGTCAAGTGTTTGATGATCTCACGAAATGCATCTTCCGAATCTTCAAAAGTTTGGTAACCGTATTTATCAGCTTCTGCTTTGTATCGAGGACGTTCTTCATAAAAGAACTCCTGTGCTTCACGTTTTTGCAGTTTTTCGGTGTTTCCCCACCGCGGGTTTGCTTTATTTCGTTCAAATATTTCTTCAAAATTTTCTCCTAAAAGGACATAACCAGAAAATTCAAGGTCTTGTTTTGCAAGATGGGGGAGGATATTTACTCCCTCAAAAATAACAAGACTCGGTTCATTTTTATATTTTTCTATGGTCTCTAAAAACGCCGGCCACAACGCCTCCGATTGTTGAACAAGATCATCCCATCGTTTATTACCCCCGTCCCTTCTTCTGTAGTATATATTCTCATCTTGATTGAAATAGAAATTTGCCCACACCGCATATGTTTGATTTTTGGTAAGTTCTTCTCTGATATCATCAAGCGCAATATGAATTCCCCCAATCTCCTTTATAGTTTTATTTGCCAGATAAGATTTTCCAGAAGCGGGAATTCCAGTGATGAAAATTCTTTTTCCTTTGTGTTTGGTCATAATGGAAAAGTAACACAAAAAATTTGATTTGGGTATAAAACTTAATAAACTCTAATAAAAAATAAAAAACCCCAATTAAACGGGGGTTTTTATACATTTATATCTTTCGTGTGTTAGTATTTCACTATCTCAATCTGCTGGACATTGAATGAGGTTTCGGTGCGGACGTTTTTGTCGGTGCGGACCGTGATCGCGTCACCCACCTTCAGATCGGTTGCCGAGAGTTCGGTGATTTTCGGATTTCCCTGTGTATCAATTTGGGTTGAGTCGATAAGAAGAATTTTCGTGGCAGGAGTGATGGTTGCGGTGCGTGCGATTTTCTTTTGCGGAGTTCCGTCGGTGTGGGGGAGGTAGTCATCCGGGTCGCCGACTTCGAGTGAGAGCGATGAGCCGTTTACCGCGGTGACAATTCCGGAGGCGGAGCGAATCATTTCCGGTGGTTTCGGAAAGACGAGATCGACAAGCCCGCCGAGTTTTTCCTGTTGGGTTGCTTCTCCCTTTCCCACTCCCAAATAATACCCGCCGACACCGCCGACAATGAGCGCGACAACAATGGAAATAATAAGAGTTTTATTCATAAATTCATTATACCAAAATCAAATAGTAACCGGTAATCGGTGGGTAGTGATAAAAGATGGGGTAGAGTTATAACATAAAGATATCGTTCGGCTAGTTAGTGTTATATTCCGATAGCCAGTTTCGTGTATTTTTTGTTGGTTCCAATTCTCACTTTCATGGGTTTATTTTACCCCCCAAAAACCGAGAGAGAGAAATCTATAAAAATAAAAAAGCCCTGCGTTTGTGCGGGGCTTTTTATTTGATTAAGAGCATTTTTTTCGTTTCGGTGTAGTTGCCTACGCTTAGACGATAAAAATATGTTCCACTGGGAAGATGTGAAGCGTTGAATTTTACCTCATACTCACCAGGATTTTTTTCTTCGTTCACCAGGGTTTTAATCTCTCGTCCAAGTACATCATATACAGTCAGGTTCACATACTGAATAGTTGATGCCGTATACTTTATACTTGTTGTGGGGTTGAACGGATTCGGATAATTTTGGAAGAGTTTGAAAGAGTTGGGAAGAGTTAATTCGTCTCTGACTGGGACCATGGTGTCCTCAAAGTCATCAACAAGAAGGTCAATGTTTCCATACTTACTTAAAAACAAACAATCAAGAAATATCTCGAATTCATTTGTTCCATGTGAAATGAAGGTTAGTCTCACTTTGTTAAAGCGAGGGGGGATCTCCGAATTTGAAAATGTAAATGGGTAAAAATATCCTTGATCATATCCAACAACAAATAATCCTGCGGTTGGATTAGAATACCCATCATCATTTCCAAAAGAGATAAAAACATCCACATATCCGTTTTTATCCATTTTTTTTGTATAGACCGATATCTGTCCTCCAGTGAATGTTGGAATATTTTCCATCGTTGTAGAATATCTTTTCTCAAAAGTAACCCACGATCCACTTTTTTGTGTTGCAAAAAAAGACTGCGAATGATTTCCATAAACCGTCGTATCCGTCACAATCCTACTTCCTGCTTTTGTGACATTTCCAGTGTGTTGAGTTATTTTCCATCCGCCAACAGTATGAATTGTATCGATCTGTCCACTCAAAACGAGTGGAACGAAGAAAATAAGAATTACGAGAAAAAGCGTTAACTTTTTCATTTTCCACCTCGTTTTTTATTATTAATTGAATTGGGTATCCAATTCTTTACTGGTCGTATTATAGCACACTCCACCGAAAAAATCAACCCCGATGA
>JAKANR010000057.1 GCA_021823645.1 bacterium
GGTACAGTTATTAGTAATATACTAATAACTGTACCAATGTATCTTGCTGTTTTCAGTGATGACAGATCATTGTCAATTTGACAAATTTATATTTTGGTGATATAATTGTACCAGAGGCTAAAAAATAGCCACATTAAAAATTAAAGAAGGAGGAATCGCGATGTTAAAATCGAGATTTCAAATCAGCGCGGTGTTTGCAATAACCATCGTGAAAGAAGGATTCGTCCTTATTCACGAAGCAAACACTCGGCCACCAATTTTATGGAAAAACGTCGGCGGAAGACTCGAAAGACCGGCGGAAGACGACCTCGAAATCGAGCTCGAGGGAATGGTCCGAGAGTTCAAGGAGGAAACAAAAAAAGTCCTTCCGCGCTCCAAATTCGAAGAGTTTACGGTAGTCGACGTCGAAAGAGGAAATTATTCGATCCTCTTCTACATCGCCGACATTCAGGAGATTTCAATCGCCGAGCTCCAAAAAGGCGATGAAGTCGAAGAGATGAAGGCGGTTTCAAGAAAACAATTAGAAGAAATGATTTCCATGAATCAAATTGTCGGAAATCATAAAAAAGCATTCCAGGAATATCTGGAAGCCACTGAAGAAGAATAATAAAATTTTTTCATCCTCGATTTTTTCCCCCCCCCGCCGAAAATCCATTCAACAAAACCCCGCATACAACTGCGGGGTCCTTTCTTTTCCTTTGTTACTAGTTACTTGTTACCAACTACCAATTGTTCTGTTTATTCGTTCCGTTCTCCGTTTTTTTGCAGTGCATTCACATCGAATCTCCGAAGCACCGCGAGAAGTACCGTGAGCCCAATCGCCGAGATGACCGCAAAATTGATAAGTCCGATACCGCATAAAATCCCGACAGCCGCCACAAGCCACACGGTTGCCGCAGTTGTGAGTCCCGTCACATGCGTTCCGTGTTTCACAATGATTCCCGCGCCCAAAAATCCGACGCCCACCACCACGTTCGCGATAATCGAAAGAAATCCACTATTTCGCGCCGTGATATCGGCGACTTCGGTCAGATTACCGGGAGAAACCGCAATGATATAGGGCAACATGATACTTGCAATCGAAAAGATTGCCGCACCTGCTGCGACCATAATATCCGTGCGAAGCCCCGCTTCTTTTCCCGCAAGTTCCCGCTCAAGACCAATGATTGCACCAAGGACGATCGCAATCACTAACCGAATAATCATCTGTTCCAAAGTTAACATGCCCTGTAGTAGAAACTCGATTTATTAATTAAGTTTCAAAAATATGACGACGTTTATATTTAGCTCATTATACCCTAAAATGAAAAAATCTTTTGTCCGCCATGAGCGGACGCATCGAGTTTTCACTACGGGGCATGCCTATAGTATAAACCCTAAATTCCAATATCCAAATCTCTCCCTAAACCCTATACCCTTCCGCCCAAGGCGGATCCCTGCCCGACGGCAGGCGCGGCGCCTCTGGCGGAATACCCTAAGCCCCTAATCCCTATCCTCCCCTATTCATAACTCGGATGCGCTTCTTTTTTTCCGGAAATAAAATTAGTGTATCGGGCAAGAGCAAAAAGTACACTCGAAAAACGATTTAGAAATTGCAAAAACTCGGGAGAAACTTTTTTCTTTTTTGAAAATTTTACCGCAATGCGCTCCGTTTTTCGCGCAATTGCGCGTGCGATATCGATCGATGCGGCACGCATTGTCCCTCCGGGCAACACGAAATTTTTCAGCGGGGGCACAACCTTGTCGATATCAAAAATTATTTTTTCCATTTCGCGTACGTGATATTCGGTAATGATAATTGTCCGACTTGTGACCCCTCTATCCGTCGGATGAGCGTTAAACCCGATTGCCCCGATTTCAGCCTGCGCAATGAAAAGCATTTCCTGAAGGCGGAACAGAATTTTTTCCATATCGATGTCGTGCTCCGATTTTTTCTTGTCGCACGCAAGACAAAATCCGATCCACGAATTCAATTCGTCGAGCGCGCCGAGCAGTCCGAATAACAGATCACCTTTCGAAATATTCTTTTTTCCCATCGGGCTTTTTCCCGTATCGCCTATTCCGGTAAAAAACACAGTCCTCATGAAAATATCATACACAGAGAATGAAAAAGAAAAAAGCTCGAAAAAACTCGAGCCTTTTTCTTCATTATGTGCCTGTTATAAACTGTTTATATCCGTATTTATCTGCTGAAGCTCCTTTTTAATATCGACGTTATTTATCCCTTTCAGGTCATTATTAATGACCGGGGTCGTGTCTTCAAGTGGCACCGGAGTCGCACTCAAATCTCCATTTGGTACATTGGTCTCGACTCCCGTTTTTACCGGGTTTCCCGACTGCCACCACCAAAGAAGCGCCAAGAGAACAATAACGACAATGGCGATAATAATGGTTATACCCTTGCTCTTTGACTCCGAATTCAATTGTGGTTGTGTTGTTGATTCCATAATTAATTATTATTGTGTAGTCGACGAAGCTGTTGATGTGGATGTTCCCTCATTTCCCTCGTATACATCCACCCGCGGGATTTGAGCGAGGGAAACCGCAGCCTTCTGCACCGCATCTCTAATTTTCTGCACTACGGTTTTTACCGCCTCAAGATCATTTCTCAATGAGTCACGCGCCGCACTTACGTCATCTTTCACCGTGTCTTCGCTCTTTATCGTTATTCCATACACTTTCACCGATTGATCCTGAATCGCTTTCCGTGCCACCATAATCGCGTTCTGCGCTTCGGTGATTGCGACCTTCACTGCCGTCACGTTATTTCCCGCCGCAGATGCCTTATCGGTACGCAGGCCGATGTTTAAAAGCACCTTCTCGATTTGTTCAATAAAACTCAAAAAATGATTCAACGTGCGTTCATTCGCCTCGTTTAAATCCTGACCGATGCGCATCACTTTTTCTTTCTTTTTTTCATCCTTCATGGTGGCAACCATTGCCTTCAATTCCGCTTTTTTTGTTTCAATTTGCTTTTCTACCTCCTGACGCTTTGTTTCAATTTCATTCTTGAACTCTTCTCGTACCGCCTCAATCTGTTTCTTAAATTCCTCCCTCTTTCCCAAAATCTCTCTCACCTGATTCTCGTTCAACATCTGCACGGTCGTACGATTCTCTTCCCGAAGTTTTTTTACCTCTTCCATCGCATTCTCACGCGCCTTCAGAAACTCTTCACGACCCTGTATTGCATCATTCGAATCTTCATTCTCCTCGTTCGCCACATTATCCTCCGCATCGTTTTCGACTTCTTTTGCCTCCCCGCGAACGGAATCTTCACTGTCACGTTCGGTGCTGACTTTCTCAACCGAGCCCGAAACACCCGTGGATGTTCCTGTTTGTGCAAACACAAACGGAATGTTTGCGACACTCAAAATAACCACCGCCAAAAAAACAATTTTTATTTTTTTCATATTTTTTTTTATTTATAACCCTCTATTCTCGACACGTAGATAGAACGACTGTGTGCCAAAATAGTTACTCGACCACACAATAACTGTGTATATATTTATTATACTACACCCCATACTATTGACATTTTTAAAAATTATGTTTATAATCCTAAGTGGATTTTTCACAATTTCTAACTAACTAGCTGAGGATTTATATGGTAAACTTGTCCGTTTGTTTCGATGACTCTGTCACAAAAGAACAGAGACAACAGCTTCCCCAAATTCTTTCTCCCCAAAAATTCGAAATGATTCCTGGGAACGAAAGACCAATTTTTGTCAAAACAGTAAAGGGAAAAATGAAGGTGACGGTCGTATCTCGTCACGGTTTCAGCACCGGTGCGGGAATCACTGTCGTGCCGGCAAAGAAAAAATAAAAATTAAAACAAACCCCGTTCAAAACGGGGTTTTTGTTTTTTAAAATGTGGCGGTAAAAAGAATTTGTCTGAACAGTGCAACGTCGGGATTATTCCCGTCCCGCATTTCATTCAAAAATACATCGGTCGTGTTTCCGTTTTTCGGATTGTGGAGCGGATTATAAAGCGAGAAGATGATAACATTTCCGTCTTTTTCCTTATACGCATTAAGGACCCTGTCGGACGTTCCACCCCCAAACCCGGCAATAAAATAATCTCTTGTGAACACTCCCCCTATTTCGGAAAACAGAAGAAAATCGGGTTTTTGATTCGGGTCGTATTCGAATCGTCCGCCAAACGTACCCATGAGAGGAACCGATGTGTTCTTCCCCACATATATATAAATTTTTGCACCCGACGCAAGCGACAAATATGTCTCGGTATCTTTTACGAGAGTTGCGGAGGAGGGATATTTGTATTGAAATCC
>JAKANR010000008.1 GCA_021823645.1 bacterium
CGCTGTTTCAAAAGAAACAATTTGAGGAAGATGACGAAGAAGAATATGAAGAAATAGAAGTTCCTCCCACAACGGGTCAAGCGGGTGAGGTAAAAACAGCCCCGGAAATCGAAAAACCGAAGAAAAAAGAAGAGGTTGAAATCAGGGAGGCGGGATATCTTGAAAATGAAGACGGAAAGAAAATGGGAGATAAAATGAAGGCGATTCATAATTATGTCGCCCCCCCGCTTTCGCTCCTTTCCTCGACCGTCGAAAAACCGACTATCGGCGATCTTCGGGCAAATGCGAACATCATTAAAAGGACACTTGAGAGCTTTGGGGTTTCGGTTGAAATGGGGGAAATAAACGTAGGACCGACAGTAACCCGATATACGTTAAAACCGGCGGAGGGGATGCGTCTTTCGCGTATTACTGCGTTAAACCAGGACTTGGCGCTCGCGCTCGCCGCACATCCGATCCGTATCGAAGCTCCGATTCCGGGAAAATCACTTGTGGGGATCGAGGTTCCGAATAAATCAGCCGCAATTGTTCGCCTCGGAAGCATTCTTCTCTATCCCGAATTTCAGAAAGCCGCCGCGCTTACGTTTGCATTGGGACGTGATGTGAGCGGGGAACCGGTCTTCCAGGATATAGGAAAAATGCCCCACCTTCTCGTTGCGGGTGCCACGGGAAGCGGAAAGTCAATCACTCTCCACTCGGTGCTTATGTCGCTCCTCTATAAAAATTCTCCCGATATGTTGCGATTCATTATGGTTGATCCGAAACGTGTCGAACTTTCCATATATAAGGACATTCCACACCTTCTCGCTCCCGTCATCACCGAAAACAAAAAAGCGCTCGGCGCACTTCGATGGGCGATTCAGGAAATGGATCGCAGGTATACGCTTCTCCTTGAATCGGGTGCGCGCGACATTAAGAGTTATCATAAACAGCACAATGATCTCCCGTATATTATTATTGTGATTGATGAATTGGCCGATCTTATGACCTCGTACGGAAGGGAGGTTGAGGGCTCCATTATCCGCCTCGCGCAAATGGCGCGCGCCACGGGTATTCACCTTATCGTTTCCACACAGCGTCCTTCGGTTGAAATCATCACCGGACTCATCAAGGCGAACATTACAACCCGAATCGCCCTTCAGGTCGCAAGTCAAATTGATTCACGAACCATTCTCGATACGTCGGGAGCGGAAAAACTTTTGGGACATGGGGATTTACTCTTCTCATCCGCCGAACTTTCAAAACCGCGACGTGTTCAGGGAGCGTATATCACCGAAGAGGAAATAAAGAGTGTTGTTGACTTCATAAAAAAGAACAATAAGGGATTCGACGAGGAACAAATCAGCGTCGAAAAACTTGAAATCGAGCCGGGGGATCAAAACGGAGGGGATGGGGGAAACGGGGGAATGATTAATTTCGACGATTATGAAAATAACGGAGACGACGACCAGCTCTATGAGGATGCGGTGGAAATCGTCCGTTCGGCAAAGAAGGCATCCGCCTCACTTCTTCAAAGGCGACTGAAAGTTGGATATGCGAGAGCCGCCCGCCTTCTCGATATGATGGAAGAACGCGGGGTGGTGGGACCCGGAGAGGGAGCAAAGCCGAGAGACGTATTTTTTTAGGATATTCCTACAAAAACCGCGACCCGAATCGGTCGCGGTTTTTGGTTGAAAAAAATTTGAACGCTTCCGCAAAATATGCGATAGTAAATGCGTTACAAAAATACTATGGAATTCGAGGAAAAAAATCCTTCTTTCATTATCGCAAATGCAATGAAATCAAAGGGAATGACGGTCGAAAAACTCGCGCAACTGACGGGCGTCTCCGATCGCTTTCTCGAATCGATTGTGGATGAGAATTTCAAGGAACTTCCCTCGTCTCCTTATGTGCACGGATATATTTTAAAAATTGCAGAGGCGCTGAATTTGAACGGTGAAGAATTGTGGAAAGAATATTTCGAAAAAAACGAAAACATAAAACGATCGGGATCCGCCGATTCGCTTCCGGGAAATCGTTTCTTGATAAAACACATCAATAAAAACATTGTGCTTGGAGTCGCGGCGGGAATTATTATTGTGGTGTTTGTGTTCTGGCGCATTCAATCGCGCGTCGGAGAACCGTCGCTCTCGCTTTCCGACTTCAAGGATGAAATGATTGTCGAGCAAACGGTGTTTGATCTCAAGGGAAAAATCGATCCGCGGGATCAGTTGACGCTCAATGAAGAAATTTTATATCCCGACGTCGACGGAAACTTCGAGAAAAAAATATCTCTCGAGCCCGGGTTCAATACACTCACGTTCAAAGTAAAGAAGTTTTTGGGAAAAGAATATATAATTAAAAAACAAATATTTCTAAAAGTCGCAACGAGTAGTCAGGAAAAAACAAACAACAATACTCCTGGCACTCAATCGGAAACAAATTCCATAAACAATAATGGCATTCAATAAAAAAGTAAAAGAAGAAAAAGATAACGGACAAAAAACCGACATCAATTCACTCATGGAGTCGCTCCAGAGCCGTTTCGGAGAGGGGTCGGTGATGACCCTTGGAACACAACTTCACTCGAAAGTGGAAACGGTTCCCTCGGGATCATTCTCGCTCGACATCGCACTCGGTGGCGGACTTCCCAAGGGAAGAATCATCGAGATTTACGGGCCGGAGAGTTCGGGGAAAACGACGCTTGCGCTTCATGCGGTTGCGGAAGTTCAGAAAAAGGGAGGAAAAGCGGCATTTATCGACGCGGAACACGCGCTCGACCCCGAATATGCAGCAAAA
Source organism: bacterium (assembly GCA_021823645.1). Classification (GTDB taxonomy): domain Bacteria; phylum Patescibacteriota; class Minisyncoccia; order UBA6257; family GWB1-50-10; genus JAKANR01. The sequence goes on from JAKANR010000008.1 coordinate 2,779, forward strand.
ATAGGCGTAAAAGTGAAGGATTTAATCATTTCACAACCGGATAACGGGGAGGAAGCGTTGAATATTCTCGAGAGTATCGTGCGCTCCGGAATTATTAGTATTGTTGTTGTCGATTCCGTTGCGGCACTTACCCCGCGTGCGGAAATAGAAGGAGAGATGGGCGCGTCACATATGGGACTTCAGGCGCGACTGCTTTCGCAAGCACTCCGCAAACTTACCGCAATCGCCGCGAAAACGGGAACCATCATTATTTTTATCAATCAGCTCCGTATGAAAATCGGAATTATGTTCGGAAATCCGGAAACAACTCCGGGAGGAATGGCATTGAAATTCTATTCGTCGGTACGCATCGACGTCAGAAGAATCGCACAAATCAAAAAGGGAGATGAGGTGACGGGAAGCAGAACAAAAATAAAAGTGGCGAAAAACAAAGTCGCCCCGCCGTTTCGAGTTGCCGAATTCGACATCATGTACGGAGAAGGAATTTCGTATGAAGCCGATGTGTTGAATACCGCGACAAAATACGAAGTGGTAAAAAAATCCGGAGCAAGTTACAGTTTCGGCGAAGAAAAACTCGGAGTCGGATTCGATAACGTCCGTGAGAAATTGAAGACCGACAAAAAGACACTCGAGGCGATAAAAAAGAAGACAAAAGAAGCCTCGGAACAAAAGGGAGTAATCTCCGAAGAATAGAAAAATCCCTCCGATGTTGTATCGGGGGGATTTTTTATTTAAAGAAAACGGAAGACATTGAAATAGTGGAGGAGAATCATTCCGCACACAAGAAGAAAAACAACAATCGTACCCAACGCGGCACCATACCAAAATTTCTTCTCCTTCAATTCTTCTTTGTATTCACTGTTCGTGAGTTTAAAAATGGAAAAAAAGAATAAAATCACGAGTTCGCCACTTGCGCCAATCGCCAACATCATTCCCCACATCGCGGTCTTCCAAAAAAACGCGAAATAAAACAATGCAAAAAAGAGAATAACGGAAAATAAAAAACCAAGGAGTTTTTTCATGTCGATACCTTTATGTTTTTTAATATATTTGCTGTCTTCAGTAATATCACCATCACCACACGCCGTCAATTTTCATTCGCTGAAAATTACCCAGAACAAATAAAAAACCGCCTGTGGATAAGGTGGGGGAAAGGCGTAGAGACGAGATATAGAAACAAAAATCCACTCTATACTCCCTTCTGATTTTCGACAAGTGTGAAGAAGTTTTCGAAGAGTTTTGCCACGAGTATGGGACCCGTACCCCCCGGGGTCGGAGTGTACGAAAAGTTTTGAATTTCGGATCCCGAATTTTGAATGGATTGGGAATCGAAGTCGCCGTAAATTTTTCCATCCTTCGTTCCGTATCCGAAATCGATAACAAAAGTATTTTCTTTCAATATTTTCGGAGAAATGAGATTTGGTTGACCAGTCCCGAGAACAACCACATCCGCATTTTTGAGAATCGAGTAATCACTTCCTTTATCGAGAAGGTGTATATCCGACACTTTTCCTTTGAGCCACACTGCAATCGGTTTTCCGACAAGATTTCCCAATCCGACAATCGCGATTTTTTTCGTATCGAGTAATATGTTTTCGGTTTTCAGTATTTGTGCGAACACTCCCACCGCGGGCGGAAGAATAATATTTCTTCCGGCATAAAATGCGCCGAGCGCACGTTCACCAAGCACATCGACATCTTTTTCTTTTGGAATTACATTCATCACGTACTGCGCGTTGATATGCGTGGGAAGGGGAAGTTGTACAATCACTCCGCCACATGTTTTATGTTCCGCAATTTTCAAAATTTCTTTTCGCAGTTTATCCTGTGTTGTATTCTCTTCAAATTTATATATTCGAAAGTCAACGTTCAATGAATGGGCGATTTTTTCTTTTTGTTTCAAAAAACTTACCGACGCGGGATTTTCACCGATCAAAAACGCCGCAAAAAACTTTTTTGTTTTTTTCTCCGCAACGTGCGCGAGAATTTCCTCCGAAATTTTTTTCCCGTCGATAATCATAAGTAAAAATTCGTTATTTTCCTATTCGCGCGAATTAGAAATGGTTGAAACGATATATTTCATAAAATCGGAAAGGTCGTCTGCGATACGATAATACACAACCAAACTTTTTTGTCTTCGATCGAGCATATCGGATTTATACAGCAAATTGAGGTGTTTTGATGTTGCGGTAAAAGAAAGTTCTATTGATTCCGCAATATCACCGACCGACAATTCCTTTCCCTTTACAAGTGCGCGTATAATCCTCAATCTACGGCTATTCCCAAGTCCCTTCATAACTTTCTCCAAATGCCTTATGTTCTCGTGATTCATAATGCTATTTTATTTTAACACACTCACCCCCATCCACTATTTTCCTATTCGCGCGAATTAGAAAATAGTGAGGGAAGGAAAGGTTAACTAGGTGCGTACCGGAAACTTTTTACACAGTTTTTTCACCTCGCCACGAATCATCGCTTCGGAACATGTTTTCAAAAGCATTCGGGAAATCAATTCCGCAATTATTTTCATCTCTTTTTCTTTCATTCCGCGCGTTGTGAGCGCCGGCGTTCCGAGCCGAATTCCCGACGGATCATTCGGTTTTCTCGTATCATAGGGAATCGTATTTTTATTTACGATAATCCCTCCGCACTGCAACATGTCACTTGCGTTTCCTCCGCTTATCCCCCGCTTCATTGTATCGAGAAGAAAGAGGTGTGAATCGGTCCCTCCGGACACCACTCTCCACCCGCGTTTTTTCAATTCTCCCGCAAGCATGCTCGCATTTTTTACCACTTGTCTCGCATAAGCCTTGAATTGATTTGTGCCGACTTCACCAAGCGCAACTCCAACTCCGGCAATTGCATTCATGTGGGGTCCGCCCTGAAGCCCCGGAAACACGGCTCTGTTAATTTGCGCGGAATATTTCTTTTTTGAAAAAATAAGCGCCGCACGGGGACCGCGAAGTGTTTTGTGTGTGGTGGTAGTTACTATGTCCGCATACACGAACGGGGATGGATATGCACCCCCCGCAACAAGTCCCGCAAAGTGCGACATGTCCACCATAAATAGTACTCCCACAGTATCAGCGATTTTTTTCATCTTTTTGAAATCGATAATTCTCGCATACGCGCTCCCCCCCGCGATAAGAAGCGCCGGTTTTTCCTTTTTTGCGATTTTCAAAACTTCGTCATAATTTATTCTTTCTGTTTTTTTATCCACTCCGTAAGGAACTTGTTTCCACAACTTCCCTGTCACGCTTACATGATATCCGTGTGTAAGATGACCACCCATATCGAGCGCCATTGCCATAATTTTTGAACCGACGGGAATAAGTGCATGATAGACGGCAAGATTTGCGGGAGACCCGGAATACGGCTGTACATTCACGTCCCACGCCTTTTCCGAGAGATCAAAAAGTTTCAGCGCTCGTTTTTGTACCAATACTTCAAGTTCATCAATATATGTATTTCCCGCATAGTAACGCGCGTGCGGGTACCCTTCGGCATATTTGTTGGTAAACACGCTTGCCAACGCCTCGCGCACATCTGGAGAAACAAAATTCTCCGAAGCGATAAGATTTAAGGTCTCGCTTTGCCGAGCTTCCTCATTTTTAATAAGTTTTTGTATTTCTTTGTCCTTCATCCCATTAGAGGTAGATCGCGATCAGCACACGACCCACTTTTTAAAAATTCGACTACTGTATATTATAAAAACACCACTAACAAACCATTGTCCCGCGATCGCGACCTCTAACGGGACAAGTACGTTTTTAATTTACTCCAAAATAAAACAGAAAGCCACCGCAATTTTGCGGTGGCTTTGTGATTAAAACTGATATGATTTCTTCAGATACAAGTACGCCTTGTACCCGACTCCGTCGCTATGTTCTGCCCATACATCAAATCCGATGTCTCTAAGAGCGTCATGGAGATCCCAATTATCTCCCTCTGCTTTCTTTTTTTCTTCAGAGAAAAATCTTTTTCTTTTCAGGAAATCTCTTATTTCGTCTCCTGACATTAGATTGGGCTTTAATTCTTTGTGTTCTTTTTTGAATTTCTCCTCATTATCATACGCCGTTTTTAGTTTCTCGGCATATATTTTTAAGAGCTGATCAAAAAAGTTTTGGAACTTCTGTCTTTGTGTCAGGAAAAGATCCGCCTCCGATTCATCAAAAAACCTGTTATAGAGATCAAGTGGAAGATGCGGAAACCACCCGCGAACATTAGAAAAAGATTGGAAACGTTCCTGTAATAAATCATCATGAAGAAAAATATTATGCATTTTCTCAGCGATGATGTTTATTTTCCCCATTCGTTGTTTTTTCAACTCTTCGGCCTCCCTTTTTTCTTTTTTTCTTCTGTCATAAAGTCTTAGAAGACTAATGACATTAAAGAAAGCAAGACAAAATCCAAAAAACCCAATAAGAACCACAAGAGAGAAAAGATTTGATATTGATTCTGATCCCATTTTCTAATCCTCCTTTCCTTGCCCTTTCCGTCGGGCGCGGAGATTAGTTAATAAATTGTTAATTTGCACTCCTCTTTGGAGTGTTTTAATTATATCACCATATTTATGAAATGTCAATGTGTTGGACGGGCTCAATAACCCTCATTGTCTCTTCACCCCCGGTTATACCCATATATAACACAACACTGCCGAACGGCAGTGTTGTGTTATATTCAAACCAATTTTCCGTATTAATAAAACAGAAGCGGGACATACGCCATAATGAGACCCAAGACGAGAATTCCCACCACAATTATTACCAATACCCTGTGTTTTTTTCCCATATATTTACCCCGTTAGAAAATTTAAAACCTTTGTTCTATTCTATCAATTTTAAAAACAAAAATATAGGAGGAAGGTTTTCTAACGGGGCGAGTGGTATCAGTTTAAAAGAGGCTTCCTTGCGGGGGAATATGATCCTCTTCGTTATAGGGAAGTTCCGCCTTCCCCATTTGCGGGATATTTCGCTGAGGAATCCATAGGTACCCCTGCTTCCGAATGAGATCGAAAATCTCTTTTGTAATCCGCACGTCCTGCGTACAGTATTCCTTCAACTTTTCCATTTCGCCGTTCCGATACCAATCAATCGCATCAAGTCCGTGCCCGCTTTTTTTCATTCCCAAATTCGCCTCTCCCAAAAGATCGAGACTGATGCGCCGTCCCCAGCTGTTTTCGATCTGCTCCAAAATATCGTAATGCGGAATCGCGTGGAGATTGTACTTGAAATATTTATTCAGGACCGGCACATCAAAACGCTTACTCGCAAACCCGATGATAAGTTCCGCGTTTTGCATTATATCGGCAAGCGCCTCAAATTCATGTTCTTCGAAACAAATATATTTGTCGTTCAGATAGGAATATACGCACACGACCGACACGTCGAGTTTATCGATATTTTGTTCGCCTCCCACGTCGGCGAATGTATTCTTTGTTTCAATGTCAAAAACAATTTTGTCTTTCATTGCTTAATTAATTTATCGTTCTATTCTTGCAAGAATTCGCGATTAAGTCAAAAAATACCTCGCCCAAGAAAGAGGAGAACTAGATTCCGAGTGCTATGCTATAGCATAGCACTCGGAGAAAAATCAAATATTCAATTATGGGCACTATGACGCGTCATAGTGCCCTATGAGAGAAAAAATAAAATTTACCGCACGTGACGATCGGCGACTTTCGAGGCCGCATAACTGTGAGGCTTTGTTTTCACCTCAAAATTATTCGCGCGAATCATTCCCACCACTTCCTGAATGAGCGCTTTTGTGGGACCCACTTCGCCGATATCCGCATGTATTTCGAAGTCCCAGTGGGGGAGATCCGAGTTCTTTTTTAATTCTTCCAATACTTCTTTCGCGGTGTCGATCGAAAATAACACTTCCTGAATAATTCTGTCTCGCAATGTGTAAAATTTTCCTTTTTCAAATCCTCTCCAAAAATATCGCCCCCCGTTTCCCACACGATATACTACCACCACGGTTACAAAATCCGCGTTTTTACTCGGGAGATAGAGTGAGTCGGTGCCGATAATGATTTTATAGGTGCTGTTCATGTCATTTTTCAAATACCGGACAACTTCATGAACCACCTCAGGAAGTGGTACTTGAGCTCCGAATGAATTTTTGAATAACACCTGCATGGATTTACCTTATGCCGAAGCATTGTGTCCGTCAATATTCTTGAATCATCTGAACAGAATTTTGAACAGGGCGTCGGTCACTGGTTTTAATTCCAAAATCTCTTCCTCTTTCGTGTGAAGCGCGGACGGTTTGTTTGTTATTTTTGAAATATAAAGTGCGCGCATCGGGAATTGAATGTGTGGGGATTCGCTAAATACGTGGTCCGTTAAAATAACTTCGCGTTTTGATTCCGAAATACGCATTGCGCCATCGGGGTTAAGAAGTGTAAAAACCTCCATCCATGCCGCATCAACTCTTCCCCCATATTTCGTCGCAACATTTTTCCAAAAATCCAAAAGCGCTTTTGCAATTTCTTCTTTTGTTAAATTTTCTTTTGCCGTTTTTCCCAACGCCGTTCTTTTCGGCGCATCAATCAAGCCTTCTCCCCGAACCCAAAACCCAGTGTCGTTTGCGAGAATGGGGATATTCACTTTTCCAAAATACGCCCGCGCTTTAATTTCCGAGTTTTCCGCCAACGTTTTCCCACTTTCTTCCACTTCAATATGTTCGAGCCCAAAATCTTTTGGAGTATAAACCTTAATATCCAGACCCGTCTCTCCCAAGAGATTCTTAAACCTTTGAATTTTCGCCTCGTTATGCGTAGCGAGAAATATTTCTTTTTTTCATGGTGTTAGAGAAGCTCGGTTTCTTTCCCGTCGCCCACAAAAGTATATTTACCATCTTCAACAAGTATTCCTTGTCCATCCCGCAAGATACACAACGGATATTTTAGAGTTTTCATTTTTTCTTTTACCTTCTTTTCTGCCTCATCTTTATAATGAACTTTTAATACAAACGGAACATAGTTAAGGGCTGTGAAATCGGTAACATCAAAACGCCCCTTTCCAGTTTCATCCCAGTCAGCAACCTCGATAGAGGGACACATAATATATGCACCCGCGCTTGTACCTATATATATTTTTCCCTCGTCCAATAGTTTTTTTAATATCTCTGCGAAACCAGTCTCCCGGATCGCCCTCATAAGATAAAAACAATTTCCCCCCTCCATGTGGATAATATTTTTGTCTTTAAAAAAGTTTTTTATCTCTTCTTTTGTTTTACCCTCTATATCTATTTCCTCAAAATCATAGCCATTATCTCTTATGGCATATTTCAGTTTTCGGCTAAAGTCCCCTCTATCACCTTTTGAGGCGGTAGTAATATATCCGATTTTCATCTGATCTCTTGAAATACCGGTTAGGTTATAGCCATGTTTTAAAAGAAAACTTAAATCTGACGCAAGTATTAATTTCATTGTGCGCGCTTAGGGATTCGAACCCCAGACCTTCTCGGTGTAAACGAGACGCTCTAACCAACTGAGCTAAGCGCGCAAAAACTATCATAATCAATTTAACCGAAGTTTATTGAGTATGCAAATATATGATATAATGAACCTGTAGATAGTAACTTATATAATCGGTCTTTTATGATTTTATGGCAAAATTTAGAGAAAAACAACTTGCTTTTGAATTAAGAAAAGAGGGGAAAAGTTATTCTCAAATCAGAAAAACATTAAAGGTGAGTAAAAGCACGCTGAGTTATTGGCTTAGAAAACACCCACTTCCAGAACAACAAATTAGATTGCTACGAGATTGGAACGAAACGAGAATTGAACATTTTCGTCAAACAATGTTAAAGAAAAAAAATAAGCGACTCGAACAAATTTATCAAAAACAGAAAAAAAAGATATTTCCACTCACTAAAAGGGATTTGTTTATTGCCGGTCTTTTTCTCTACTGGGGCGAAGGTTCAAAAACAAGAACCGCTGAACTCCAAATCGCAAATACTGATCCTGCTGCATTAAATTTTTTCATTTACTGGGTTACAAAATTTTTAGAACAAGAAAAAACAAAATTAAAAGTCCATTTACACCTCTACAGCGACATGGACACAGAAAAAGAACTTGAATTTTGGTCTCATACACTGAATATCCCAAAGACACAATTTTTAAAACCATATATTAAAAAAAGTCTCTTGAAAACAATAAATCGCGGAACATATGGTCATGGAACTTGCACAGTTAAAATCGGAAATGCTAGAGTAAGCGAGGGAGTATTGATGGGATTGAAGTCAATCCGTGATCGTTTCGGCTCGTAGCTCAATGGTAGAGCAATTGTCTTATACACAATGGGTTGCAGGTTCGAATCCTGCCGAGCCGACCAAAAATTTAGTACAGGGTGAAAGTCCTGGCGCGCGCACACATAAAAATCTCCCCCACTATAAAATGGGGGGAGATTTTTTATTTCATCACTATTTGTTTTATTCCCGATGCCTTGATAATTTCATTGAATTCTTCCTGCTCAATCGTCTCGTTTTCCATAAGTTTTCTCGCAATGATGTCGAGCGTATCTCTGTTTGTGGTAATGATTTTCTTTGCCGTATCGAGTGATTTTTTCATGATTGCATTCATTTCCGAATCAATCATTTCTCCCGTTTTTTCCGAATAATCTTTTTCCGAAGAAATCTCGCGTCCCAAAAACATAAGTTCGTGATTTTTCCCGAGTGTTCGGGGACCAATCACATCACTCATTCCATATCGCGTGATTGCCTTATGTGCGAGATCGGTTGCATATTGAATATCACTCGATGATCCGGTGCTTATATCTTTGAATATAATCGATTCCGCCGCGTATCCGCCGAACGACACCGCAAGGTCGGCGAGAAATTGTGCTTTTGTTTTCAGTCGTCGTTCTTCAATAGGAAGTTTCAGTGTATATCCCCCCGCCATACCTCTGCTAATAATGGTCACTTTGTGCACCGGGTCGCTTTCTTTCAGTGTCGCCGCGACAAGCGCGTGTCCCGCTTCATGGTATGCGGTAATTTCTTTTTCTTTCTGTATCATCACCCGCGAACGTCGTGCCGGACCAAGCAACACTTTTTCAATTGAGCTCAATATATCGTCTTGCGTCACTTTTTTTCTTCCCGCACGCGCCGTTACAATCGCCGCTTCATTCAAAAGATTCGCGAGATCCGCGCCGGCAAACCCCGGCGTACGCGTCGCCACCGTTTTCAAATTCACCGATTCGTCGAGCGGTTTCCCTTTCGCATGAATTTTCAAAATATCTTCACGGTCATGAAGATCCGGCATATCGAGAAGCACGCGCCGATCGAAACGTCCCGGACGAAGCAACGCTTGATCCAAAATATCTGGGCGATTGGTCGCCGCCATCACAATCACATTGGTGTCGCGCTCAAATCCATCCATCTCGACAAGAATTTGATTCAATGTCTGTTCGCGTTCGTCGTGTCCGCCACCGAGTCCCGCTCCGCGTTCGCGTCCCACCGCATCTATTTCATCGATGAAAATAATCGAGGGAGCCGCTTTTTTCGCGGTCTGAAACAAATCGCGAACACGTGATGCGCCAACCCCCACAAACATCTCGACAAATTCGGACGCCGAAAGATGGAAGAAGGGGACATTACTTTCTCCCGCAACCGCACGGGCGAGAAGCGTCTTTCCGGTTCCCGGAGGACCCATAAGCAATACTCCGCGGGGAATCTTCGCGCCGATATCCAAAAACTTTTTCGGATTTTTCAAAAAATCCACCACCTCTTCCAATTCTTCCTTTGATTCCTTGAGCCCCGCAACATCTTTAAACGTGATTTTATCTTTCTCCTGCGAAAAAAGACGGATGTTTATTTTCCCGAATGACATCGCCTGATTCGCCCCGCCCTTCGCCTGCCGGAATATAAACCAGAAGAAAAAGACCATGAGCAATATCGGGAGCAGTGTGGGAATCAAAATGCTCATCCAATATTTGAATCCGCTCGGATCTTCAACGGTGATATTCACTTTCCTTAATTTTTCCTTATCAACGCCGTAATTCGAAAGTGTCTCCACAATTCCGCTCTCGCTTTCCTTTTTCGACACCTCTTTTGTGTCGTCCGCAAGAATGATATTCAAATCGTTCCCGCTGATGACGATGTTTTTTACCCCGTCTGTGTTCACCTTTTCCGCCAGTTCGCTCATACTTATCGCCTTCGGAGCCTTTTCCTCTATTCCGAATAAAAGCGAAAAAATAACCGTGATAAACAGCAATAGGGTAATCGCAAAAATCAGATTCTTACTTAAATTTTTCATATGTTTTCCACTATCATAACGCATTGGCATTTTTCTGTAAAATGGAAACAAAAAAGCCCCGCATATGCGCGGGACTTCCTATTAAATTATTTTCCGATACCTATCTCACAACAGCATGAGAAATTAAAATGTTATCCAGTCGATCTAAAACCGTCTTGAAATCAGAACCATCTTTAAGAAAAAAATTAACCGAAATTTCTCCTGCGCCCGGAAGTGTTATTGCCACATTTACGGCTTTTGGGGTGTTTTTACGTACCGACACAACCTCAACTTTGAAGCCCGTGACTCTTCCACGTTTTTCAAGTTTTTGAAGGGCATTTTCAACACTCCCACGAAGAGAATTCATTTTGTCTTGAAAGTTTTTTCCATAAATAACCAAGGTATTTCTCCCTTTTAAGTGAATAAATGACAGTTAAACAGCTGGTATTATAATAAAACAAAATAAGAAATAATGCAAGTACTAACATAACACCGCCCCTCCATGGAGGGGCGGTGTTATTATTGTTTCTATTTTAATTTCAAAAGTATTTTCCTTTCCGTGGGAACCAGACTTTCAATTATGAATGAGTATTCTTTTCCGATGCCAAGCTGTTTTTTCATTTCCTCAACGCTCCCGAATGACGCAACGTGCACCTGTCCCTGTATTTCCGAATCGAGATTCACGATCGCCCCGAACGGATGGAAGCTATGTATCGATCCCTCAACTTCCTCTCCTTCCTTATATTTCTCCGTGACACGAAGCCATGGGTCGATTTTCAATGCGCGAAGCGAAAGAGAAATCTTTCCGTCGCGAATTTCGGTGATTTTCGCTTTTACCACGTCGTCGATTTTCACGATTTCCTTCGGATTTTCGACAATGCGATATCCCAATTCCGAGATATGGATAAGTCCCTCGAGCGCCGGATTGTCGGTAAAACGAACAAACACTCCGAAATCAGCAACTCCCGAAACCACTCCCTCGATAATCTGATCCACTTTGTAATTTTGCACCAATTCTTTCGTGCTCACCTCGGTCGCGGCTTTTTCCGAAACGATAAGTTTATTCGTTCGAGAATTCACATCAATGATGCGCACCTCAACTTCTTTTCCCACAAGCCCCTGAAGCACTTTTTCTATTTCTTCTTTATTATTGATTGCCCGTCCCTCCAATCCGTTTCCTAATTGGGATACCGGCAAAAATGCGGGAAGTCCGCGCAACTCTCCGGTTAATCCTCCTTTATTGAATGCGGTCAATTTCACTTTTACGATTTCCTCCTGGTCACGCAAATCCTGCACCTCTTCCCACGCCTTTTGTTTGTCGGCTTGGGTGAGTGAAAGTTCGATATATCCGTCCTCATTGTCGATGTGCACCACTTTCGCGCCAATCGGATCTCCCGGCTTCAGATTTCTCACCATGTCGCGCGCATTCTGGAGTTCTCCGCGATATACCGCGCCCACTCCGTGTGATCCCAAATCAATAGTCATCTGACGCACTCCTTTTTCGATTACGGTTCCTTGCACCAAATCGCCGACGCGGAGCAAATTCATCGCCCCGAGCTCGGATTTCACAAAATCGTTTATTGTACGATCATCTTGTTTTACTGCGTTCATAAATAATTACGTACTTACTAAGATATGAGAAAAACAGGCGGATGTCAACTTTTTTTTAATTGAAAAATTAGCGATTCCGGCGTAGAATAATTGAGAAGTAGGAATTCCACGTTTATTTTTTATGGTTATTACATACTACGGAGACAATTATTTTAAGATTCAATCCGGGGACTTGACCCTCCTCATCGACCCGATAAACGGGCGATCGTTCCGCGGGGCAACGGCGGTCATAAACACCACACTCCCCGCATCAACCGAGGCGCCGAAGGAAAACGAGTGCTTTTGGATCGAACACCAGGGAGAATACGAAGTGCAGGGCATTCGCATCGACGGGTGGAGTGCGGGAAACGAAGATGATACGGAAAAAACAATTTACCGAATTTCTTTCGACGATATTTCGATTGTGGTGCTCGGACATCTTTCGAAGGAGCCTCCGCAGGGTCTCTGGGAACATCTCGAAAATCCGGATGTGCTTATTGTTCCCGCAGGAGGAAAACCGTGGATTTCACAAGCGGCGGCGGCGAAACTCGTCCGTCAAATAGAGCCGAGTATCGTCATTCCGTCACTCGCCTCCGACCAGAAATTATTCCTGAAAGAATTGAATCAATCATCCGCGACAAAAGAAGAAAAACTTGTGTTCAAGAAAAAGGATTTGGTGGCAAGCGCGATGACCATTAAGTGCCTTGAAATAAAATAAAGTAACATGGGAATATTCACGTTTTATCACAACGGAAAAAGATTTATTCGGGATATACAACGCTCCGATGCGCCAAGGAGAAAAAAGTGGTTTATCGGGGGATCGGTTGTCTCCATGTGCATCGTGCTTCTTTTGTGGGTGGTATATTTGAGTATTGAAGTTCCCACAATCACTCCGCCGGAAAACCCAACACAAAAAACGGAAGAAATAAAAAATACGGATACTGAATCAATATTCAATATATTCGGGCGGGGAATAACGAATATCACCGATGATTTCAAAAAAAGATTCAACGAATTCAAGGGGGCGATAGAAAAAAATTTCACCTCAATGAAAGGGGCGGTGAAAGAGAAAAACACGACGTACATACAGGGGGCGCGGCTGAATTTCGTGCTTGATGACCTCGAACCGATTCCTCCGACACATCTTCCGTAAATATGCATATGAAAAAAGAAATAGAAAAAGAAAAACCAAAATATACGGAAAAAATAGAGAGTCGGGAAATCACGACCGAATTGAAAGAATCGTACATTCAATATGCAATGTCGGTTATTGTTTCGCGCGCACTTCCCGATATTCGCGACGGATTAAAGCCGGTGCAACGCAGAATTTTGTGGTCAATGTGGGAATCGGGACTTACCGCCTCGGCAAAATTCAGAAAATCGGCGAACGTTGTCGGAAGTGTCATGGCACACTATCATCCGCACGGCGATTCTTCGATTTATGATGCACTCGCCCGCATGGCGCAGAGTTTTTCACTTCGATATACGCTTATCAACGGACAGGGAAACTGGGGATCAATCGACGGAGATGCTCCGGCGGCAATGCGTTACACCGAAGCGAAACTTTCGAAAATTTCGGAAGAACTTTTGGAGGACATCGAAAAGGAGACGGTGGATTGGGTGGGAAACTACGATAATTCAAAACTGGAACCAATGTATCTCCCCGCAAAACTTCCCAATCTTCTTTTGAACGGAACGGTGGGTATCGCAGTCGGTATGGCGACCAGTATTCCGCCTCACAATCTCGGAGAACTCGTCGACGGAATTACCTATCTCGCCGAAAATCCGGATGCCGACGTGAAAGAGCTTATGAAATTCATTCCCGGACCAGATTTTCCGACCGGAGGAATTATTTATGACCGAAAGGCGATTGAAGAAGCGTACGCAACGGGAAGAGGATCGGTCACGATGCGCGGAGTCGCGCAAGTGGAGGAACGAAAAGGCGGAAGTTTTCAAATTGTAATCACCGAGGTGCCGTATCAAACAAACAAAGCGACGCTCGTCACAAAAATCGCCGAGCTTGTTCAGGAAAAACGGGTGGAAGGCATCCGCGATCTTCGGGATGAATCGGATCGAGAGGGACTTCGCGTCGTTATCGATTTGAAACAGGACAGTTCGCCACAAAAAATATTGAATCAAATTTATCAATATACCGAGCTCCAGAAAAATTTCTATTTCAATGTCCTTGCGCTCACAAACGATCTCCGTCCGGAAATTCTTTCGCTCAAGGATATTCTTTCCGCATACATCGACCATCGAAAAATCATAATCCGACGAAGAACCGAATTCGATTTGAAAAAAGCGCAGGACCGCGCGCACATTTTGGAAGGATTGGTGAAAGCGCTCGATGTCATCGATAAAATTATCGCGACCATAAAAAAATCGAAAGATAAGGAAGAGGCGGCGGCGAATCTCATAAAAAACTTCAAGCTTTCTCCGATACAAGCGCAGGCGATTCTCGAAATGAAACTCCAAACGCTTGCCGCGCTTGAGCGACACAAACTTGAAGCGGAGCTCGCGGAAAAGAAAAAACTTATCGCCGAACTTCAGGCGATTCTGAAGAGTGCGAAAAAAATTGTCGATATCATCCTGAAGGAACTCGAAGAGATAAAAAAGAATTTTTCCGATCCGCGGAGAACAAAAATCATCCCCTCAAGTCTTACGGAATTCCGTGAAGAGGATCTCATTCCGAACGAAGACGTCATTATCACATTAAGCAGAGACGGATATATCAAACGGATGCCCCCGACCAATTTCAAGGCGCAAAAACGAGGCGGAAAGGGTCTTATCGGATTCGATTTGAAGGAAGAAGATCTCATTGAGACATTCATTTCCGCAAATACGCACGACAATATTCTCTTCTTCACGAATCGGGGAAAAATGTTTCAAACGAAAGTATACGAAATCCCGGTCGCACAACGCACCGCAAAGGGAAAATCAATCTATAATTATCTTGAAATTCCCGCCACCGAAAAAGTCAGCGCGATTGTCTCGTATCCCGATTCCGATACCGCGGATAAAAACAAATGTCTCGTCATGATTACGAAGGAGGGAAACATAAAAAAGACACAGCTCAAGGAATTCGAAAATGTGCGTCGGAGCGGAATTATCGCGATAAAACTGAAAGAGGGGGATGATTTGAAATGGGTAAATATGTCATCGGGAAACGACGAAATCATTCTCTCGACCGCCTTGGGACAAGCGATACGATTCAAAGAAAAAGATGTGCGCCAAATGGGAAGAACCGCCGCCGGAGTGCGCGCAATTCACCTCAAAAAAGGAGATGAAATTTCCGGACTTGATATAATAAGGGGAGGGAAAGACGCAAAAACACTTCGACTGCTTTCGGTTATGGGAAACGGGTTCGCAAAACAAACCGCAATCAAAGAATATAAAATACAGAAACGGGGCGGATCGGGAATAAAAACCGCGAAGGTGACCGAAAAAACGGGAAAGGTGATTGCGACACGAACCATCGACGACGAAATTGAAGAAGTGATTGCATTTTCGAAAAAAGGACAGGCACTCCGAACAAAACTCAAGGACATTCGTCTCGCAAGCAGAGCGACACAGGGAGTGCGCATCATGGATCTCGAAAAAGGAGATGAATTGATCGGGGTGGTGTGTCTATAAAAACATGTCAAAACCACAAATCATTATTTTCGCGATTGTTCTTGTTATTGTGCTTTTTTTCGCACTGATGTTTTCGTGCGTTATTCCGGGAATGCAACGATGTGTAAATCCGGGTGTTCAAATCGAAGGGGAACTTCAATTCTGGGGAATTGGAGACGAACAGGCCGTGTACGAACCGATTTTCAACGGTTTCAAAAAATCATATCCGAAAGTGGAAATAAAATACCGGTCATTCAACGATGAGACCGAATACGAGCGTGCACTGGTTGAATCGATGGCACAGGGAAAGGGTCCCGATGTATTTATGGTTTTAAACAGTGCGGTGCCGAATAATACCGGAAAAATTTCTCCGATGCCGGAAACTCTCGTTCCGTTTGTACAATTAAAATCGCTGTTTCCGAAAGTGGTGGAACAGGATTTTGCTCCCCAAAAAATATTTTACGGGCTTCCGCTTTCCATCGATACACTCGCACTTATTTACAACAGGAATTTTATAGATCAAGCGGCGGTACAAATACCGAAAACATGGGAGGATTTTCAGGCGGTAACAAAAAAACTCACCGTCATCGATTCGAGTAAAAAAATAGTCCGTGCGGGTGCGGCAATCGGAGGATCGAAGAAAACCATTTCCGTCGCTCCGGATATATTGAGTCTCCTTATGCTTCAATCGGGAACGAAAATGGTTTCAAGTGATTTTAAATCGGCGACATTCGCTTCCACGGAGGGAAAAGATGCGCTCCGTTTCTACACGCAATTTTCCGACGGGACAACCGACACCTATACATGGAACGAAACGATGCCGAATGATCTCGATGCGTTCGCGCAAGAGCGCGTGGCGATGATTTTCAATTACGCGAGCTCGATCCCGGAAATACAAAAGCGAAATGCGTTTATCGATTATCAAATCGCCCCCGTACCGCAACCAAAGTCGGGAACGACCGCGATTGCATATCCGAATTACTGGGGATATACCGTCTCCCGCCAAAGCGCGCATCCCGACATCGCATGGCAATTTATTCTTTTTATGACCACCGACGAATCATCCGTCCGATCATATATTGTAAAAACAAATAAACCGCCGGCACTCGATAATCTCATTCGAAGCGAATATATCAACAATCCCGAACTCGGCGTGTTCGCACGACAAGCGCTTATCGCCCGATCGTGGCCCCAAATAAACAACATCGCTATCGGAGAAATATTTTCAAACATGATTGAGGCCGTTATTACGAACCAAGATACCGTAAATTCCGCAATCAATAAGGCACAGGAAGAAGTATCCCGATTGATAAACCAACGGGCGTTTTAAAATTAATGTATAATGAAGAGACATGTCCCGTTAGAGACTCCACCAGAGGCGGACAAGCGCGAGCGCATAAATAATTAATAGATTTAAAAACATGAATACTTTCGTCGAATATACAAAACACACA
>JAKANR010000058.1 GCA_021823645.1 bacterium
TAATGAGGCAGAAAGTATTAAGTATCAAGTATTGGGTATTAAGTATGGAGAGGAGAAGAAAACAATTACAAAATAACCCATGCCTACCGGCAGGCAGGTAATAACTAATTACTAATGAAGGAGAAATGGGAATCAGGAAATAACTAAATTACTAATTACCAATGACTAATGACGGAGAAAGGGGAATCGGGAAATGACAAATTACCAATTGCTGATTACTAAAGAAAGCAGAGAAAACAATTACTGATTGTCGGCAAAAGAACACAAACCCCGCTTTTCGCGCGGGGGTTTTGGTGAAATAAATGCGCCGTTTTGTTGTATTATAGATAGATGAATATGGAGGCGAATCATACAGACGAGGAAATGGCGAAACGCGTACAGAGAGGAGATGTTGAAGCATTCGGATGTATTGTCGACCGATATGAAGATAAATTACTTCGTTACGGGAGACGGTTTCTTTCCGATTCCGACGATATCGCCGATTTGGTGCAGGACGTGTTTTTGAAAACATACATCAATATACAGAATTTCAACACTGAACTGCGTTTTTCTCCGTGGATATACCGAATCGCGCATAATGAGTTTGTGAATGCGCTGAAGAAAAAAACAAAAAGTCCTTTGTCGTTTTTCGATGTCGATGTACTTTTTCCCCATCCCGCATTCGAAGAAAATTATGCGGAGGAAATTGATCGCGAAACATTGAAAAATACATTCGAAAATTTTTTGAACGTCCTCGACCCGAAGTACCGCGAACCGATTATTCTTTTTTATTTTGAAGATATGGGATATCAGGAAATTGCCGATATTCTCCATATCCCCATTTCGACCGTCGGGGTGCGTATCGCGCGGGGAAAGAAGATACTCAAAAAATTATACGAGTCATTCAAAATCAAAAATTAATCCTCATCATCACCCATTATGGAAGAAAAAAAATCAATAAAAAATTCGGTTTTGGAAAAAATAAAAAACGGACACGCCGCAATGCGACCGAAGTGGCACTTTGTATTGAAGGCAATACTCATCGGCGTCGGTATTTTCATATTTGTTCTCTTTCTGTTGTTTGTCGCAAGTCTCATTATTTTTATTTTGCACGATAACGGTACGTGGTTCGTCCCCGCGTTCGGCATGCGCGGGATCGGAAGATTCTTTATTTCCATTCCGTGGCTTTTGGTACTTTCGGCCGTTGTATTTATCGGGATACTTGAAGTACTTGTGCGAAAATATTCTTTTGCGTATCGGAAACCTCTTCTGTATTCAGTGATCGGAATTGTTTTGTTTGTGGTTATCGGAGGGGCACTTGTCTTTTCAACGCGTGTCCACGATCAATTTTCGCGTTTTGCACGGGAGAAGCAACTTCCCTTTGCCGCGCCACTGTATCAGGAATTTCGTGCACAACGTCCCGCCGATGTATATCCGGGAACGGTGAAAGAAACAACAAAAGACGGATTTTTAGTCGAAAACAAATCAAACGAAACGTTTCGGGTTATCGTGACTCATGCGACACGTTTTCCTTTCGGTTCGGAAATTGTTGCCGGAGATGAAGTCGTGGTGATGGGAGATTTCAAAGACGGAGTAATTTATGCTTTTGGTGTCAGAAAAATCGGGGAAGAAGTTCCGTTTCCCCGACAGCAGATGGAATTTCAAAGAATGAAATAAATTATATATGGGGGGTGTACTATTTTATGTTCATTGCATTGGACATAAAAGGTCGCGAAAACAAAAATTGTAAATAAAAAAAATGAAAAAGAAAATGTTCTCTATTATTGTTCCTGTTCTCGGACTTAGTCTTCTCGGTGTCGCGGGTATCGCTTCCGCACACGGAATAAGTGGAGGAGTGGGAAATATAACTCCGGATGAAATTGTTGCACGTCATGAGGCAATGTTTGCGGAGCAGGCGCAGATTCTCGGAATAAGTGTCGATGAGGTAAAATCAGGATGGGCCCAAGGGAAAACATTATTTGATATTGCGAAAGAAAAAGGGGTAAGTGAGGAAACCCTTCAGTCAAAAATGAAAGATGCTCGTCTTCTTCAAATGAAATCATCGCTTCAAACACTTGTCGAAAAAGGAGTAATCACTCAGGCACAGGCCGATCAACGATTAACGTTTATGGAACAAAACGTCGGGAAAGGACAAAAACAGGCATTCGGCGGACATCGGATGCGTGGGAGAATGATGTTCTAGAAATCATCACTCACACTCCTTCTTTTTTATGGAAGGAGTGTGAATAATTTTTATGAAAAAGAAAATTTTAAATATTGTTCGATATATCCGTGCGTTGGTCATAAAACGTAAAAAACTTTCGATCGTTTTACTTCTCCTTATTTTGGGAGGGGGATATTATGCATATGGGAAACTCAATACCACGACCGCCGAAACTCGTTATGTGCTCGCGAAGGCCGAAAAAGGAACTTTTATCACTTCCGTTTCCGGAACCGGACAGGTGTCGGCACTGAATCAAGTGGATATAAAACCGAAAGTCTCGGGAGATGTGACGTGGGTGGGAGTAAAAAACGGAGAAGAAGTGCGTGCGGGACAGGCGCTTTTTGGTCTTGACGATACGACCGCAAAGAAAAATGTTTTCGATGCCGAAATCACCCTTCAGGAGGCAAAACTCCAACTTCAAAAAGACACCGCGCAAGCGCCGATCGATTATCAGAGAAAACTCGAGACACTGGATTCACAAAAAAGCGATTTGGAAAAAGAATATGACAATGCGTTTAATGTCATGTCCGATGCGTTTCTCAGTCTTCCCGCCACCATGACCGGAGCGGAGAATGTGCTGTACGGAACAAATTTGAGCAGAAATTCCAGTCAATGGAATGTCAGTATGTACCGCGACATGTTCACCACCGAAAGTGACAGGGATACCGTGAAACAATTCGCCGATATCGCGGAACGCGATTATAAGAACGCGCGAAGCCGATATGATTCGGCGTTTTTGAAATTCAAATCGGTGACGAGAGATTCGGATCGGACAACCATTGAGAATATGGTTTCGGATACGTACGAAACCGCGGTGGCGATCGCACAGGCCCTGAAGAGCGAAAAGAATCTCATCGATACCGTTATTGATATTGCGCAGACAAATAAACAAACAATCGATTCGTTTGTTTTCACCACCCAGTCGAATCTGACCGGATATCTGAACACCGCAAATTCAAAAGTGGGCGCACTGCTCACTGAAGAACGTTCTTTGAGTGATGCAAAACAGGCGATTCTGAATACCCAGCGTGACATTGATATATTGAAAATCAATAATCCCACCGGATCGGATCCGATCAGTCTGCAAAGTTCGCGAAATTCGATAACAAAACAGGAACAGACGCTTGCTGATCTTCGCGTGGAGTTGGCGAAGTATACCGTTTCCGCGCCGTTTGCCGGAATCATTTCGAAAGTAAATGTCGAAAAAGGCGATTCGGCATCAAGTGGGACGGTGTTGGCGACCATTCTCACAAAGAAAAAACTCGCGGAAATTACATTGAACGAAGTTGATGTCGCAAAGATAGAAATTGAACAGAAAGCCACCGTGACATTCGATGCGATCGACGGACTCGGTATTACGGGGGAGGTGAGTGAAATCGATTCGGCGGGAACAGTGACTCAGGGGGTGGTAAATTACAAAGTAAAAATAGGATTCGATACCCAAGACGATCGAGTGAAGGCGGGAATGAGCATTTCGGCGTCCGTGATTACAAGCGGAAGAACCGATGTGCTTATGATTCCGAATTCCGCGGTAAAATCGCAGAATGGATCGTATTATGTCGAAACGGTTGATGCCACCGCTCTCAACAATCAAACAAGTCAGAGTGCCCAAGGAACGGTGCTTGCGGTCGCACCGAAACAAAAAGCGGTGGAGATAGGCGGTTCGAACGATACTTCCACGGAAATTGTGGGCGGTCTCGCCGAAGGAGATGTGGTGGTTGTTCGCACTATCGTTCCGTCATCGACCACACAGACACAAACCACACAACAAACCGGAGTGAGAATTCCCGGCATCGGAGGAGGATTCGGCCGTTAAAAAATATGATTACATGCGAGAATATCACAAAAACATATGTGAACGGAGATGTAGAAACCCCAGTATTAAAAGGAATATCTTTTGAAATAAAAAAAGGGGAGTTTGTCGCAATCATGGGACCGTCCGGTTCGGGAAAG
>JAKANR010000059.1 GCA_021823645.1 bacterium
TCTATCCATACGCAGGGTCAACCCCCCGGAAAATACGCGTTTTTACGGGTAAAAATACACATTCTCCGAGATGTGCGGTAAACTATATGTGTATGGCTGAGAGAAAAAAGGAAGAGAAGAAAAAACAGGACGACGCAGGATTTGATTTGGCGCTTCGTCCCACAACATGGGGAGAATACGTGGGTCAGGAAAAAGCAAAAACAAATTTGCGTCTTATTATCGATGCGGCGAAAAAAAGAAATGAAAGTTGCGATCACCTCCTCTTCTACGGTCAGGCGGGGCTCGGAAAAACAACACTCGCATATCTCATCGGAAAAGAAATGGGGGTGCAGGTGAAATCAACTACGGGACCGGCGCTCGAAAAGGCGGGAGATGTCGCCGCGATTTTGAGTAATATCGAACCGCATGAAATTCTGTTTATCGACGAGGCGCATCGCATCAATAAACTTGTCGAGGAAATATTGTATCCGGCGCTCGAAAGCAGAAAACTTCATTTCATTGTCGGGAAGGGTCCGTCGGCGCGGACATTTTCGCTCGACCTTCCCCCATTCACGGTCATCGCCGCAACCACGAAAGTAAATCTTCTTTCGAATCCGCTCCGTTCGCGATTCGGCGCAACGATAAAACTCGAATATTACAAAAACGAAGATATTGAAAAAATAATACGGCAGTCGGCCCGCACCATGAACACCGACATCACAAAAGAAGCGGTATATATACTCGCGAAGGCGTCACGATTCACTCCGCGCACCGCAAACAGACTTCTGAAACGTGCGCGTGATTATGCGGAGGTGTATCACAACGGATCCATCGACGAATATGTGGTGAATAAAACCCTCGCCCTCCTCGAAGTAGACCCACTCGGACTCGAACATACTGACCGGGAGCTTCTCGAGGTAATCATAAAAAAATTCAACGGCGGACCGGTGGGAGTCAAGGCGCTTGGCGCCGCACTTTCGGAGGAAGCGGGAACCATCGAAGATGTTTATGAACCATTCCTCATGAATCTCGGGTTTCTCGAAAGAACATCGGCGGGACGCATCGCCACAAAGAGGGCATATGAACACCTGGGAATTCCGCTCGACAAACAAAAACTCATTTAACCGTACATGATGAAATTTCATACCCTCTCCCCTCTCGACACGAAAAAATGCGCGGAGAAATTCGCAACCGAAATCAAGGCGGGAGTGCACAAAAAAAACGGGGCGCTCATAATCGGATTTGTGGGAGACCTGGGAAGCGGAAAGACCACATTCATAAAAAAATTCGCGCGGGCGCTCGGGGTGCGCTCGTCCGTCACAAGTCCAACATTTCTTATTCAAAAAAAATACAAACTCAAACACAAAAATTTTTTATCGCTCATTCATGTTGATGCGTATCGCATCGGAAAACCGGGAGAGATGAATCGTATCGGGTTCGGTGATGAAATAAAAAACAAAAACAATATTATCGTTATCGAGTGGGCCGACATGATAAAAAAAGTTCTTCCGAAAAAAATAATGTGGGTGACATTCAAACACGGGAAAAAAGAAAATGAACGATATATCACCGTCAAAAAATAATCCCGTTGACAATAATCTTTTTATATTAAAAATGAAAAAAATACTTCTTATTGACGCACACTCACTGATTCACCGATCGTTCCACGCACTCCCTCCACTTACCGCGCCCGACGGACTGCCCACCGGCGCGCTCTATGGGGTTGCGAACACGCTTCTCAAAGTACTTAAAGAAAAAAAACCCGATTATGTCGTCGCCGCATTCGACCGTCCGGAACCGACGTTTCGCAAAGAACAATTCGAGGCATATAAGGCGCATCGCCCAAAGGCACCCGACGAGCTTATTTCACAAATAAAGGAATCGCGCGAACTTTTCAAAAAACTCGGAATTTTTATTTCGGAAATTCCCGGATACGAAGGCGACGACATAATTGGAACTTTTTCCGAAAAATTCAGTAAGGAAAGCGGGGTTTTTATCACTATTTTAACGGGCGATCTCGATACACTTCAACTCGTAAAAGACGGGAAAATAGAGGTAGAAACGTTTAAAAAAGGTATTAATGATATTGCGATATACGACGAAGCCGGCGTGCAGGCACGATTTGGCGTTCCCCCCGAGCACATTATCGATTACAAAGGGCTTGTCGGAGACCAATCCGACAATATTCCGGGGATTCCTGGGGTGGGACCAAAAACAGCCATACAATTTATCTCCGAATACGGCACGATAGAAAACATATATAAAGAGGTTACTGAAAAACATCCGCTGTATAAAAAAATAGGGGGACACAAAGATTCCGCGTTTCTTTCGAAAAAATTAGCCACAATAGAGAAACATATCCCGATACACACAACACTCGACGAGACGTTGTATATACCACCGGACGAAAACGAACTGAAAACATATTTTCGTCGACTTGGGTTCGAAAGTCTTATAAAAAGAATGGGGTGGAAAGAAAACGAATCACCAACCACACCCAAAAACAATGCTGGGGAAAAAGAGATGATAACGAACGACGGGATTCTTATTACTTATGAATGGAAGGATGCGCTGAAAGGGACAAAAAACAAAAAAGTGTCTCCGGAAAAGGTGTTTGATATAAAAATCGCGGCGTGGCTTCTTGACCCGGATAAAAAGGATTTGTCGGAAAGCGCGATTGCGAAAAGATTTTTGGGAAGTGACGGGAATGAATGGGGAAAGGAAAAACTGTATGCGGTGCTTCGCGAAGAAATAAAAAAAAATAAACTTGAAAGGGTTTTCCGCGAAATAGAAATGCCACTTATCCCCGTGCTCGCGGACATGGAAACAACGGGAATATTGGGCGACGAAAAAATATTTTTGAAACTTCAAAAAGAAATAAGAACCGAAACGGAGAAAATAGAAAAAGAGGTGTTTGAAATGGCCGGGGAAGAATTCAACCTCAGTTCCCCGCACCAGGTATCGGAGGTGCTCTTCACAAAACTCCAGATAAAAAACGGAAAGAGAAAAAAAACAAAAACCGGGATGAGCTCAACCGCGGAGTCGGTGCTCGCCGAATTGAGGGGACAACACCCGATAATAGAAAAGGTGCTTACCCACAGGGAAAACACGAAAATACTTTCCACATACGTGTCGCCCCTGCTCGAGCGGGTGCGAATCAGTCAAAACCACCGAATTCACACCACCTATCTTCAAACGGGAACCGCGACGGGACGGCTTTCTTCGGAAAAACCAAATCTCCAGAATATCCCCCAGGAATCGAAATGGTCAAAAGAACTTCGGAGCGCGTTTGTCGCCGAAGACGGATTTTCTCTCGTGTCGTTCGATTATTCACAACTCGAATTGAGACTTCTCGCACATATTTCGGGTGACGAAAAACTGAAATCCGCGTTTTGGAATAAAAAGGATATTCATAACATTACCGCCTCGCAAATATTCAATATCGACGAGTCGGGGGTAACCCCAGATCTGCGAAGAATCGCAAAAACATTGAATTTTGGCGTCGCGTACGGAATGGGCGCTCGGGCATTCTCCGCGACGAGCAACCTTTCGCTCGAGGATGCGCGAAAATTCATCAACGAATATTACCTTGATTTTCCGAAAGTGAAAGAATGGCAGGAAAAAACAAAAAAAGAAGCGCGGGAGGAAGGAATAATAAAAAATGAAACGGGACGAATTCGCGTATTTCCGAGGGGAATGAAAAACGAATGGCTTATTTCGGAAATGGAACGTGCGGCAATCAACATGCCCGTACAGGGTCTCGGTGCCGACATTATAAAACTCGCCATGATTGGGGCAAGAAATTTTATCGACAAGGAGCAGAAGGGAGTTTCGACACGTCTCATTCTTACCATACACGACGAGTTGATATTCGAGGTTCATGATGATATCCTGAAAAACATTGTTCCCGAACTGAAAAAAATCATGGAAACGTGCATGCCGCTCTCCGTACCGCTCATTGTGGACATTAATGTGGGAAAAAATTGGGGAAATTTAAAAAAATATGAAGAATAAAAATACCGTCGCGATTGTTTTGTTTGTTTCCTTTGCCGTCACAGTCGGCATTCTCCATATTGTTCTCGAGTCGTCCATGTTGCTTTCA
>JAKANR010000009.1 GCA_021823645.1 bacterium
AATAACTTCCCCCGATTGAATTTGCGAGATTTTGATATTCATTTTCCGGATCGATAACAATGACATTCGTTCCGAGCATGAGTGATCGGAGTATTTCGAGTTTTGATGCGTATGATTTTCCCGATCCGGACTTTGCAAATACCACTGTATTCGCGTTTTCCAATGAGAAGCGGTCAAAAATAATAAGACTGTTGTTGTGCATGTTGAGCCCGAACAGTATCCCCTTGTCGGAGGTGAGGTCGGGAGAGACGAATGGAAAGAGCGAAGACGACGGACCCGAATTCAACGGGGTGTTTACCTCGAGCTCATCCTTTCCGATCGGGAGAACCGAGTTAAATCCGTCAATTTGCCTGAAGAGTGAAGGTTTTATATAGACCAACTTGCTGTCGAGAAGGGATTGAAGTGTGTTTTCGAGTTTTGAGAGACTTTTCAAATCCTCCCCGTAAATGGTGATGTAAATAGCCACCTGAAAAAGTTTTTCCCGCGCCTGTTGAAGAGAATCCCGAAGATCCTCAATGTCTTGATATGCGGTTTCGAGCATCGGGTCACGCACAATCCCCTTTTCCTGTTTTTCGTTTATTTCCGCTTCGACTTGCGCGACTTTTTTTCTCAAGTTTCGAAGTGCGAGTCCGGTATCCATCGGGTGTGCGAATATAGTGATGTCCATCATCTCGGATAAATTGATAATCGGTGAAAACCATCCACTTGAAATATATCGAGGGTAGGTAAAGACAAAAAACGTTTTTGCGTAATAATCACCTATCTTCAGGTAGTTCGAATTTATCTCGACGCCCGCCGGAGCGATAATATTCGAAAAGTCGTCTCCCGTTGTTTTCGTATTTTCCATGATTATTTTTACACGCCTGTATTTTTTTTGTCGACGAGTTGCGGATTGTAGAGGTTGTAAAAAAGTTCCGTAAGTTCTTCATCTTCGAGGGGAACCGCGCGAAGTCCGATTTGTTGAAGACCGGAAATCACCTGATCAACCCGATGATTGAGTTGTTCGATTGCCGCCTGTGCGTCGGGGGTATCCTCCGTTTGTGTTTGTTTTTTTCCGAAAAAACTCAAGACACCCTTTTTTGCCTGATCCACCGCATCCCCCGCCTCGTAGGGAACAACGACAAAAAACGTCTTTGAAATAATTTTATTCTGCTCAATAAATGTTTTTATGAAGTTTATGTATTCGTCAATTTGAATTTTCAAAAGCTCATTGGTCTCTTCCTCCCTTCTTGTTTTCATCCGCTCAAGATAAGTGTCGACGTTTACTTTTCTCGAATGGACGAAAAATTGCACGGAAAAATCGACGGTATTCAAAAAATCCTGAAAACTGTTCAAAATGAGATTCTGTTCCGCTTCCGACTTAAGATCGAAATTCACCCCGCTTACGATAACCACCTTGCGAATCCCGCCTTTTTTGAGATAGACAATTCCGTCTTCTATTTTTTTTACCTCAACAAATTGCTGTGACGGAGCCGTCGGGTTTTTTATTGTGCCTGGCATATTGTTTAATTATAGTCAGTTATCGGTTATTAGTCACCATGTGTTATATATATAAAATCTAAATTTCAAAACCCCAATTTCCAACAAAATCAAAATAACTAAACATCAAATTATTTTTTATTGGTAATAGCCGAAAATATCAATGTCAATTCGTGAGCCTCTCGTGATAATACCCCACACTTTTCCATTT
This sequence comes from bacterium, assembly GCA_021823645.1. Classification (GTDB taxonomy): domain Bacteria; phylum Patescibacteriota; class Minisyncoccia; order UBA6257; family GWB1-50-10; genus JAKANR01. Next base: position 1,691 of record JAKANR010000009.1, read on the forward strand.
TTTCCGGATTTGCCGTTGCCACCATATTGAGCCAATGAGTTGTTTCTTTCGCTTCTTTTTTGCAGATCCCGATTTTGTGTCTAAAATCTTTTTTTGATTCAGCGCAATCCGCTTCCATATAGTTTGCCCCAATGCTTGTACTTGAACGAATAAGTTGGTTAATAAGCGGTCGATTTATGGTGGTGTCCGGGATTTCTTTTAAAAATATAATTACCGATCTACCAAATTTCGAGGTGCGTTCTGCCAGGTCATATTTTTTCTTATTGTGTGTGTCTTCGTTTGTCATTTTAATTTTTTTATTTGTTTGACATTGCCCGCCTGCCCTGCCTGCCGTTAGGCGGGCGTCAGGCACGGGAAATTTGGATTTTGACATTTTTTAATAATCCACTCTTTTTATCTTTCTTTTTTCCCCGGTAATAAACGTGGCGACCTGATATTCGTCTTTTTTCTGTTCGTTTCTCAATTGTTTCGGGGAAAACAATTTTCCTGTGGTTACATTCAACACCACCGAATTCAGTTTTTCCTGAATACCGATGTTTTTTCTGATGGTTTCCACTCCCTCTCCGCCCCCGTCGTACACCGATTTTTGTATTTCCCTTTGCCACGTATAAATTTTCGGTTGAAGGAAAAAATGAAGTCCGGATCTCACCACCTTCGGCATATCCTGTCCGTTCACTTTTATGAATGCAAATCCAACCCCCAGTACCACGGCAACGAGGCTGATAAACACCCAGAGAACGAGATTAAAGATGTAAAATGACACAAAAACAACACCCGCCGCGATGGCAATATAGAAAAATTGGGAGAGTGTAAGTGGTCCTACAATCTTCGGTTTCTGGTCAATAAATTGCGGTACCTGAAATGTGGACATGTTATTTAATTATAGGGACAAATTACCAATTTCCAATATCCAATCAATTTCAAAGCACAAATATTTATTGAATTAATATTTGAAACTTTTTTATTTGGACTTTGTTGAAAATTAGGATTTAGAATTTTTACTTTTGTTTATGAAGATAAATCAACCGTGTTTCCTTCCACTTTCGGTCCCGATTTTTCCGCAACATTATTATCTGTTGTTGGTGTGGTTTTCTGTACCGGTTTTTTGAACCACACAAATCCTTTTCCGCTTGCGGGCGGATTGTTGATTTTTTGTTCGGTCGGCACAGTTTGTTTTGGTGCACCAGTTGCCATTGTTGCGCCTTGCCAACTTAAAACAGGTACTTTTTCCGCTTGCGGGCGGATCTCCTGCGCAACCGGTTTTTTTACTTCCTGTATCGGAAACGGTTTCGGTGAAATCGGCGATTGCCAGCCCGAGGCTGGTCCCTGCCCGACGGCGGGCGTGGCGCCTTGGGCGGATAAATTTTGTATCGGTTTTGGCGCGGTAATTGTGGTTGCCGGCTTTTCGATATTTTTTGATACATCAATAATCATGGGTCTTGAGGTCTCCGCAACTATTTTTTCTTCCCCTATTTTTTGCTCTTGTGCTTTATTTGAAATTTGAAATTTTCCGCCATTGGTGGAGAAATTTGAATTTTGATCTATTTTCATTCCCCGTATATCCAATACTCCACCCGTGGCCTTTACCGCTGGGTATGTGTTTTTCATCTCTCCCGATGTGTTGCGCAACGTTTGTTCCGGTATTTTTGGCGCGGGAGTTGTTTCGTTGCCGCTAAATCGGGCGAGCGGATTTATTTTTTGCACCACCGGTTGTAAATCGGTTTTTGGCGGAGTGTTTTGAATTTTTTGTTCTTCCCGTATGAATTCGTCTTTTTTTGCAAATGGGGTGAGTGGGGTGCGGAGCTCGCTGTAATCCACCGCGCGTTTTGGTTTGTCGTTTTTCAGAAACTCTATTGTCGCCCTGACTGGTGTGGGTGGGGTTTGTGTCGAGACGATTTTTTGTTTGAAAAATCCAAACGGAAGTGAAAATCCTTTTGTTTGCTGTGACGACCCGCTTCCGCCACCCGCGGATGACTGACCCCCTTGCCCAAATTGGGGTTTTTCTCTGTGTATCACAAGCGGTGCCGGTTCATCGGTTACTTCAATTTTTTTCGGAATTTCGTCCGCAACCCCACTCACATTTATTTTCACGGGACCGAAGTTTTCCGGCATGGTGTCGGAAAAATTTTCAAGCGAGATTGTGGAAACGGGTTTTTCCACTTCAATTCCCACAGACGCAAGCATTTCATTGTGCTTTTTTACCCACTCATCGAGTGTTATTGCATCCGAAACATCTATCTCTTTTATATCCACCCCGTAATTCAGAAGGGCATAATCGAATTGTTTCAGTATTTTTTCCTTTATTTCCCGCACCACCGCCTTCAGTTTTTTTTCGCCGAAATTAAGTTGTTTCGAACAATGAGAAACAAAATCTTTTGCCGGAACGTCTTTTGAAAGCACGTCATATACAAGTTGTGGAATAACATCAAGACGCGCAATATCGGCGCGCTCATTGATTGAATCGATGGTTGCAATAACCCTCCCCGACCCTATTTGGTCGCGTATGGTTTGCGGAATGTCGTTTATTTCTTCCATGTGTTAGGGTATTGGCTGATTATTTTTTTTGAATGAGACGTCTTTTGAAATATCATCAAGCTTGCTTACTATACGAGCATTTTCCCTCAAAAGGCCCTCTCTCATTTCTTTTAATTTCTTTTCTTGAAGTGAGACTGTATCAACTATCACTTTTCGTTCAGCTTTTTTATCTTCAAACCTTGTTTGGATTTTATCGAGATCATTATATTCCTTTTCAACCGACACAATTTCCTTCTTGATAGTTGTTAGTTTTTCCTCTGCTTCCTTGATTTTACTTGCATTTAATAACGGATCGCTTCGCAGACCGCCAACTTCCTTGTTAAGTTTTGTCTCTTCATCACTGAGCTTTGTTTTTTGTTTTTGTAGCGCAGTAAGTTGTGGTTTATCAACCTTATCCCTAAGGTCCTCAATTTCAGTTTCTATATTTGGCAAGAGTGCTTTCTTATCAAATATAAATTTATTTGCCTTTTCGACCGCATCATATCCATCCTCTGTTGTGAACGTTGGCTTTCCACTCTTATCAACCTCACCATCGTATACATCGAGTTTTATCGCTTCTTTCACTTTATCCTTCAGACCGGTCTTAAATGCCTCACGAACCGCCTCTCCGGTATCCTTTGGAAGTTTTCCGAGCTCCTCCTTAAATTGAGACGGGAAGTTCATTGCGTTGTCTTGTACAAATTTCTCATATTGTGGATCAACTTCTTTTACAATATTTCCGTTCGCATCTTTCCTCTCATAAATTGCGCTCTTCGGAACTTCGTTCATTTTTCCCGCTATCTTTGCTTCATTTTCGCCCAACTCTTTTGCGAGCCACGGGGCCTGTTCGGCAAGTTTATCTCCCGTCTTTGTCTTTCGCGCCGCATCCACCACACTCTTTCGTGTTTCTTCACTCAAATCATTCCACTTTCCTTTCTTTGCGGCGGTGATACCGGTAGCCGCGAGCTCTTCCGACGAAAGACCCTTTCTGCCCGCGAGCGCCACCAAATCATCGCCTGTCCTGTTTTCAAGGCCCTTCATCCTCTCTTCCACGCCCTTCCCGCTTGTTGCTCTTGCCGTCGACGATGCGCCGGAAATTCCCGTAATTGCACGTCCGATGAGCGGAAGCCTTCCGTATTTTGCGCTGAATCGTTCGAGTCTGGTCGTTGTGTTTCCTTGTTCATCGGTCTTTGTTCCCGCCGTGAGCGCGCTTCTTCCCGCCTTCTTCATTGCTTCCTTGCCCTTGTTGGTGGCGCGGTCGATTGTGTGTTTCTTTAGTGATTTCCCGGCTTTTGAGGCAAGACTATATGCGGTGTCTGCGCCGACAATGCCCAGGCTGTTTGCCACCAAGAGTGAGCCGACAAGAAGTCCTGTCATAACCAATGAATTTCCTATTACAACGAGAATCTGAGGAGTAAGCGAGAGATTATCATTTATTGCCGAACCCGCGCTTCCCGCAAATTTTTCACCGAATTCTCCGAGCATTTTTGTTGACATCACCGTGAGATAGAGGAAAGAGGTGAGAATTGGGGCATTAAACACCCACTTCATGAAACTATGCCACCAACTTTTCCATACCGACTGTGTGTCGGGAATAACCCAAAAGAGATAAATAATCGGAGAAACAAGGAGAAGTACGGAAAGATACATAAAACGAACAAGGAGCATAATCGCAATTCCAAGTAAGCTCACCGCGGATATAAATGTAAATAATGCCGCCATAGAGAGACTTACAATTGATCCGATTGTTTCATATATTGCTCCCCCTTGCATAAACCCATTTCCTTCCGCATTCGCTTTCGTTCTTAAAAACTGTTGTGTGTCGAATCCTTTCGCAAGTTCTACGGTCATACCAAACACACTTCCGTCACCAGAGGATCTCGACACGAAGAAATTGGTGAGTGTATTCGAAAAATCGATAAATACCGCACCGATCGTGAAACTGAAATTCACAAGAATCGCCGCCGCGATAAGTTTCGGAAGTAATTTTTTTGTTCCATACTCCTCATAACGCACAATGGTGGCGACCGCAATCACGATGATTGCGAGGACGAATCCGAGATTTGCGATGTCGCGGACAATTTTCCACCCAATCCCGACAAGGGGCATGTCAAAAATCGCCATATTAAGGGACATAAAGAATGCAATAAGTTGGGCTCCGATCCAGAATAGAAACCCAGCAATAAGTGCCAGCACATACATAAGACCCTTAAATGTCTCACGGATTGGCCATGTAATTATGTCCGTCACTGTCTCTACTACCATTTGGCTGATTGGGTTATAGGGATTTATGATATAATCCGGTAAGCCTGCTATTGCGCTGGCTTTTTGTGTAAGAAAAATCGACCCAAACGTAAAAATAGTCAAAAACAATAACACAAGAGGAAATATTTTTTTTTGTGTTTTAAACATTGATTATAGATTTAATGCAGGGAGCCCTTTCAATAATCCCCGAAGACCACCGACCCCCGATTTTACGAGTTTGTTTATGATTGCATCACCGATCGTATCGAGAAAGTTTTCAATATCGTTTGTTGTCTCAAGTTGATTCACCTCCATCTGTTGTGCTTTTTCTCCGAGTCGCGCGGTAATTGTTCCGGGGTTCGTGATTTCCGACCGCGCACATTGCCAATATGATCCCTGGGGAGTTTCTGCGGATATGGCTTCTATCGGTGGTGGATTCCCGTCGTCCGTTGGTCCGTTGATTTTTCCGTCCACCGCACCAAAACACTGTCCGCCAACCTGTAAAACATCGCTGTATGTTTCTTGGAGTATGTTTCCGCAATCGATTGGGATATAAAGTTGCCACTCGACACATTGTGTTTGACTAGGGAAACCGCTTCCCCTTTGAAGATCCTGTTCCGCAAGTTTTGTTGCGGCCCCCTGTTGTCGCGCAAGTTCTTCCTCCACCATCATTGAGGCGCCGTAATAATTATTTTGCGGTTTCCACATTTCCTGGTATGCAATCCACCCCCCGTTTCTGAAATCGTTATAAAATGATTCGATATTTCCCGTTACTTGATCGAGTGTACAGGTGAGTTCTTCATAAAACGGATTTGCTTGGCGGTTTGCGGTCGGAATTTGTGCGGTGATGGAAAGTTGAAACGGCTCACAGAGACGCGGTGCAATTCTCGAAATTGTGCGATCAACCGCAAGTTGCGCGGTATCCGCCAAAAATTGTCCCGGGTCTTTTACAAATTGCGGTTTTTCATCGTTTACAATCCACTGGGTAAGCTGATTGGAAAGTTGGTAAAGGAGAGATCGTTTAATTGTTTCGGTTGTAGTTTTTAAAAGTTCCTGACATTTGTCCCGTGTGTCTGCAATGAGTTGCGCGCGCTTCTGTTCGGCAATCATTTGTGTCGCCTTTTCGTTTTGTTTTTTTGCCTCATCAAGGAGTGTTCCCTTTTCGGCGACCGGAACCGGAGAAAGCGGATTTGCCGCATCCAATACATCCTCGGCGATATTTCCAAGCGCCTCTTTCGCCAGTTTTTCAAGTTCGTCCTGCGCCTTTTTCTTTAGGGCGTCCACCTGATCTCCCACCGTATCTTTTAACACATTTCCAAACACGTCGTTTAGCATACCAAGCCCCTGATTAATAACACTCGATCCCAAATTTGAAAAATCGATATTGAGTCCGGTCGCGCTGTTAAACTGCACGTTCAAATATCCCTTCACACTGTTTGTTATATTTTCTTGAACGCGATCAAGCACGGTAAATCCACCAAATTTTGCCGAGAGACGCGCCGCCTTGATGCACATCTCCATTCCCTGTACCTCCCCCTTACTTGAAAGTGTCTGAGTTGAAGTTGAATTTGTCGATGATGCGGTTTGTCCGTATGCGGAAAACGGAGTGGAGAGAAGTGCCACAAGAAGCAAAGAAACAATTATATTTTTTATGAAATACATTGTGTGTTAGATGATTTTTTGTTCCTTTATGCGGGCGTCTATTTTTATTCTGATGTCGTCGAATTTCTTTTCGCTCTCGTCAGCGATGCGCTGAATTGCAATCATGAATCGGAGCGGGTCCTGATCGGCTTTTGAAAGTGAAAGATACACATTTTTTTGTGAAGCAAAATACCCAATGAGGTCTGCGTGAATATCAACCCACGACGACGGAACATTCATCGCCATCAAAATGTCAGTGGTATTTTTGAAATTATTTCCCATATTTCCGAAATAGGTGGCGATGGGCATTGTGGTAATATCCTCGGCGCTATTTTTTTCTGACACGTCTTTTATGATTTCCTGTATAACAAGAAGATATACAACCTGCATTTGTTTCGAATCATCTTTCGCCACACTGATTGTTTTGGGGTCGATGGTTTCGGAAATAAGTTCCTTGTCGATAATATCGCCTACGATTTTTTCCACCGCGTTCTTATCGGGAAGCGTTTTCGCGAGTGATGCGTTTTTTGCTTCCTGCGCAATGACATTATTTTTTTCGGACATGAGCGTTTTTAACGACTCGGCGGTGAATTCCGCGGTGAGATTGGGAAGCGGATTTTTTATGTTTATCGATTGCGTGTCGGGCGTATTTTTCACCACTTCGAAAAGATAATCGGGTTTTTGTTTTTCTCCTCCGCGTACAATAAAGAACGATACAAGAAGTGCGCATAGAAGAATAAGAAAGGATGAAGTTTTTCTGTATTTTTTTAGAAGAGACATGTTATTTCATTGTTTATTATACCAGTTTTTTCATTCTTTTTTACAAAGAAAGCGACGGAAGCGAAACCCCAAATCGTATTATAGGAAGTGCCGGAATGGGAATAGGAACTCCGGGCGGAGGAATCGGAATAAAACAGATTGGTGCCGGAACAACTTCATAAAGACCAATAACCCACGATCCGGGCGTAAGCGCCCCATAGAGGTGTCGTTCCGTTGCGGCGGTCGCTCCATAGAGACCGGGTGGCATTCCCCCCACTGGCTTTATCATAATCGGCGGCTCTCCCCCGAAACAAAGCGCCGGAGTCACAAACGGAATAATTTTTCCGGCAAACGGCATAAATATTGCACTGCTTTTTTCCGTGTATGTTACAAACAGAGAAATGATAAGTATTAAAATGATTACAATTTTTTTCATTATTTTGAATATAAAAGATGTGCGACCGTTTGTATCTCGTGGATGCTTAAATTTTGCGGTCTTGCCTCAAGGGGTATTCCGTTTTTTTCGAGCGCACTGAATAATTCTTCTTTCTCTCCTTGAGTATAACACTCTTCCGCTGTTCGGCATAGAAGCGTTATATTATTTTTAATCGTTTTTCTCGGTTGTTTGAAGAGAATTTTCAATGTTTCGTAGTAGGATTCTTCATTCTCGCGTTTCTTTTCGGTAATTTCTGTTGTATCCAAAAGCAACACCGCCGAATCGATTTTTGGAGCCGGAGAAAATTCCTTCTTCGATACTATCCTCACCAATTTTGGTTTTGCCCAATATTGTATACTTGCCGAAAGGAGACTCATTTCCGGAACCCCTTTTACGATGCGTTCCGCCACCTCTTTTTGTATCATAAGCACCACGCGCGCCGGTTTCTTTTTCAGCTCCTGTATGGTTCGCAGTAAATAACCGGTGATGTAATAGGGAATGTTTCCGACGATTTTATAAATAGGGTATAGGGTATGGGGACTTCCGCCCGAGGCGGATCCGCCTTTGGCGGAAGGGCCTAGGGAAGAAACAATTTCGGGAAGCACTTTCAGTGCGTCACCGCATACAATCTCGATATTTTTTTCATTCCCGTATTTTTTCTTCAATTGTTCGGCAAGTTCAGCATCCCTTTCGATTAATATTATTTTGCAATTTTTGAGATTTGAGATTTGAGATTTGAGATGTTCGGTGAGTTCTCCGTGTCCGGGACCGATTTCAATAATCACCTCGCCGTCCGCGGGGAGCAGTGCCTCCGCGATTTCGCGGGCAATGTTCTTATTTTTCAAAAAATGTTGTCCCAGTTTTTGTCCCATGGTGTTAATTTTTTTCCGAAAGGAGAGAATTTTTGTATATACGTCCCGCGACGATAACCCGAACATACGACAATATGTTTCGTTCTTTCATTTCATTGAGAAGAAATCGGGGAATCGGATTTTTTCCCACAAAAATACTTTTTTGCATCGTTTCGTATCCCGCGCGAAGAAGTTGCGCGCGAAGCCAAATGCGCGATGCCCGCTCGGATTCGGGAATATCGAACGTAAGAATTCTCCACCTTTCGTCCCACCGTTCGGGCTGTTGCCGTTCCTCAATTTGTTTTTTTCCTTCGTGCGATATGAAATATTTTTCCCCTCTTTTTTCTATCATCCCCCTCTTTTCGAGTCTCCATAGGGTTGTGCGGACGCTTTCTTCGGATGCGTTGTGTGACGAGGCGAGTTCGGAAAACGAAATACCGCCATTTTTTCGAAAAATGGTCCCGAAAAGCATTGCAGAGAGAGATTCGGTTCGAATATCTTCCTTCACGCGTTCAGTATATAACATTCAATAGTCGACCGATAGTGGGGTGTTATGGTTCCCTGTTGATAAGTGTAAAATCGCGGTTTTGAATATGAAAATTTGACATAAATGGAGTATTGTTTTCTTTTATAATAAAACCTTCCCGATTGAGCTTATTTTTGGTATACTATAAAGTATTAAAACATTTATAGTACACATAAAGCCTCTTTTAAAGGGTTTTTCGAGCACGACTACCGCATGGTCGTTGTTTTTTCTCGTTATTATTGCCCTCATTGCCGTCCCGTTTGGAAGGAATGAGGTGCTTTTTTTGACATATGCGAGACCCGGTGTTTTGGGTCTTGGGGGACCGTCGGGATCATTGGGTGACGAATTGGGCGCCATTTCCGTATCGCCGACGACTGAGGAGAATAAGATCGATTCGATTCTTTTTGAGGATGGAGGGGCGTTTGTCGGGGTGTCGCCATCGCTTGCCGATGTACCCTCGGCGAGAGACGGCATAAAAAAATACAAAATGAAAAAAGGAGATACGTTTTCGGGTGTCGCGGCGCAATTTGGAATTACACTTGAAACGCTTCGCGCGTCGAACGCGAATGTGACGAAGCCGAGGGCGGGGCAGGAGCTTACGATTCTCCCCGTGTCGGGAACACTTTACATAATGAAAGGCGGAGATACGATTCAGGGAATTGCGGAACAACTCGGGGTGAGTGTTGAACTTATAAAAAAATACAACCCTCAATACACGGGCGTCGCTGGAACACAAAACATGACACTCGTTCTCCCTCCCACGAAAGAGATTTCAAAATTTGTGGCGCCCGACATGGGGAAAGAGGAGCTTGCCGATATCGGAGGATATTTTATCCTTCCTGCAAAGGGGTGGAATTGGGGAGTGTTGCACGAATATAATGCGGTTGATATCGCAAATTCATGCGGAAGCCCGATTTATGCCACCGCGAGCGGAGTGGTTGTCGAAGAATCATCCGACGGTTCGTGGAATAACGGATATGGGAATTATATCCTCGTGGAACATGCGAATAAAACAAAGACGCGATATGCGCACACATTAAAAAATAACGTGGGGGTTGGAGATGTCGTCTCACAAGGAGAAAAAATCGCGCTTATCGGAAATTCGGGAAACACCCAGGGAGCGACCGGGTGTCATGTGCATTTTGAAGTGATTGGAGCAAAAAATCCGTTTGCGCTCAAATAGCAATATTAGGCGATTAGGAAATTAGACAGCTAGGATATTTGATTCTTTACAACAAAAATAAGTCTATTCAACATTTTCATGATTTCGGAAAGTAACATTTCCGATTTTTTGTATTTTTCTTTTGGACAAAAATCCAAAGATTTGGAAATAATCAATTGCGTTTCCAATTCCGCTCCCGACGCAAAGGCTATTCTCAAAAATTGCGCATATTCTTGTTTGTGATACCGCGTGTGCCCCTCTGCAATATTTGACGATATTGAAATTGACGCTCTCCTCATTTGGTTTGTAATTCCAAACAGTTCGGATTTTGGGAAATATCCTGTAAGGACATATATTTCCTTTGCGAGTTCTATAGATTTTTCCCAAACCGCCAATTCTTTATATGAATTCATAAATACTTTCTCTTCTTCCTAATTTGCTAATTACCTAGTCATCTAACCGCCTATCCCTATCCTTCTTTCAATCTATATTGGAACGCCTCGGCGAGGTGTTCTTTTTTTATGGTCGGCGAAGCCTCGATATCCGCAATCGTTTGACCGACTTTCAGTATGCGATAATATCCGCGTGGAGACACGAATGATCGTTCGATGATATTTTTCAGAAACGTTTCCGCGGAGGGTTCGAGTGAAAAAAGTTCATCGACGTGTTTCGACGAAAATTCCGCGTTGGTGCGTATGGAGAGATTGGCGCGCCGGGCGCGTTCTTTTTGAATAAGTCGCGCGGAGTTGATTGTATTTTTTATTTTTTCCTCCTCGCGCTCGTCTGTGCCTCCTTTCCGCAATTCTTCTATGGGAATTCTCGGTACCTCGAGTTGTAAATCGATTCGATCGAGTAGTGGTCCCGATATTTTTCTCTGATATCGTAAAATTTCGTGTGCGGTGCACTTACATTCTTTCGCGGTGTCGCCGAAATATCCGCATGGACACGGATTCATTGCCGCGACGAGCATGAACCGTGCGGGAAACACCAGTGTTTTTTTCGCGCGCGCGATGTGCACGTGTCCGTTTTCGAGCGGTTGTCGCAGTCCCTCAAGCACATCACGATGAAATTCGGGCATCTCGTCCAAAAAGAGAACACCGTGGTGAGCGAGACTTATTTCTCCCGGTTTCGGAATCGTTCCTCCGCCGATAATGGAGATGACCGATGCGGTATGGTGTGGCGCGCGAAATGGCCTCCACCGAATAATTTGATCCTGTGCAGTGAGTCCCGCGGCGCTGTATATTTCCGTGATTTGAATAATTTCATCGAGTGATGGTGGGGGGAGAATCGACGCAAAAGCTTGCGCGAGCATCGTTTTTCCGGTTCCCGGAGGTCCGGACATGAGGAGATTATGACCTCCCGCCGCGGCAATCGTGAGTGCCCGCTTTGCCGACTCCTGACCCTTCACTTCCGATATGTGCACGGAGATGGGGGGTTGGGTCGGAATAATTTCACTTCGTGTTTCGGGAGTGAGTGGCTCGGTTCCCTCAAGGTGATTGATGAGTTCGTGGAGATTTTTTATTCCGAACACCGTAATTTCATCGAGCATCGCGGCTTCGTTTTTATTTTCGTATGGAACAAAAAGATATCGCACCCCCTCCCGCTTTGCGAGCTCCGCGATGTTCAGACACCCGTTTATCGGTCGCAGTGATCCGTCGAGCGAAAGTTCCCCGACAAAAATTTTATCCCGCGTTTCAAACGGTTTTATTTGTTCGCTTGCGAGAAGATATGCGAGGGCAATCGGGAGATCGAAGCGCGATCCCGCTTTTTTCACATCGGCGGGGGCGAGATTGATTGTGATTCTCCGATTCTCCCGTGTCGGCGGTCGTATTCCGGAATTTTTCAATGCGGAATTCACCCGCTCTTTCGCCTCTCCCACCGCCTTGTCGGCAAGTCCGACGATGGAAAAAGAATGGAGGCCGACATTAATATCGGCCTCCACCTCGATTCGCTCGGCGGTAATTCCATCAAGTTCTGCTGAGAGAAGTTTTGGAACAACGCGCATACAATTTTTTTTACAATTCGCCTTTTAATTTACATTCTTTACAAAACTCGGATTCCGGATCTATAGCGAGAAGCTTTTCTTCTATATCCTTTCCGCACGATTCGCATACCCCGTATTTTTTCTGTTTTATTTTTTCGAGCGCCTTGTCGATTTTCCTCATCCGTTCTTCGAGTGTTTCTTTTACGGAAAGTATGTTTCCTATTTCTTCGGATTCATCCGATTCTTCCTCGAACCCATCGACATCATTTCCGAAATCGGAAGACTGTTGTTTCAATTTCAACAACTCCTCGTGTATTTTTTCCTCTTCTTCGTGAAGAAGACTTCTGTAGTGATCAAGTTGTGTATCAGAAAATTTCATAATGATATTAATATCCCAATCTTTTTCCCGCCTCTTCCGCGGCACCGGTATTTGAACTTACGAGAAGATATCGATCAAGCCACGTATAGCTCAATGTTGCTCCGGGGAGTGAAAACGACGCAAGTGATGTCGGTTTGTTTCTCACTTTTCCGTCTTTCCATGCGCCCATGGTTCCCGGATCCGAGAGAAAAATATTTTTTAATCCCGTGTCCTTTTGAAGCGCGCTCATGCTGTCCTGCATTTTTCCGATATCGATTCCATCTTTGAGTTTCACAATAAATCCAAGCCACGTTCCTTGTGAATTTGAGTATGCGAACAATGTGAAGTCGTCTTGAAAATTTGCGACTTTTTCAGACGTAAAGAATGTGGGGAATATAAGCGACGCAACCTGAGTAAATGAGAGCGGTTTGTTGTCTTGTGTCTTCCACACCACTTCTTTGAAGAGTGGTACGGAGGTTGTATCGAAAGCGATCGGAGTTTTCAGGTCGTTCAGCGTAAACGCGGATAACTTCGCATCAAATACGAGGTCGGCTCTTGTTTTCAAAAATGAAGAATGAACTTCGACGGTTAAGACCGGTACGACGGGAGCGACGGATTCCGTTGTTGTCGCCGGTTCGGCGGGCGGTACCACTGGAACATTTATTTCTTCGGCGGGTTTTTGTACCTCCGGGGTTTTTACTTCGGTACTTACATTTGTGTCTTTCGCGGAAAATAAGGGGTATACGAAAAAGTATCCGATGGCGAGAAGTCCAATCACAATAATTGCGATAAGAATACCCTTAAAGAGACCACCCCCGCTCTTTTTGGGAGGGGTAGGGACTTGCCCGATATTTTGGGCTTTCTGCATTGTCTGCATTGTTCCACCGACCATCTGATCGACAAAATTCACCGGCGCCTGCGACGGAGCGGATGGGGGTGGCGTATTCGTTTGTTTTGGCGCGCTTGTTTGGGGTCGCGGAGTATAGGGCATAGGCATTCCTCCTCCCGTTTCTTGCGTCGACGTCACATCGGATGCCATCGTTCGAATGTCTATTTTTTCGGACGGCATTTTTGCCAAAGGAATTTCTCCCTCTCCCGTTCCCAAAAACTGCGACCTGTTCCCGCCATTATTTGCACCCTGATTTTGTGGTGCTTGCCATTGCTGGCCAGAGTTATTATTTTCTTCCATTGTTAATATTATATCACAGCATGGGGTCTAGTGTATGGGGATTAGGGTATAGTAAGTCACATTATAGACTAAAGGCGATGTCCATCGAAATTTGAACTTCATGTCTCATAACAATTCGGAAAAGCCTCTAATGGAGTAAATAAAAAAATCACCCACCAACAGTGAGTGATTTTTTTCTTTTTCTTCCAAGTTCTAAACCCTATTCCCCAATCCCTATACCCTATTTATCCTGTTCTATCCCTTTAAGAGAAAGACCAATTCGTCCTTCCTCCGCTCGTATGATTTTTGCTTTTACCACTTGTCCCTCATGGACCACATCTTCAACTTTTTTTACAAACCCCTCTTTCAACTCGGAGACGTGAATCATTCCATCCTGTCCTCCGCCCAAATCCACAATTGCTCCGAATTCGAGAATTCTCACAATCGGACCCGTGACAATCTCCCCTACCTCGTATTCCTTCATTGATGTTTGGATGGTGTTATAGGCGCGTTCGACAAGTGCAATATCAACCCCCGCGACATAAACCGTTCCATCCTCTTCAATGTCGATAGTGACTTTATTTTCGCTTTCGGCGACAATTCCGTTGATATTTTTTCCTCCGGGACCGATAAGTTCTCCGATTCTATCTTGCGGAATTTTCAATGAAAGAATTTTCGGCGCGTATTTCGAAACCTGAGGTCGTGCCGCGGGAATTATTTTTTCCATCACCCCAATGATGGTGAATCGCGCTTCTTTCGCCTGCGCGAGCGCACGTTCGAAAATTTCCGCGGTGATTCCGTTGATTTTCACATCCATTTGTATCGCGGTCACCCCGTCTTTCGTTCCCGCAACCTTGAAATCCATGTCCCCGTAGTGATCTTCGGGTCCCTGAATGTCGGTTAAGATTTTATATTCTTTTCCGTCTTCACTCGCCATAAGTCCCATGGCGATTCCCCCGATATGTTTCTTTATCGGAACTCCCGCATCCATAAGCGAAAGACATCCGGCACACGTCGATGCCATTGATGATGATCCATTCGATGAGAGTGTTTCCGCAACGATGCGAATGGTGTACGGAAATTCTTCTTTTGGAGGAATGAGTGCGCGGAGCGCTTTTGCGGCGAGTGCTCCATGTCCGATTTCTCTTCGTCCCGGTCCCCTCGATTTTCCGACTTCTCCGGTCGAGAAACTCGGGAAGTTATAATGGAGCATAAAACTTCTTTTCGTTGTCGATTCCATTGTTTCGACAAGCTGTTCCGCCGCGGACGATGCGAGGGTCGTCACCGCGAGCACTTGTGTCTGTCCGCGAACAAAAAGTCCCGATCCGTGGGTGAGTTCGAGGAGTCCCACCTCTCCGTAGAGCGGTCGGATCTCGTTCAATTTTCTTCCGTCGACACGGCGATCGTGTTTTATCGCTTCCTCGTGCACAAATGTATCGGTTTCGGTTTCGAGTATCGCTTCAACGTCTTTCAGCGTCTCTTCGGTCTCTCCGAGTGAGGTAAGATGTTTGAATAAATTGTCTTTGAGGTCGCTGAATGTCTTATCGCGCAATGCAGGACCGATTTTTCCTTCTATAAATTCCTTTACAAGTTTTTTTATTTTCTCGTCGGGCTCCTTCAACATCACATCGAGTTTCTTTTTTCCGATTTCCTTCACGATATTTTTTTGGAACGAGATAAGTTCTTTTACTTTTTTGTGTGCCGCGACAAACACTTCGAGTGCGACTCCCTCCTGTATTTCTTTCCCTTCAAATTCAATCATGTTCACATACTGTTCGGGTCCCGCAAAGAACGATCGATATTCCTCTTCCCCCTTTTCATTTGTTTTTATGGTTTGTACTCCCGCAACCGGTCCTCCCCACGGGATATCCGAAATGGCGAGCGCACACGACGAAGAAAGAAGTCCGATAATGTCGGGATCGTTTTTTCCGTCATAGGAAATCACGGTAACGACAATCTGCACGTCGCGTCGGAGGCGCGCATCAAAGAGCGGTCGAACGGTACGATCGATAAGTCGTCCCGAAAGAATCGATTCGTCGGATGATTTTCCTTCTCTTCGGACGAATCTGCTTCCTCCGATTTTCCCCGCCGCATAAAAACGCTCTTCGTAATCGACGGTAAGCGGAAAGAAGTCACCCATCCGGTCTTCTTTACTCATTACAACCGTTGCTAAGACCACGGTGTTCCCGTGTCGTCCCACGACCGCCGCGTTTGCCTGTCCCGCGAGATCGGATACCTCGATAGAAATTTTTTCACCGTCGAGTTCGGTGGTAAATGTTTTTTTATGTAAATCCATATATTAGTTGGTATGTTTTTTTATTTGCGACTTCCTTATTTTCAAAAGTATTTTCGGAATTGATTCCAGTTCGACAAACCGGTCCGCGGATTCCTTCAATTTCCCCGAAGTGGTTCTGGAAAATGCGGCAACCTCAACCTGTTTTCCCGTTCCCCACTTCAGATATTCGACAAGAGGAATGAAATCGCCGTCGCCCGTAACGAGGACCACCACATCGAGCGAATTTGCCATGCGTATCGCATCCACCGCCATTCCGACATCCCAATCGGCTTTTTTCGCTCCTCCGTGAAAAATTTGAAGATCCTTCATGCGGAGTTCGAGTCCGGATTTTTTGAGCGCGTCAAAAAACGGTTCTTCGCGCGATTCCCCTTCATACCCCTGCACTCCCTCGCTTTTTACCACATAAGCAACCGCCCGAATAATGGGGCGGTCTTCAGCGAGCGTTTTTATAAGTTGTTCGAAATTCACTCGGGCATGGTAAAGATTTTTTGCCGAGTGATAGATGTTCTGCACATCAACAAAGATTCCGATTCGTTGGTTCTGATGCATATCAATTCGCGTTAATGTCTTGCGGGAGATGCGTGTTTATGGAAAACGATTCCCGCACAAAAGAAACTAAGCCTCAAGTTTTAATTTTTTAACAAGGCTATTGTACTTTTTCTCGTCGCTCTTCTGAAGAAACTGGAGAAATCTCCTTCGCTTTCCCACCATCATAAGCAATCCTCTTCGTGAGTGATGGTCTTTTGAATGTTTCTTCAAATGATCGGTAAGCGCCTTTATTTGGCGCGTTAAAAGTGCGATTTGCACCTCTGCTGAGCCGGTGTCGTTTGCATCGCGCTTATAATCTCGTATTGCGGCCTGTTTTTTCTGTTTCGAAAGCATACCAGTGAATGGTACAGCAAAAAAAAGGAAT
>JAKANR010000010.1 GCA_021823645.1 bacterium
TCGACGAATTGAAAAAGAAAAAGAAAGTGGTGGTGTTGAATCCGTATTTGAAATCGAGTCTGCCGAGCGCATTTTCGAAATCATCACTCCGCCCCGAAGCGCGCGCATTTTAAGCGCGCGTTTTTTACAAGTTTATTCGGTTATCACCACACACATCCATCACCATGGAACAATTCAACGACATATCGAAGCACGTCGAGAAAGCACAAGGAGACAAAGCACGCTTCTTGAAATCAAAGGAAGGACTTCTCCCTCACTTTGAGTTTCCGAGTGGAGAGACAAAAGAAGAGAAGCACTACTCCACAGAAACCCTCATTGCGGATATCATGGAAGAGAGAATTGAGAAAGCAAAAGAGATGATGGAGAACCCCATCCTCCTCGAGAATGCATATAGAGAATTACAGTACGATGCCACGCAAGGTTCCAAAAAAGAAGGAGAAAATACAGACAATGCCCATTGGGCATTTCGCGTTCTCTCCTCCCTCATCACCACACACACCCTCTCCCATCTCTCCCTCGAAAAACAAAACGAAATCAACTCATATCTCGAAAACCCCATCCTCCTCGAGAATGCACACAAATATTTACAAGACAACGCCACACTAGGTTCTAAAGAAGAAGGAGAAAATACAGGTAGTGCCTATTTGGCATTTCGTTCTCTTTTTGGATTTATTTCCACACACTCCATTTCACATCTCTCGCCTGAAAAACAAAATGAAATCAACTCATATCTCGAGAATCCAATCCTCCTCGAGAATGCATACAGAGAACTACAACGCGATGCCACATGGGGTTCCGAGGAAGAAGGAAGAGATATAGATAACGCCTCTTGTGCATTTCTCTCTCTTTTTATATTTATGACTGTGAAAGATTATCTCCGCGAGAAAGGAAAAAGGATCGACGATGCAACATTCGCAAAAGAAGCTCTGAATCCAACCGAGAAGATTCCCCCAAGACCGGAAGGAAGACTAGGGAAATGACCAAATTTCCAATTTCCAATGACTAATGACGGAGAAAGGGGAATTGGGAAATGACAAATTACCAATTTCCAATAAGAGAATAACTAGTAACAAGTAACTGGTAACAAGGAAGAGAAAAATAGCCGATAAAAGAAGGCTTGAGTCTATAAAGTCCATAAAGTTTTTAAAGTCTGTAAAGTCGACAGAGTGAAGAGTTTATAAAGTAAGAGAGAAGAGAGAAAACAATTACTAAATTTCCAGATTACTAATATAATATTCATATATGCAATTCAATAATTTCGAAGAAAAAAAATTCAATATATCTCCCGAGGAATCGGTAACTATGTTGCACAAAGAGGAAGATGAAAACGGAGCACACGTGCTCGCGCATGCCCGGGAGCGGTGGCTCGAAATCATGAAGGGGCAGGGAGGAGAGGGGAAGGGTGAGCGGATTGATTTTGAAAAAAATATTCCCGATATCGAATATTTTTTCGGTGAAAAATTTTCCATCAAACCGGGGAAGTGGTGGATGACTTCGACCGTGGGAAGAGAAAAGACACTCAACTATCCGCGCGAATATGGATATATTCCGCCGGATGCTTCCCCCGAAGAACGCGAAAAACAAATCGATATTCAGGGCGGAGGAATACTTCACGAAATGGGACATCATGCGGGAGTCGTGAGGTCGCTTGAAGCGATGATGCGCGAGGCGGATACGGGTGAACGTATTTTGGGCGATATTTCACTCGGCGAGGCGGGGAAAAAGCGCATCAGTGACGCAATCGAAAAACAGCGAAAAGAATTGGAACAATTGGGAATGGAAACGAATTTGGGCCCGTATGTGGGAAATCTTATGTTTCTTCATGATTTGCAAAATGTGGTTCTCGATATTTGGCTCGAGGCATATCTTTCGCATTATCCCAATCGGCAATTTGCCACGGAGGCCGACCGAAAAATCACTTCTTTGAACCATGCGCTTTTCGAAAAAATTCCGGAGACACTCGACTCAGAATCGCTTTCCGGTCAGTTTAAGTCATCGATATTACTTCGTATGATGCGTCCCGATCTTATGATATCGTCGGATGGAGCGGAGACGTGGTTTCGCGACGGATTTGTCGATCCCAAGGTGACGGAAGCGCTTTTACGTATGAAGAAAGGGAAAATAATGGAGACACTCACCGATTCCGAAGAATTATCCGATATTTTTATGCCCGAAGAGCGGTTGCGGTGGGTGAAAAAAGAAAAATTACAAAATGCATATTTTGCGATTCGGCGCGAATTTATCGATCTTCTTAAAATCGACGTTGCACGCGCGGTGGAGGAAGCCACAAAAAAACAGAACGGAAAAAAGGAACAAGGAGAAGGACAGGGAGAAAAATCGGACGGAGAAAAGCAAAACGGAGAAGATGGCGAGGAACAGGAAGGCGAGGGAGGAAAACAGGGAGAAAAATCACAAGAGGGCACACCAAAAGGAAAAGGGAAGGGAGATAACGGGACGCCGTCATTCGACGATCTCTCGGCGGAGGCGCAGGCCGATCTTATCAACGAACTCATCGAACGAATGGAACGGGAAGAAATAGGTTCCGGAGCATTGAGTCAGGAAGATGCGGAGCAGAACGAATCATTGAATCAACTTTCGCGTGAAGCGATTATGCGCGAATTGCAGAATCGGAGAGAAAATGAAGAAGAAGTGGAGCGGGGGAAGAAAGGGGAAAAGACGAAAGATGACGCGAAAGAAAAAGACGGGGAGAAAGAGGGAAATCAAAAAGACCAAAAAGAAGAAAGGAAAAACGAACGCACCGGTCAGCGCGAGGCGATGGAACGAGGGGTGCATGCGGCACAGCGACATGCGGCATCCGAAATGGAACGCGGAACGGTGCTCGGACTTTCGGTGGACGAATTGCGTGAATTTGAAAAAAAACGATCACTCTTGGATTCGAACATCAATTATTTTCGCGATGAACTGATCGGACTGTTCCGAACCAAACTCGAGCCCGAACGGAAGACACATCGCCCCGACGGGCATCTTATGTCGGGACATTTTTCAGATTTTCTCCGTTCGGTTTCCCACGGGGAAGAGGCGAGGACGTTCGAATACCTTTCATTCAAGCAGGCGATTCCCTCGATTGATCTTTTGTTTTTGGTAGACCATTCGGGCTCGATGGAAACACTGCAGAAAAACGAAAAAGCGGCGGAAGCAGTGCTCATGTTCGGGGAAGCACTTATGCGCGCAAACGGGGCGCTCGAAAAAGAAACCGGGGGCGGGAGAAAAAAACGCGAGTTTTTACGCGAGGGGCTTGTCACATTTTCCGAGACTGCGGTACTTCAAAAACCACTCGATGAGCCACTCAATGAAAAATCGGTTGCACAACTTTATTTCGGCGCAAAAAATATTTCGGGAGGGAGCACTGCGGACGCCAAGGCACTCTCGAATCTCATAGAATATCTACAGGGAGAGAAAGGGAAATATCACGGGAGGCAAAAGGTGATGAATATCGTGGTCATACTTTCCGATGGACAAGGGGAGAAAGAAAAAGTTAAAGAGGTGTTACATACCGCCGCCGATCTTCCGGATACGCTTTTTGTTGCGGTGGGCGTCGGGAGAGATACGGAAGAAATGCTCGACACATGGAAGGGGTCATACGGAAGAGCGACGGTGGTTTCACTCCACATTCCCGACGAGAAAATTTCGGAAATGCCACAACAGATTATCGCCGGCATGAAAAACGATTTGCGGAAAAAATTTACCACACTGTAGGCTTGAGTTTATAAAGTTTTTAAAGTTCGTAAAGTTGAAAGTCTATAAAGTAAGAGGGAAGGAAACAATTACGAAATTACTAATAGCCAATTACTAATGACGGAGAAAGACAAAGAGACAATGATTATGGAACAATTCAACGACATATCGAAGTACGTCGAGAAAGCACAAGGAGACAAAGCACGCTTCCTCGAATCAAAGAAAGGACTCCTCCCTCACTTTGAGTTTCCGAGAGGAGAGACACAAGAAGAGAAACAATTCTCCAAAGAAACCCTCATTGCCGATATGTATGAAGAGAGAATCGAGAAAGCAAAAGAAATGATGGAGAATCCTGTTCTTCTCGAAAACACATACCAATATCTACAAGATAATACTACAAAAGGCTCTGGGAGAAGAGGAGAAAATACAGATAGTGCCTCTTGGGTGTTTCATGCTCTCTCCGCACTCATTTCCACAAACTTCTTCTCCCATCTCTCTTTTGAGAAGCAAAACAAAATCAACTCACACCTCGAAAACCCCACCCTCCTCGAGAATGCATATAGAGAATTACAAAACAGTGCCATACAAAGTTCTGAGAAAGAAGGAAAAAATATAACCGATGCATCTTTGGCACTTTGGACCATCTCCGCACTTATCTCTACGAACTCCCTTTCTCGTTTCTTCCCCAGGCAACAAAGCGAAATTGCATCATATCTTGAAAACCCCATCCTTCTCGAAAATGCATACAGAGATTTACAGTACGATACCACACAAGGTTCCCAAAAAGAAAGAGAAAATACAGACAATGCCCATTGGGCATTTCGCACACTCTTTGCATTCATTACGACAGGACTTTTCTCCCGCCTCTCCCCCGAAAAACAAAACGAAATCAACTCATATCTTGAAAATCCCATCCTCCTCGAGAACGCATACAGAGATTTACAGTACGATACCACACAAGGTTCAGAGAAAGAAGGAAAAAGTACAAGCCATGCTTATTGGTCATTTCAGACTCTATCCGCATTCGCCACCATAAAAGACTATCTCCGCGAGAAGGGTAAAAAGATCGACGATGAGAACTTCGCCAAAGAAGCTCTGAATCCAACCGAGAAGATTCCTCCGAGACCGGAAGGAAGACTAGGGAAATGACAAATTACCAATTTCCAATAAGAGAATAACTAGTAACAAGTAACTGGTAACAAGGAAGGGAAGAAGACAATTACTGATGAGAGAGAGTCTGAGTCTATAAAGTCCGCAAAGTTTTTAAAGTTTATAAAGTAAGAGGGGAGGAAAAAATAACTAAATTACTAAAGAAAGCGGAGAAAAATGGGTGATTTGCTATTTTAAAAATTTTCTGTTATTGTTGGGTCTCATGATAAACGACGATAAGAAAGGATTTCACGGATTTGGCATCGCACCCGGTATTCTCGAAATTCTCCAAAAACTTTCATTTTTCATTCCCACTCCGATTCAGGAGCAGGCTATTCCCATTGCGATCGAAGGGAAAGATGTCATGGGAATCGCACAGACGGGAACGGGAAAAACACTTGCATTCGGTATTCCCATGATTCAGCGAATTCTTCAACACAACGGATTTGGGCTTATTATCGTTCCGACACGCGAGTTGGCATTCCAAGTCGGTGAAGCACTCGAACGGATTGCGTTACCACTTGGGTTGAAAACAGCGACGTTAATCGGGGGCGAACCGATGTATCGCCAACTGCGTCAACTACAGCGAAAACCGCAGATTATCGTGGCGACTCCCGGCAGATTGCTCGACCACATGAAGCAGAGAACCGTTTCGGTAAAAGAAGTTTCCATTCTCGTTCTCGACGAAGCGGACCGCATGCTTGATATGGGATTTGCTCCGCAACTCAATCAGATTGTTGCGGCGTTGCCGTATAAACGTCAGACAATGTTTTTTTCCGCAACCATGCCGGTGCCCGTGATCGGACTTGCGCAGAGATATTTGAAACTTCCGGTGCGCGTTGAAGTGGCGCGATCGGGAAGCGCGGCGGAACACGTGACCCACGAATTGTTTTTTGTCGCACAGGAAGAAAAAATAAGACTTTTGGAAAAGATACTCCAGGAATACAAGGGCTCGGTGCTCGTATTTACGAAAACGCGCTATGGTGCGGGAAAAATCGCAAAATACATTCGGGCACTCGGACATTCGGCGGCGGAAATTCATTCCGATCGTTCACTCGGACAGCGCCGTGAAGCACTCGACGGATTCAAAACGGGGCGACATCGGATTCTTGTTGCGACCGATGTTGCGGCGCGAGGAATCGATGTGAGTAATATCGAGCTTGTGATAAATTTCGATCTCCCGAGTACTGCGGAAGATTATGTCCATCGTATCGGACGCACCGGACGGGCGGGAGGAAGCGGACACGCAATTTCGTTTGCACGACCGAACGAGCGATATGATGTGAAGGGAATTGAGCGGTTGATACGGATAAAGATGCCGGTATCGAAACTTCCCGAGCTTCCCGCGCCGATGGCGGGATACAAATACAAACCGGAAATCGAGGAAGAAAGAAAGCCGAGAAGGGGAGGAGGAGGGCGAAGAAGCGGATTCGCGGGGGGCGGTCAAAAGAAATTTCATTCCGCGGGGAAATTCAGTTTCTCAAGGAACAAATTTTCTTCGTATAAGAGCAGGAGATAAATTATTTTCGTCAGTTTAAAAAAACTCCCCATTCGGGGGGAGTTTTTATTTGAATATTTGCGATTTGAAAAAGTCACTTTTCATCACCAATTCAGTCCACGCTTCGGGAATTCCTCCGCGTTCGGTCAAAGCGGTGTATTCCTTCGTGTCGACAAGTGATCCGAATTCATTTTCGTGATCGTCCCTGATTTCGACATCAGTCGAATCGTCCATAATACGGGCGATATAAAAAATTCCGAAATGCACCGTTCCCACATCATCCGAATCGTTTTTTATCACTCCCGTTATCTCCACGGAAATTATTTTGCCGAGCAGTGAGATATCCACACCTCCATTCCCGTCGCGAAAGTCAAGACGGGTTCCGTCGCGCACGAACGCAACTTCCTCGTCTATTTCACGATAGAGTGAATCGGTAAAATCGGTGTCGAACGGTTCTATATGTCCGCCAACGCCAATCGCGAGTTTTCCGGAAAGACGTCCCTCTCCCTGGCCCTTATTTTTTTCGGGAGTGCCTCTCGTGTAGGTGAAAAATTTTTTTCCTTTGACGATGAGTCCGTAGAAAACAATTTGTTGCCATGTGGGGTCGAATTCAACTCCGTGTTCGCCGTAACGTTCTTTGAATGTTTTGTTTTCCTGTATAGCGCGGATGAGTTCCTCTATTTCGTCCCGTTCGAGCGGAAGAAATACGGAGAGTACTCCGGATGACTCTTTTTTTTCGGTTATCTTTTTCCAGATATCCAGGGATTCAAGTTTATTTTTTTGGATTACGAGACATTGTGACATATGATTGCCGTTATTTTTTTATTTACTTTCAAAAGTATAGAGTATTTTTTATCGCACGTAAAAGGTGGTAGTATATGCCCATAGGGCACGATGAATACAAAACGTCTTTTTATTATAGGAGGAACGCTGGTCATACTTACCGTCGTGGGAAGCGGGGGGTACCTTTTTTGGAATCTGAACGAAGAAAACTCGATTTTAAAGAATGAGTTGTCGGGGTTTCAGGAATCCTTAAGGGCGGTGAAATCGATTTTACGGGGAACACAAAACGATAATGTGAGTCTCGTTGAAGCGAATGCGAATCTTTCGAAAAATCTTCAGGGGGAAGAGGAGCGGAATAACGCGTTGGAGACGCAGGTGAACGATATTTCAGGAATGGTACAGAATATTTCCGGAACCGTCGGCACGTTGCAAAAGTTGAGTCAGACAGATAAAGAACTTTTGAAGAAATATTCGAAAGTATATTTTTTGAGTGAGAACTATATTCCTTCGCGACTTACGGATATCAATAAGGATTATCTGTATGATCCGAGGGTCGAGAAAAAAATTCATGCGGGGGTTGAACCGTTCCTCATTGATATGATAACGGCGGCAATGCGCGACGGTATTGATTTGAAAATTATTTCCGCATACCGATCATTTGAAGAACAAATGTCGATAAAAACCGGGTATAAAATAGTGTATGGATCAGGGGCAAATACATTTTCCGCCGATCAGGGATATTCCGAACATCAACTCGGTACCACAATTGACTTGACGACGTCAAAACTCAAAATGCTGACATTACAATTCGAAAAAGATCCCGCATATGCGTGGCTTATCGAAAATGCATATCGGTTTGGATTTATACTCTCCTATCCGAAAAGGAATGCCTATTATCAATATGAACCGTGGCATTGGCGATTTGTGGGACTTCAACTTGCAAAGAGATTGCATGATGACAATAAATATTTTTATGATTTTACCCAGCGTGAAATCGATAATTATTTGGTATCCATATTCGATCGATGAGCGGGGGAGATGGAAGTAAATCCGTGTAGTTCCTTATTCTCATGTTCTTAAGAACATGAGAATAAGGAATGTTCGACGTACAATGTCGGACATGTGAGGGAAGATTAATTGAAATTCTCATTTTACATAACACCTCCGATCGGAGGTGTTATGTAAGAGATGGAAAAAAAGAAATGTTACGATGTCCGACGTCGTAACATTGAGAATCGGAGGCAAGAGAAATTTGCAAAAACCCGGTCCATGGTGGATCGGGTTTTATGTGATTATTCTAAATTCAAAAATTTTCGGAGATAATGCCCCCGCAGAGAGAAGCAGTCGGGCAATCTTCCTCCCTTTGTCTCTATAAGGAAACATACATTTTTTGTACTTAGATTAAAAATGCATGCAAGCGCTTTTACCATAAGTGCCACGTCTTCTTCTGCTTTTGTTCCCGAAGCAGATGCTTGAAGTGTTATTCCTTCAATAGTGACCGTGATACTTCCGGCAAATTCCATTTTTTTAGGATCGGCGCTGTTTTGTGAAGCGTAATCCCCGTGGATATGGGAGCGTACCGCTTTTTCTGCCGAGAAGAACATTGCATATTCCGAAGGATTGCCGACAGAAAAGAATACTAAATTTCTTGTGCCGGGTTCTCTTACCAACACCTGAATTCCGGTTCTTTCCTTGTCGTCTCCCCGTATTTCTTTCGGGAGATTTATGAGTGTATTAAACCCATCCGTAGCTACCCGAATTAATTCCTGCTTTATTTCCTGCAGATCAATTTTCATCGATCGGTCTCCTTTTGATGATTAAATTAGTTTATGAAATTTCTGAAATCATTCTATACCATTGTTACAACTTTGTCAACCTCGGCCATGGGGGTGGTGTGGAGAGATGGATGGGGAATGGGTGTGGAGACGGGATGGAAGAAAGAGACACAATGTCGGGATGTACAACATCGCGACATTGGGGAAGAGAGGAATGTTCGACGTACAACGTCGAACATTGGAGGCGGAGGGATTGTGGGGTGAGAGCCAAGTGTGCGACGTTGCACGTCGAACATGTTATGACATCGGACGTCGTAACATTGAGAAAGGTAGAAAAAAAGGGGATTTGATGAATTTTGAGCGAGGTATTTTTGTGTTTGCTTCGGCAGATCGCCCGTGATCTAATTATGTCATGGGGGAAAATAAACAATCAGGTGACTTGGGTGAACAAGAGGTAATTTCGCTTGTTCCTTGTCCGAACTGTGGAAAAAAGTTAATGCTTTTACCGCCGAGTTATCCGTTGTTTGATACGCAGTGCACCGGATGTTCTTTTCGTGCACAAGTAAAAACGAATAATTGTAAGCCGAAGGCGGTTATTTTTGGTGCAGGATGGGATATCATGAACAAAGTATTAAAATCGGGATTTATCACTCCACCGCTTATCACAAATTTTAAATGGAAGGGCGGACAAGAGATAAGGTTTTATCCATTTGTCCCCAAGGGGAATTTAAAGATGCATCAACTTTCACCAAAGGCACGAAGAGCGAATTATAAAATGTTCAACTATACGGGTTTGGATAAACTTCCGTATTTTGTAGTATATAAAAAATAATTGCGCTATTAGACCATTCTACGATTCGCGCGAATTGGCGAATGGGGAGTGATATAATGAATGGGTGTGGAGAAGGAGAGAAAATATGAAAAATACAAAACGTTTTACGCAAATTTTTAAAGTTTTTTCGAATATCAATCGGGTGAAGATTGTGATGCTTCTTTCGAAACGAAAGGTGATGAATGTCACCGATATTGCGGAAGAATTGGATATTTCGTTCAAATCGGCATCAAAACATCTTATTCTTCTTGATCAATTTGATGTGGTAAATTCGAAGGGGAAGTCGAGCCATGTTTTTTATTCATTGAATGAAGACATGTCGAAAGATTTGAAATCTGTCATCTCAACTTTTTCTGAGGGCTAGACTATTTTTTTAAACCTCATTCTACGATTCGTGCGAATCGTAGAATGAGGGAGGGGGGCATAATGTCGGGATATACAACATCCCGACATTGGAGGGGGAAAAAGGAGGAAATGCAACGACGTTGTACGTCGTTGCATTGGGGAGTTATGCACATTTCTTTTTTCTGAAAGACGGATGTAGAATGGAGGGGTAAACCACCGCCGAAGTCTGTCAGAAGCAGATAAAGCGGGGGACGGAGGTCAGCCCGCCCAAGTCTGCTTTTTGCAGATAAAGCAGGTAAAAGTGCCTCGACATGAACTCTTGAATTCACGCCGGGGCATATAGCCCGGTTTTTGTGTATGAATTTTGTGAAAAAGGTGGTATAAAAAGAATATGGATAAAAAGTTACTCATACAGGAAATAGAAAAAACGCGAGATTCACGCGTGATTACATATCTTACAAGCGATCGCCCAGGGCCAGTGAATGCTCATGTGGCAATGGATATTATTCCGTTTGTGAGTGAGCAACTCCGTAAAATTGGAAAACAAAGAAAAATTGATTTATTTCTTTATAGTGCAGGAGGAGACACTATGGTGCCGTGGCGTCTTGTGTCAATGATTCGGGAATATTGTGATCAGTTTTCCGTGCTCGTTCCTTATAGGGCACATAGTGCGGCGACAATGATTGCTTTAGGTGCAGATGAAATTGTGATGAGTGATCTTTCAGAAATTTCACCAATAGACCCTTCTACTGCAAACGTTTTTAATCCAATTGATCCACAAAATCCACAGAATAAAATTCCTATTTCAGTGGAAGATGTAATTGCATATTTTGATCTTGCAAAAAATAAGTTTGGCATTAAAAGTGACGAAGATCTTACAAGGATATTTAACAAATTTGTAGAATCAAATCCACAAATTCATCCGCTTGCACTCGGCAACGTGAACCGTATCCATAATTTAATTCGTCTCCTTGCAAAACGCTTATTAAAGAGTCATAAAAGTAAAATGAAAGATGAAGAGATTGAAAGGATTATGGAGTACTTCACGGAGAAACTCTATTCTCACCAGTACTTTATTGGACGAAAAGAAGCAAAAGAAGAACTTGGACTCCAGTCGGTTGTGTATGCAGATGAGGCACTCTCAAAGAAAATGACGGAACTTTTTGAGGTATATAAAAAAGAAATGGAACTTGGAAAAAACACATGGGACCCGGAACTAGAATTAGGAGCAAATGTTAGTCAAAACAAAAAAAATTATAAGCTGGCATTTATTGAAAGTACTAGCCTCCTTAGTTGCTTTGAGATTACTTTAGAATTTCGTCGCCAGCAGGTGATGATGACACAGCAGACCCCTCAGGGTCCTATTCAAATTCCACAAGAACAAATAGGATTTAAAGTCGTAGAACAAGGATGGAGATAAAAGTTGATTTTATGGAAAAAATAATCGTTTTTTTCAATTCAAGTTTTTTTATAGCGCTTACAACATTTACTGTGGGAGCCCTGGCATTTGTTTTGTATAAAAAACAAAAGAGGGATGTAAAAAGAGATGCTGCCAAGATCATTTTACAAGAAATTAGACGCGCGGAAGATATAATTTCTGACTACAAGCAAAATGGGGGATATCAGTTCGCTAAAAAAATAATTGCTACAAATAGTTGGAATAAAAGTCTTCATCTTTTTGTGGGTGATTTGGATAGCGACGAATTAGATAGAATAAGTAACTTGTATTCTACTGGTGAATATCTTGATATTCTCATAAAACACATATCAGATTTTACTTTTAAAAAAGAAATTGGGGAAGAGGGGGGGGTTGCTCAAAAAATTCCAATATTACTTCCAGATTCTCCACAGAATATTCAACAGAGTCAAACCATAAATCAGAACATTAATCAGATGATTCCTCAGCAGATAAAGTTTATAAAAACAGATCCTCCATGGAAAATGCGTTTAGATTTGATTACTTCTAAATTAGAACCGATATATCATTCGACGATTGCTTTTAAATTAAAAAAAATAGCAAAATTTAAATAAAATATATGGCTAATAAGAATATAAAAATAAATTATGCACATATATGTGATCTCGCTTTTTTATCTCAAGGCGGGAAGGCAAATATAATTGGTATTTTTAAAACAATCTTTAGTAGAAGTTTTCCTGCTTCGCATCCTAAATTCTCTGTTATCACAAGTATTTTAGTTACTAATATGCGTGGTATCCATGTAGAAACTGTAAAGATATTTAGGAAATCAGATCAGAAACTTATTGGACCCGAAGTTAAGGTTGAATTTAATATACAAAACGATTCTCAGGAACTTAATTTCATCGGTGATATAGTAAATATTGTGTTTGAAAAGCCGGATGAGTATGACATAAAAATATTCTTTGATGAAGATGAGGTTTATATAATTCCATTTCAAGTGATACAGCCTAAAAATGCCAACAACTAAGGCAACCGCCAATAAAGGGAAATTTAAAAAAAATGAATCTGCTACTGAAACAGATGATGATTTTGATATTCAACCAGGTAGAAAAAAAACATTTGATTTTAGTAACGGCAACCTTTCCTTTGTATTGACGATTTCTCAGATAATTGCCCTATGTATATTTGTTGGAGGAATTATTTGGTTTGTCGCAGCCGAATGGCATTTTGCTGTGAAATCAACGAATTTAAAAGATGAATTAGATAAAAAATTTATTTTACTTATAGATGAGCATGAGAAAAAAGATGAATTGAAGAAGATTGATTTGGAAAAAGAAATGGGAAAAAGTAATGAAGAAATAAATAATTTGAAAGAGTGTTTAAAGGGTGGGGGATGGGTTAAGTGTTTTTAGAAAATATCTTTTAATCAATTTTATGCCAGAAATTTCTATTGATATATTTCATTTTTTTCTTTAATCATATATGAAATTCTCAAACTTGCCGAAGAAAAACTTTATAATCCAAAGGAATAACTATGAGTGTCTTGTATAGTCCAGAATCCCCAGATAATAAAGCCATTCGCGAATTGCGGGATGAGCTTAAAGATTTAAATAGAAACTTAAAAGAATCTATCAAAACAAATGATAGATTCACGAGAATTTTACTCCTTGTGGCAATTTTACAACTTGGAATTGGTCTCATTCAGGTTGTAAGTTCTCTTTTTGGACCAATAACACCATGGGTAGCTCTTGGGGTTGAGATTGTTTTGGGAATTGGGCTTTTGTTTGCTTTTAAATCTGTTTCAAAGTCGTTAGGCTTAAAAGAAGAAGAAAAATAAAAACTATGAAAATAGGTGACTGGATACTTCTCATCCAAACAATTGTTTTAGGATTTACTGCCTACTTTGCTTGGACGATAGGAGAAAAGCAGGTAGAAATAAATAAGCAAATCCAAAAAATGGAGGATTCTGCTGAACTCTTTGGATATGTTGTAAAAGGAAATAATGAGACTTGGTTTTTACGGCTTACAAATGTCGGAAAGGTTCAATTGTATCTAACTGGGTACTCTATCGATGGAGTTTCAAAAAAAGTTGATTTTGCATTAATTCCTTCGGGGCAACAACAAAATGCGTGGTATGACATTAAACTTCCCCTAACAGAAATAAGCGCGGAATTGCATATTTTTGCTGATTTGGAAGATCATCTTAGTAGACATTGGAGATCGGAAATGGAGTTAACTTTTAAGGGGGAGGGATGGGAGGCTGTCACCCACAAGATGAAAATCGATAATATAGAACCTTGATCGTTGACAAGTTATATATTTAATTCTATTGTAGTCTCATGGTGCTTCTTATGATATAATAATAGAAGTCATAGGGAGACACTACTATATTGGTTTTATGAAACAAAAAAAGGAGGTAAAAAGGAATATATTTGAAGAATTGACAGTAATTCAGTTAAAAATGGAAAAACTACCAAAGCTTTCTCCAAGTGAAAAAACAAAGTTGGATAGTTCAATTGCCATAGATCAGTTATACAACTCCAGCAGACTTGAGGGTTCAATGTTAACTGAAGAAGCAATAGAGAAAGCCGTTTTCGGATATGGGCAATAATTTTGTTCGTCCAAAAAATAAAGAGGAGCTCGAAAAATTTGAATCCGCGGGTTTGTGGAAGGCACAAATAGAAGCAAAGAAAATTGCAGAAGGAAAAGAAAAAATTACCCTTGAATTAATTCTGAAAATTCATAGGGTATTTTTTTCGGAAGTAAATCCAGAAATTGCGGGAAGGTTCAGAAAAGATGGAGAAGATATAAAAAAATTAAATGCGATAGAACCTCCGCCAGGGAGAGTTATTTTTGAGAGAATGTATGAGTTTTGGAGAGAATTTGATGCAAGAGTTTCTCAGATTCCAAAAAAACCCAAAAAAGAAACAAAAAACAACGTGAAAAATTAAATAGAGAGATTTTAGATCTCGCTGCGTGGACACAGTATAAAATAACCGCAATTCATCCATTTTGTGAAGGAAATGGGCGTATGGCAAGAATTATGACGAATGTCGTGTTATGGAGGTTTAGAATTCAGCCGAGTAACATACGGTATGAGGGAGTTAATAAAGAGAAATATCTTAATGCGTTGAAGTCTATTGACGATTGCCAGAATTATGAGTTTCTTAGAGAATTAATAGCAAAAAGTGTCCACGAAACTTATGAAAAAGTTTATAGCGTTATGTTAAAACAGAAAGATTTAAAAAACGAAAAGAAAAAAATTCATAGGAAATAATATTTTCAAAAATCTATGATCAGTAAAGCAAAAATCATAGTTGCTCAAATTGACTAGTAACCAGTAATTCGTAATCCGCCAGTGTCGGACAGGCAAGTAACGGGATTTTGATTATAATAAATATATGAGTACACAAAAAATTATTGCTGTGGTAAGTGCGCTCTTAGTTGCATTAGGGGTTACTGGATATGTGATAGTAAAAAAATCGGAGTTAGGAAAATCGGTTGCTCAAGACAATATATGTAGAGTAATGCAGGTGTTGGATGGGGATACCATTAGAATTAGTAACAAGGAATTAGTAACAAGTAACAAAGAAACGGATGGGGAAATAACTAGTAACAAGGAACAGGTAACAAGTAACAAAGAAACGGATGGGGTGGATTCGACAAGCTCATCACAAGTAACCTCACTCCAGAGAGTACGCTTACTTGGATTAAATGCGCCGGAGGAGGGGGAATGTTATGCGAAAGAAGCGGGAATGTATTTGAAATCGCTCGTGGGAGATAAAGACGTGCGTTTGGAGAAAGATGTTTCGGGGGCGGATCAGTATGGGCGACTGCTTCGGTATGTATTTTTGCCGAGCGGGGATGAAAAAGAAAATGATCTGTTCGTGAATGAAATGTTGGTGCGGGAGGGGTATGCGGTCGCGGATGCGCATCCGCCGGATAATCGATATCGGGAATTTTTGGCGTCCGCGGGGGAGGAGGCGAGAAACGAAAAGCGGGGGCTGTGGGGCGCATGCGATATGGCGCCGACCGAGAATGAGCGGGAACAGGTGACCCAGCGGGAAATTGACATGCCCCCGCCGTCGCCGAATTGCATTATCAAGGGAAATATTTCGGAGAAGGGATATGGAAAAACATATTTGGTGCCGGGGTGCGACAATTACAATAATGTGAAGATAGATACGAGGAAGGGGGAACAGTATTTTTGTACGGAGGAGGAAGCGATATCCGCCGGTTTCCGCAGGGCGGACAATTGCCCGCTATGAGTTTGTAAAGTCCATAAAGTTTATAAAGTCTCTAAAGTCAAAAAAGTATCAGGTATTTAGTAGTAAGTATTCAGTATGGGAGAAGCGGATGGGGAAACTCTCACCCGCCTGCGGAACGGGCAGGTATCTAATTTCTAAATCCTAAACAAATCCAAATATTCAAAAAACAAATAAAGAAACACAGAAATTGAAGAGAGAGGGGACCCTCCTACGCTAGAAGCTACGGACGGGGAACGAGGTTAACATATGTTAACCATTGACACTTTGGTTAACATAGCTATAATAAGGCAATGGAAAAGAACTTTATTTCAACAATCGAGGCTTCAAAAATATTGGGAATAAGCAGAATAGCGATTTTCAAAAAGATAAAATCCGGGGAAATTAAGGCGGAAAAAGTGGGAAGGAATTTTATTATTCATCGAGGTGACTTGCCATACATCCTCTCCCAATCACTTGGAGAAAATCAAAAAAAAGATATTCATACATCCGTGAAAAGGGCCGTGCATGAATACGGAGAGACCATACGGCTTCTCGGAAAAGAATAATGAAAACGATAAGCATTGCCGAGGTTGAATATGTTGCATATAGCCTCGCACGGGAGCTCATGAAATGGAATGAACCGATTCCTGATTTTGAAACACGTTTTCCCAATAAACTTGAGGGGTGTCTTGCTGCGCCGTTTCAAACATTCAATAAGAAATCGCTGTATAAAGGACTTGTGGAGCGGTCCGCCATTTTGTTTTACCTTATGGTAAAAAATCATCCGTTTCAGAATGGAAACAAACGTATTGCGATGGTGACATTGTTATATTTCTTGCGAAAAAACGGGAAGTGGATTCGGGTGGACCAACAGGAGTTATATAATTTTGCAAAGTGGGTTGCGGAAAGTAATTCGAAGTTAAAAAACGAAACCGTACTTGCGATACAGAAGTTTCTCACCTCGTATATGGTAAATGTTTAAAAATTTATAAAAAAACATGAAGACGATTGAGGAATTGAGGTCGGCGTTGATTAAAAATCAGGATAAGAAGATTACCGTGATCGGGACGACGTGTGTCGGAAAATCGACGTTCTTAAGAAATATTCCGGAGGGGATAGAGATAGGAAAACTCGCACCCCCGCTTACCGAAGAGGAAAAAGACTTTTATTATCACGCACCACTCACGAAAGAGAATAACGATAAAATGAGGGAACTCGTTGCGCGGAGAGCATTTGTGAAAGCGGGAAAACCCGCGTTTGGCACCGCCATTGCGAATGGGACGGAACTTATCGTGTATCTCACGATTGACGATAAACTTTTAAAGAAACGCGTTGCCGACCGAAAAGTGAGTTTCGCATACGCAAAAGCGATGCAGGGATTTATCGATGACGAGGTGAAAGAATCCGGATTGCCGGTCATAACGATTATGGTGAGGGAATAAATAAGTTCGTAAAGTTAAAAGTTTTTAAAGTCCATAAAGTAAGGAGAGAGGAGACGAAACAATTACGAAATTACTAATATCTAATTTCTGAATCCTAAACAAATCCAAATATTCAAAAATGAATAAAGAAACACAGAAACTGAAGGGAGAGCCGAGATGCTTCCTTTCTTTAACGGGATTTTGAGTGAGTATTAAGTATTCAGTATGGGAGAAGAAGGGAGATGTGTTGACGCAAGTCGGAATATCTTGTATCGTAGAAAACAGCAAACATAGGATATATCATGCGTGATAAACCTATTTTTATATAACAAAATAAAGGAGATGTTCATATGAAAGGCAACGGATTTGTTTTTGAACTTAATGAAGAAATGTTTGGAGTTACCGAGGAGCAAGTTCAGGATATGGAAAAAGTGCTTCCGCAAATAGGACCGGGAGATACTGAGCTTGGCGAGGCAAACGACGAAGTGAAAGCGCTCGCCGTGCTCTCCCGTAAAAAAGGGGAAGAGTTAAAAGATGTCATAAAGCAACAGAAAGAGCATGAGGCAAAGCCGATCCATGACGAAAAAGAATGCGAAGAGCTTTCGAAGCAGTTAAGAGAAAAAGATGATTTATATGCCCTTTATTCGGGTATAAAATGGGAATCCGTTCGCCGGTCATTGGGAATAAGAAACGATCGGTCGTTAGGCCTACGAAGGGGGTGGAGGGTTGTTTCGTTTGTATCTCCGGAAGAAAAACTTGCCGTTTCTCTTGAGAATTTTTCCAATCTTTTTGGGAAAAACCTCAGCGAAGCCGCCGCACTCAGAAAAATGTTTGATTAAGAATTAAAATCAAAACCCCAACATATCGTTGGGGTTTTTACTTTGTGATGGATATTTTGATGTAATGAATATATTTGTGTTATTATGTAGTCAGCAACATAACAAGATTTGGAGGAATCCATGAAACGCGCGGAAGCATTGCCAAAAGCAAAGAAAATAAATCCGGTGCTCAAGGAACTTTTCGATTCATATCCTATCAAGACCATGTCGGATATATATGCCGCATTTGAAAAGAAACATGGAAAATTGTCTTATTCCGAAAGGGGGATGGTGGAGAATATGATTGCTCAATGGTATGAAAATGGTGAACTCAGTGTAAGTGGCGATTCAGTTTCTCTTAATCCCTCCCCAAAGCCAATAAAGATTGTTTCATTTTCAAGCGGATTTCGGACCTATTAAATTAAAAACCCCAACATATCGTTGGGGGTTTTGCTATTTACAAATTAACTACTTTGT
>JAKANR010000011.1 GCA_021823645.1 bacterium
TTGTCCTTCCCTTCAAATCGACTCCGCGGAATCCCCTGTACGAAAACGCGCCGGTCTCTTTCAAATGATTGATTGATGCGTACATTTTTCTCGTAAGATTCAAAATAAGTGCGAACGCGAATTCGGCAACCGTATTGTCTCCATACCCGGGCACAAACGCCACGGTAATGTTTTTTTCTTTGCAATATTCCAAGTCAATATGGTCATACCCGGTAGAACGGGTCACAATAAGTTTCAGATTCGGAAATTTTTGGATCACTTCTTTCGTCACTTCGGAATTCACAAATACGGAGATTGTCTCGAAATCAACCTCATCCCCGGTGTATTCATGAAGTTTTTCCTTAAAAAATTTAAGATCATGCCCGGGAAGCGCCTCCCGAACCATCTTCTCCTCCCACCCCTCACAATCGAAAAATGCTATTTTCATGTAGTCATTATATATATTTCAGACCATAAAAACAAAGAAAGCCACATTGAATGTGACTTTCTGTGTCTTCCTTTAAATCCTATTTTTTCCCCTTCTTCTCTTTCTCTCCTATCGATATAAGCGTCTTTATGACCGTATTGGGATCCAATGACATACTTTCGATTTTCGCGCCGATTAAAAATTCCGCAAAATCGGGAAAATCGGACGGACCCTGTCCGCAAATGCCGATATATTTCTTCTGCTTTCTGCATTTCTTGATAATCTCCGCGATGAGTTTCTTCACCGACTCGTTTTTTTCGTTCGCAATATGCGACACAATACCCGAATCACGATCGAGTCCGAGTGTGAGTTGCGTTAAATCATTCGATCCGATGGACATTCCGTCGAAAATGGCGAGAAATTCGTCGGCAAGAAGAATATTTGAAGGAATTTCGCACATCACATATATCTTCAATGTTTTATCCTTGGAACGGCTGAGTCCGTGCTCTTCCATGATTTCAATCACGCGATTCCCCTCCTCCGGAGTTCTGCAGAACGGAATCATGGGAACGATATTTTTGAGTCCCATCTCATCCCTCGCTTTTTTCATCGCGAGACACTCCAATCCGAATGCATCCTTAAATTTCTCGTCGTAATATCGCGACGCCCCGCGCCATCCCAACATCGGATTTTCTTCTTCGGGTTCGTACAACACTCCCCCGGTCAGTTTCCTGTATTCGTTCGTCTTGAAATCGGAAAATCGGATAATCACATCGTGCGGCCAAAATGCGGCGGCGATTTTTGCGATACCCTCGGCAAGTTCGTCGATATAAAACTGTTCCTTTTTTTCGTATCCTTTTGTCTGTTCCTCTATCGCAGTTATAATTCCCCGAAGTAACTCCTGTCTTTCATTTACAAACAACTTTCCCTTCCATCCTTTCGACAATTCATCAAATTCGGATTTCAACTTCGGATAATCGATGAGTGCATTCGGATGAATGCGAATATACGATGCGATGATGAATTCAAGGCGCCCCAATCCGACTCCCTTGGTCGGGAGAAAATGAAGTTTAAATGCCTCTTCCGGAGAAGCGAGGTTCACCATAATTTTTGTCTTAGTGTTCGGAATTTCATCGAGCTTATGTTCAATAATTTCAAACGGAAGTTTTCCTTCATATACTTTTCCCACCTCACCCGATGCACAATCAACGGTTATCTCCCGTCCCGTTTTCAAAACCCGCGTTACGTTTCCGGTTCCCACAATACACGGAATTCCGAGTTCGCGGGAAACAATCGCGGCATGTGAAGTGCGTCCTCCCTTGTCGGTCACAATGGCCGATGCGATTTTCATGATCGGCTCCCAATCGGGATCCGTGATTTCGGTAACAAGCACTTCTCCTTTCTGAAACGAGTGAATACCCGACACATCCCGAATGACGCGAACGGGACCCGATCCGATACCCGATCCCACCGCAATACCGGACGCAAGAATATTTCCCTTTTCTTTCAGGATATATTCGCGATATACATTCCGGTCACGGGTCGATTGAACCGTTTCCGGGCGCGCCTGCACAATAAATAATTCCCCCGTCTCTCCGTCCTTCGCCCACTCGATATCCATCGGCTGAAATCGTTTGTGTTTTTCGGAAAAATATTTTTCGATTGTCACGCACCACTTTCCGAGTGTGAGCACCTCACTCCGCTCAAGACAGAATTTTTCCTGATCACTCTTCGGCACATCAACCTCTTTTGTTCCGCGTTCCCCATACGCAAGTTTTATGTTTTTCTTCCCGAGATCTTGGGCAATAATCGCGTTGAATCCTTTTTCAAGGGAAGGTTTAAACAAAATAAATTCATCGGGAATCACTTTTCCCTGCACGATAAATTCCCCGAGTCCGTAAATGGCGTTTACAACCACCACATCATCAAATCCCGATTCGGTATCAATAGTAAACGCGACACCGCTTGCGGAAAGATCGGAACGCACCATTTTTTGCACTCCGACGGAAAGTGCGGTCGTAAGATGCGAAAACCCCTTATCGACACGATATGAAATCGCACGGTCCGTAAAAAGAGATGCAATACACTTTTTTGTCGCTTCAAGGAGCGCGTTCACACCGACTATATTCAAATATGTCTCTTGTTGTCCCGCAAACGATGCCCCGGGAAGATCTTCGGCGGTCGCGGAGGAACGCACCGCAACACTCACATTTATCCCGTAGAGAGTTTCGAGTTCTTTATACGCGTCCGACACCGCTTTCACGAGTTCATCGGGAAGTCGTGCCCGAACGATTTTTCTTCTTATTTTTTTGCCCCTCCGCTGTAAATCGTAAATATCATGAGTGTCCAGTCCTTCCAAAATTTTTTCGATTTGTGTGTTGAGTCCGGTTTTTTCGAGAAAAAAACGATATGCATTCGCGGTCATCGCAAACCCGTCGGGAATGCGAATGCCAAGCGGGGTGAGGTGTGAATACATTTCACCGAGCGCCGCATTTTTTCCGCCCACGAGAGGCACATCCTCGATACCGACTTCATTAAATTTCAATATAAATTGTTCTTCTTTTTTCATCCCGTTATTATAGTATTATTTTTTAAATCTCACTCCGACAATGAGATCCGATATATTCGATCCGGTGTCCCCCGTGTCGATATAATCCCCCGTTTTTGAAAAAAAACTATACGAATCGTTTCGATTCAAAAAGTCACGTGGATCCAACCCGAATCGTATCGCTTTTTGTTTTGTTATTATATCACAAATACCCCCCGCGAATTCAGTGTTATCCCGTCCGTCCGACGCAAGTGAAACAATGACGTCGTGTTCCGATGCAAAACGCAGTGCCGAGAGCGCAACCTCCATATTTCTTCCCCCTTTCCCTCCGCTCGCCTTCAGTACCACGGTGCTCTCTCCCCCATAAAGAAGAAATGTATTCGGTGGGTTTATTTTCAATGCATCGACAATTCCCGCGCCGATATGTCGTGCGTGCCCCGAAAAATCAAACGCCTGTATTTTCGCCTGTGCTCCTTTCCGCTCCGCAACTTCCTTCATCACCTGCAATGCGATTTTATTCGAAACGATAATCGTGTTGCGCACCCGCTCGAAATATTTCAGTTCTTTTGGAGTTTCGAGAAGTCCCTGCGCAACAAATGGGCATTCCGAAAACACGTTATATTCATGCAATACGTTCAACGCATCCTGCACGGTTGTCGAATCGAACGCCGTGGGACCGGACGCGATAAATTGAACGTCATCTCCCGGCACATCCGAAAAAATAATCGAAACGACACGCGCCGGAAACGCATATTTCGCGAGATATCCGCCCTTCGCGAGCGAAAGATGTTTCCGTACGGTATTTACTTTTTGAATCGGAGCTCCCGCACGGAATAACGCTTCGTCTATTTTTCTTTCTTCATAGCACGTGAGATTTTCGGGTTGACAGAGTAATGACGATCCCCCGCCCGAGACCGCAACAAGCACAAGATCTTTTTCCTCCGCATCTTTCAAAAGATCGATAATCGCCTTGGTCGCCGAAATATTCCGTTCGGTCGGAAACGGATGATCGCCCACAAACGTCTGGATTTTTCCCGTTCTCAATTTTCCGTCGTGGACATCCACCATCACTCCCCCATAAATCTTGTCTCCCAAAACATCTTCGAGCGCCTGCACCGCCTCAAGAGCGCATTTTCCTACGCCCACCACAAAAACTTTTCCGATATCCGCGATCGAGTAATGTTCTCCCACGATGGTGAGAATGCGTCCGTCAAACGACACATTCCGTTTTACCGCCATTCCCGTATCGACTGACTGGAGCCCGTACTCGAGTAAATCAAGCACGTGTTTGCGTTCCTCGGTAACCGCGAGCTCATCGAAATTTCTTATTTTCCGGTTCATAAAACAACTTTCTTTCATTATACCTTTTGTCCTTCGTGTAAAAAACTCCCCCGAGACATTCGAGGGAGTTTTTATGTTACTGCGCTCCGGGAGGAAGAGAACATCCGCTTTCTTCGGATAATTTCCGGATTCCCTGTATCCCTATCAATTTCTTTCCGTCGGGGAAAATCCACGTCGGATACGAATCGACTCCGCTGTCGATACATTTCTGGGTTTCAACCGTGCACTCGACGTACGGAACATATTTGAATGAATTCCCAAATCCCGCTTTTTCTTCCTTAC
Organism: bacterium; assembly: GCA_021823645.1. Classification (GTDB taxonomy): domain Bacteria; phylum Patescibacteriota; class Minisyncoccia; order UBA6257; family GWB1-50-10; genus JAKANR01. Next base: position 4,578 of record JAKANR010000011.1, read on the forward strand.
AATGGGAACACCACTCGGCGCCGTACATAGTAATATTTTTTGACGCAAGACACTGCGCAAATTCGTCGAGATTCACTTTGTTTCCTTCATTTGTTTTTGTGGTCGCCACAACAACTGCGAGGAGGGCGACAAGCACAACGCCAATCACGACGACCGGAATAATATTTTTATTCATCCCGTTAATGATAGAAAACGTTTTTCAAAACGTTTTCGTACGTCATTCATATAATTACATCGTACCTTTTCCATATTTCTGATTAAACCAAATTTGTACAAAACTGTTTTCTCCCGAGAATGACTATCATTAACGGGATTATTCATCACAACAATCAACTAGTTTTTCGACAATATCTTCCACGGTCCACGGTTTTTTCCCATCGGGATTTTTATCATGGACGTTCAATTGCTCATCTTTAATTTTTTTCACTCCGGAAATATCGATGAGTTTCAATCGCAATCCCCAGAACATTGCGTATATTTTATACGCTTTCTGAAACATATCTTCCGCTTCTTCTTTTTTTCCGTCTCCCAAAAGTTTTGTTCCCACCTCCATAATTCGCATGCTTGCGGCGAGTAAATGCTTCGAAATACACCACGTCTCCCCTTCGTGCGCGGGAATCATGCGCCCGAGCAACGATTTTCTGATTTCTCTCGTCTCTTGAAGCAGATTAAAATATTCCGATTTCTCCGTCTTTTCTCCGGTGAAAAAGAAGTGTTCTTCGAGACTTATGAGATTCATCACCGCAATACTTAAATCCTCTTCCGTCGAAAGATCAAAATTTCCGCCTTTGCGCAATTCGTCCACCCGCGATAATAATTGTTTAAATTTTTCCTGGTCCATACGTGAATTTCAGTGTACACCGTTAAAAAAGGAAGATAAAGACACCAAGTAGAATCATCGCCAGCGCCCCCCATATCTTCATACTGTGCGCGCTTTCTTTTCTCCATGTGGTGAGTTTTTCGAGCGCAAATTTATTCGCCGCGAGAAAAAGCATAACCACAAGGGGTAAAACGAACACGAGGTTGTACCACAAAAGATACAAAAATCCCGACCAAAACGATCCCCGATCGTGAAGTAATCCCAACACGAAAAGATACGGACCCCCGGTACACGGAAATTCAAAAAGACCGACAAGCACTCCCAAGATAAATCCGGCTGGATATGACGCTTTTTCGATGAATGTCGCAAGTCGTGCGTGTGCGCTTTTCGGAATTCCGAGTTTGATCGGAAAACGGGGAAAAATAACTCCAAGAATACTTATGAGCCCGAATACCATAAGAATCGTCGCTCCCGCTCTTGACATAAGACGTGGAATATTAAAAACATTCAGAACGCCCAATATTCCGAATCCGATGAGAATATACACGAGAAAAATTCCGAATATATACAGTCCCCCCACCTTCAAAATATGCGCGCGCGAACGACCGATATTCAGGAGAAATGCGATGGTAAGCAACAGCACCGAAAACGCACACGGATTTACACTATCGAGCAAGGAGGAAACGGTGATAAGCGGAAAAAAAATATTCGCATCCCTTATATACCGGACCGAAAAATATTCGGAACCCCTGAGTGCGAATGATGCGACGATAAGAAGGACGATAAAACCAAGAAGTCCAAACCAGATGAATTCGGACTTGAAATTCTTTTTTTTCTTTATTTCCGGAATTTGTTCATTCATGGAATTTCTATTGTATATGCTTCAAAAGATTTTGGAAAATTTCGCGCGGATCTTTTCTCTCGTCGATAATTCCTCTCAACGCATTCAATATTTCGAATTTTTTCACTTTTTTTCCGACAATCGAAAATAATGACGGCACCGACACCACCCCTTCACTCTGTATATCGAATTTACCGTCCTCCAATACATCCTGTCCCGCTTGTCGATTTCTGGAATATTCGCTGAATCCGCATGTCGCGAGGTCCCCAAGTCCCGCAATGCCCGCAATGGTTCTTTTTTTCCCTCCGAGTGTCCACGCAAGGCGCGACATCTCGTTCATTGATTCCACTAAAAGCCATCCTTTCGCATTTCCGCTCCATCCGAGTCCGTCGGCAATACCAAACGCCAGTGCATACACATTTTTCAATATTCCTCCGAGCGCAACTCCGTGTGTATCTTTCGAATAAAGCATCTGCACCGAAGTGTCCTGAAACAACACGCACATCGCTTTATATACTTCCTTATTCGCCGAACCGATCATTCCCACCCCAACGTGATTCAAATCAAGTTCTTCCGCAAGCATCGGTCCTCCCAACATGCCGAACATTTTTTTATGGAAAAACTCTCCGATAATTTCATCGGGTGTCTTTAATGTTTCTTTTTCAACTCCCTTTGCAGTTGAAATAATATATACTCCGCTCCTTACTGCACTTTTTATAAGCCCGCACACCTCACGAAGTGCCCACGATGGAACACACAAAAAAATGAGATCGGCACTCGATACCACCTCAAAGAGACTTTTTTGCCCACGCACCTTCCCTTCTTCTTTATCCCATAATTCAACGGTGTATCCTTTTTTCTTGAAAATCCTTGCAAAAGCATTCCCAATTCTTCCTGCCCCTATAACCGCTATGTTTTCTATCATATTGTAGATTATACAATCATTGAGGCCGCACGTGAAATTCTGTCCATAAGCGCTTCCCCCACCCCATTTTCAATAACTGCTTCGACAATAATGATATCCGCTCCATTTTTATCACACTTTCGAAGTAATGAAAAAAAGTTTTTTGCTGCAGCAATTGTATTTTGTTTTTTCCCAAAAATATATATTTCATGTACTCCAGAATATTTATCTTTATTTTCCGAAAAGGTAATAATAAAAATCTTTTTCTTACTATATCTCGAGATAATTCTCTTCACCGCCTGTATTCCTCCACGCACAAGAATAAGTGATGCTTTCGGAGCATAATGTTTATATTTTTGACCCGGAGATTTCACCACTCCTTTTGTTTTTTTAACATGAACTTGTATGGACCCGATAACTTTTTCAATATCTTTCTTTGTTATTTTTCCCTTCCGCAACAATATAGGAATTTTTGTTGTAAGATCAAGCACGGTTGATTCAACACCAATATTTGTTTTTCCTCCATCAAGTATGAGTGGAATTTTTCCGTTAAAATCATCATACACGTGCCTTGCCTCTGTCGGACTCGGACGTGTCGAGGTATTTGCCGATGGCGCAGCTATTGGGACTCCAGCTCCTCTAATAAGCGCGAACGCCACTGAATGCGAGGGCATTCTCACTGCAACCGTATCCCCTCCTGCAGTTACTACGTTTGGAATCTGTTTTTTCTTTCTGAATACAATCGTAAGTGGTCCGGGCCAAAATTTCTTCATAAGTGGAATTGCTTTTAACGGAATTTCTTTCACCACTGAATTTAACATTCGCTTATCACTCACATGCACAATAAGCGGATTGTCCGCGGGACGTCCTTTTGCTTTAAAAATTTTTCCTACTGCCTTTGCATCAAACGCATTTGCACCAAGTCCATATACCGTCTCTGTTGGAAATGCCACAAGTCCGCCGTTTTTTATAATTTTCGTGGCATTTTGAATTATTTTCTTCTCTGGTTCTTTAGAGCTTATTTTTATAACTTTCGTTTTCATTTTTTATATTTCTACACTATTTATATAGAGAAATAGATTCTGGGAAAACATCAGCTTAATAATTTCCTATTGGTTAAATTTATCAATATTTTCTACCCGAAATTTATCTAATAATCCTGCTACCGAGATATTAAATTCTTCTTTTTTTTCTCTCTTGAGATAAGAAGAGAATAGGTTTTTTAGTGAGATTTTTGCTTCATTTATATTCATATCAAAAAATTCTTTTCGTTTATACTCTCTTTCTCTATAGTCTTTGTCTGCAACATAATCATAATCTCCTATCACGAAATCAAGGTGTGTAGGATTAGATTTTTCTGCAACAAAAAAATATGAATCCCAAGGAAGATAAATTTTGCGTTCAGATGCCTTCATTAAATTACTTTCAATATCAGCAACTAATTCTTGAATGTTTGTAATATTTTCTACCCGCTCCATTCTTTTGTTATCTCTGTCAGAAAATAAATCATCTGCATTCCCTTTACTTAACAAAGAATAGTTATCATTTTCTTTCAAAGACATCAATAATTGGTAGTGATCTTGACTAATTCTTACAGTAGGAAAAACCTTGAGTCCTGCCTTTTTTGCTTCTTCATAGGCACTAAACGCTCTCAATACAAATCTCTTAATTTGTTCTTCTGGCATTCGTTCTGTTATCCCAGACCCTAACCTATAATCCTTGACCGCGAATGATTTTCTATGGGGACCTTTTTCAATTTCTGCTTTATAAACAGTCCCAAAAGCTCCCCTACCAATTATTTCTTTCTTAATAAAAACATCAGGTAGAAAACCTGTGTTGTCTTCAATATTTTTGAGAAATTTTATTGATTCGTTTTCCATTTAAAATTTAAAATTCTTTATACTATTTCCGCTTGATAACACTTCTCACAATACACAATTTCATTTCGATCAGGAGAATAACTTGTTTCAAATTCTTTTGAACATTTCCCCTCGTGTTGATGTTTTCCGGTATTTGTGTATATTCCGTTTTCACTCTTTTCTCCCGCACATTGGCACGTTCGCCTCCACAATTTCATTGGATTTATTCTTTTAAATCGTCTTTTATGACGACACTCCGAACACATTTGCGGAACCGGAAAAGAAAATCTTTTGAGAAGTTTCAACTCCGCAAAAACAATACGATATCCACGTTGACACATTGCACACTCAATCACTTCATTTACAATCGAATCGGGAATATCATCGATACTTTCGGGAATGTCCCCCGCCTTCATCGTAATTGCATGTTCGGAACGCGATTCTTTTCGCCATCTCCACCCTCGTGCCTCCGCCTCTTCTTCGGTAACGGGGAAATATTCCATAGCGTTTGTTTCGTTGTATGCATAGGACGAAAGCTCGCAAGGAAAAAATTCTCCATATCCATACACCCTTCCCTTCTTATCCACATATGGATTCTTTTGCATATCGGCAATAATTTGCGAACGCAATAATTCATATTGTTCTTTTGAATATTCTTTATTGAGAATATAGTATTTTTTCCTCTAATGCCAGAACATCCAAAAATATTTGCCACATTGAGTGACCACATGGAATACTCAGCATTCATCGTATTTCCGAGCGCCACAACAAAATTGAATTTTGCATTCGCGGTATTTTCTCCAACATTGATACAATCATAAATCATGTGTACATTTGCTCCCCAAATAGTGTAATCATATACATCTTTTACCGATCCATCTTTAATAAGTTGGCAAAATCTTCCATCCTCCAATCCCTGACATTGGAACGAATCTTTTGCATTCTTTGAGTGATAGAGATAGTCGCCAGTCACATTATTATTCCCCAACCCATGAAAAAATTTATAGGGAACAGAGTTCCAAACAGCAAGTGCCTCCTCCCATAACGCACTCCCCCCCATACGCGTTTTCATACTTTTTTTAAACGCCTCTAATTTTTCGTTATATGCCTCTTTTGTGAGTGCCTGATTCCAAAGATAATATTGTTTGTTTCTCAGTCCTGCACATCCAAAACAATCTTGGCAATTCACCATATTCTTCGAAAAATAAACATTCACGCAATCCGCACAATCTTCCGAGAAAAATATTCGTGAACTCCTATAACATGCAACATCTTCATATTCGAGTTCGGCATCTCTCGACATATAAAGATCAGATGAATCCTTGATATGAGTGAGTCGCGTGCCATACATAGTGTTTTCACAAAAATCAGCATCAAAGGTAAGATAAGAATCCTTCACTGATCCACTCTCGTTTACATATTCACTATTCACAAGTGTTGGATAATTGTTCCCAAGAGCCGGAAGTGGCACCTCATTGAATAATTCATTTAATTGCTCAAAAAAGGTTCTTGATGGATCATAAGGACGACCATAATCCGCCGGATCCCATTTATCAGACCACCAGCACTCCTGACAATACGCTATACGAGGATTATCAGAAGAAAACGTGGTGATCATAATTTTTTTACAAAGCCCACATGGTCTTTTATAAAGATTCCGTTCGTTCCTGAAATTCAATCTTCGCTGAAATCTACACTCCGGACAAAACGTCGGCGGTGGCACCTCTATTTTTTTATAGAACTGAAAATCCTCATCTTCGATGAGAAACATTAACTTACAGTTTTGGCATATTCGTTCTTCTTTCATAGATAATTAAAAATCTCCGCCCGGGGCGGATCCGCCTTTGGCGGAAAAATCTTCTGGTTCAATGGTAAAATTTTGATGGCAGTTCTGACAAACTTTAGTTTGACTATCCATATTTATTTATCTCCCTTCGGGAGATCTGCCGTAGGCAGACAATTTTGGCAATATCTTTCCTCAGAATTCATATACAAAATTATAACTCAATTTCCAAAACTCATCCCAAGTTAATTTTCCGGTATTCACAAGAAAATTATTTTCAAAGTATATTTTTTTAAAAAGTTCTCTATTCACGCCTAAAATATCACCAACTCCTTTTTCAAATACACTCCCGGGACTCCCCCCGATAACACCGCCATAATCAAAACCAATGGCACGAATGTTCATATTTCTTACTTTATCAGAAATAAAAATCGCCCGAAAGAGTGACTTTTCGCTCCGACGACATGATTTTCTAAGTGTAGCCCCAAGGAGAATCGAACTCCTATTTATGCCGTGAGAGGGCATTGTCCTAGCCGTTAGACGATGAGGCCATGATTAATGATTTTAAAAGATGCGGGGTGAAAGAGGGCATTGTCCTAGCTGTTAAACGATGATGCCCTTGAACGTTCATCACTATAACCAAATTAAATACGGGAGGCAAGAAAGAATGAATTTTTGGCTTTATTTTTGAGATTTGAGATTTTAGTTTTTAATTTTAGTCGTATAGTCCCGCCTTTCTGAGCCACGAACGGCTCTGGCGCACCAAAAACTTTTTCGCCTGAAGCGGTTCGGTCATAATTTCCTTCACCACCCGCTCCATGCGAACTCCCTGCGATCCTTTTATCAAAATAAGGTCTCCCCGCAATACTTTTTGTTGTAACTGCATCGCCGCCTCATGAATATTCGTAAATACAAATATTTTCTTTTTGGAAAATCCGATCTTCTCCGCGGTTTCCGCAATAATTTTTGCGCGAATACCCACGGTGAATAACAAGTCGGCGCTTTCGGGAATCAAGTGTCCGAGTGCCTGATGTTCATCGAATGTATATTTTCCCAATTCCAACATATCGCCCAACACCGCAATTTTTCTTTTCGCATCCAAACTCTTTAACGTGGCGAGCGCTTCCTTGGTCGCCGTTGGAGATGCATTATAAGTATCGTCGATAATCACCGAGTGGCGTATTCCGCGGATAATGCGCTCACGACCGTTCGGAGGAACATAGTGCGAAAGTGCTTCGGCAATTTTCACAAGATTCATTCCGAATATGAGCCCCGTCACGGCACCGACCGCGGCCGCATACGCGGGAGCTCTTCCCAATCCTCCTTCAATTCGTATCGGCACCACGCTTCCTCCATAGGTAAGTTTAAATGTCACCCCACCCCCCTCATCCGAAACATAATTCGAAAATGCACTGATGCGCATATCCGCTTTTTCGGAAAAACCGAATGTGATGACATTCGCGCGCGTATACTCTTTTGCGGTCATCACTTTCATGTCATCCGCATTCAACACCGCAAAACCGGTGGTCGGAAGCTGGCTCACGAGTTTTGTTTTTTCCTTCAAAATCACCTCGGGACCCGCAAAAAATTCAATGTGCACCGGAGTTTCGTTCCCCATCGCAGTGAACACGCCAATGTGGGGGCGCGCGATGTCGAGAAGATATTTCATATCTCCCACACGATCGACTCCGTATTCCAAAACAATGATTTCGGGATATTTTTTGTCTATCACAATCAATCGAAATATCGATTTTATGAACACTCCAATCCAAAAAAGAATTCCTTCGGTGACATTCCAATCGCCCAAAACGGAAAGCGGTAAACCGACTTCATTATTGAAACTTTTTGAGGACGCACGCACCCGTCGGGTATGCGAAAGCACCACCCCTACCGCTTCCTTCGCGGACGTTTTTCCTATATTTCCCGTAATGCCGATGATGCCGGGATTATATCGTTTGAGCGTGAGCTTCGCGAGAAATTTTACCGCCTTTTTGAGAATGGCAAGAAGAGTTTTTTTCATCCCGTTAATGATAGGAAACGTTTACGTTTCCGTACGTTTTTTCTATACTCATCGTCCTTTTATTTTCGTTTCTGTAATACATAATTTTATTTATCAATTTAAAAATACGAATAAAAACTATCATTAACGGGATGAATCCCGTTTAATTAATATTTTTTTCCGCTTTATCGGGAGCGATGTTATAATAATTCAATATATATTCGGAAAGTTCGCGGAATGCAGGTACCACGGTAAGTCCGGCAAGCTCTCCGACTTGGGGACGGTCAAGTTTTACGAGAATAACAAACTTCGGATCACTGACGGGTGCGAATCCGACAAACGTATGAATCATCTGATCGGAATATTTTCCCATTTCCGGAATATATGCCGTTCCCGTTTTTCCGGCAACCCTATATTGGGGAATGCTCGCGATTTTCGCTTTCTCCACGGTTGATTCAATCATTGACGTCACTTTTTTTGCCGTATCTTCGCTGATGACCCGCCGTACAACAGAGGGTTCTTCATTTGTGTTGATATATGGTCTCATGAGTACCCCGCCGTTCGCAAATACCGAAAACGCATTGATGAATTGAAGCGGAGTTACGGCGGCCCCCTGTCCGAATGCCACTGTGGCAAAATCAATCGCACGGACGTCCTTTCGTTCAAGATTTCTGATGTTTCCCGCAATCTCTTCCGGAAGACTTATCTCCGTCTTTTCGGTAAATCCGAATTTTTTCAGATATTCATAAAAAGTTTTGTGCCCGACAAGTTGTTCCGCATATACCGCACCGGTGTTTACCGAATTCTCGATAATTCCCGTCATAGTGATTTTCCCGTACACCTTGTTGTTCGCGTTATGAATCGTCTTTCCGTTCAATGTCACCGAACCCTTGTCAGTAAATTCGGTGTCGGGAGTAAACGCATCGGTATCGATCCCCGCCGCCATGGTAAGCGGTTTGAATACCGATCCGGGCTCATATTGCGACTGCACGGCGGGATTCATAAAATCCTGCAGGCGGGATTTTCCGTATTCATTCGGATTGAAATCAGGTTTATTGGTAAGCGTGAGAATTTTTCCGGTTTTCGGATCCTCGACAATAATCGTTCCTCCGGTTGCCTGAAATTTTTCTATGAGCTTTCCGAGAATCTGCTCCGCGTGCGATTGTATATTTCGGTCGATGGTGAGATGCACATCCTCTCCCTGCGAAAGAACATCGTTATAAAAACGTTCAATACCGTAAATGCCCGCCGGCTCCGGATTTTCTTCATTTTTTCCGACATACCCGACTACTTGGGATGCAAGGTTTTCGTATGGATACGAACGATATTGTTTTGTCTCGACGTGCACCCCTTCAAGTTTTTTTTCACCCACCGAATTCACTTGTTCATCGGTCGCCTTATCTACGAGAACGCGAAAATAACTTTCCGGATTCGAATCGATAATATCCTTCAATTCGTTTGCACTCATGCCGACAATTCCCGAAAGCTCCTCGCTCACTTTTTGCGAATCCTTTATCTCACTCGGCGCAACAAAAATAATCGGCTCATCCTTATTCAACGCAACGGAAATACTCGCGTTAAACCGGTCGGTGATGAATATTTGACCGCGTCGTAGTTCGAGCTCGGCGGCAAGTTTTTTCATGACATCCGCCTTCGCGACAAAATCCTTCCCCTGTAAAATCTGAAGGTTATAAAGATTAACGCCCAGTGCGCCGAAGAGACCTACAAAAATAAAGAAGAGTGCATAAAATCGAAAATTCTTCATTGGGCGGATCCTAAATATTTTGGTTGTCGATCGAGAATGAGCTGATGTTCGGCGGCCAATTGTTCCAAACGTGTCGGATCCGTCATTTGATAATATGTATTTTTTAAATCCGCATTTTGTTCCTCCAATTTTACGATATCCTGTTTCAGAATTTTCAATTCATACCGCGTATTCACGAATGCGTTGTATCCCGAAATATAAATGACACTCACGACAAACGCCATACCGAAAAATATGATAAAAGAACGTATATAATTTCTGTTTTTTGCCGGACTGATAATGGTCATATAAAAAGGTTAAATAATGTGTATTGCCCGCAATTTTGCGGAACGACTTCGTGGATTATTCAAAAGTTCTGCACGGGTCGGAATAATTGGTTTTTTGTTTATAAATTCGGCTTTTTTTGACCTCACAAGATCCCGAAATGCATTCTTCACGATTCTGTCCTCAAGTGAATGGAATGAAATCACGGCGACTCGCCCGTTATTGCCGATGATATCCGGAATCTCCCTCATGATTGTCTCTACATTTTCAAGTTCTTTGTTCACGTAAATGCGAAGCGCCTGAAAGACTTTTGTCGCCGGGTGCATGCGACCCCTCAAAACGGCTTTTTCGATAATCCTCGCAAGTTGCCCCGTTGTTTCGATTTTTTCTTTCTTCCGCGCCTCGATAATTTTTTTTGCGATAATTCGACTCCTTCGTTCCTCTCCGTATTTCCAGAAAATATCCGAGAGCTCTTTCTCGCCCGTTCCGTTCACCACGTCTTTGGCGGAAATATTTTTCGAATCGGTGTCATAACGCATATCGAGTGGCGCATCGTGAAGAAAACTGAATCCCCTTTGTGGGTCGTCGATTTGGAAAGAAGAAAATCCCAGATCGAGAAGCAATCCGTCCGCTTTCGGCAATTTTTCTTTTTTCAGTATTTCCGAAATTTCCGTATAACTGGAGTGAAAAATTTGAAATTGGAAATTTTCCGCCCGAGGCGGATCCGCCTTTGGCGGAGAAATTGGAAATTCCGCGGCTACTCGTTTCACTGCTTCGTTATCGGCATCAACCGCAAGAATTCTCCCATTTGATTCCAAATATTTTGCAATCGCCACGGTATGTCCTCCCCCTCCGAGCGTGCCATCGATAAAAAATTCTCCAGGCTTCGGATCAAGAACTTGTATAACTTCATTTAAAAGAACTGGAATGTGCTTCACATCGGTCATATCCCCAACTCGCTCAATTTCTCGGCGATTTCATCCGCTGCGCTTTCGGTTTTTTTCTTATACGCTTCCCATGCATCCGTATCCCATAATTCAACACGCGTATACATTCCGGTTACCACCACCTGCTTCTTCATCTGCGCATAATTTCGAAGTGAATCCGGAATCAAAATTCTTCCTTGCACATCAAGCTCAACATCGGTCGCGCCCGAAAGCATAAGACGAGCGAACGCGCGGGAATCGGCTTGCGCAAGCGGAAGTGAAATAATTTTCTGTGCCAGTATCTCCCACTCGGATTTACTGAACACAAAAAGACAGTGGTCCAAACCACGGGTAACGATTGCGCCTGCGGTAAATTTCTCACGAAACTTCGCGGGAATCGCAACTCTCCCTTTTGGATCTACCGTATGTTTATATTCGCCAAGAAGCATATTTTTGAGTTATCCCCCACATTGGGTACTTATCCACACTGTTATCCACAATTCCCCACTTCCATTTCATAATACACCACACGGCATAAAAAACAAAAACCGCCCAAGACGGCTTACATAAATCAAAAAAACCCTTTATTTACCTACATAAATTCAAATCGGGCATCCCATTTATCAACAGGTTATACAGTCAAAGAAATAGGTATCGGTTTCTCTCATATTTTCCCAATTCCCCACTGTAAACAAAAACTACCTAATTCGGTAGTTTCGTCTACTTTTATTTTTTAAAAAAGATATTCCTTTTTTATCTCTAAAATAATAAATCCTGTCCCTTGTGGTTCTAAAATATTTTTTGGAATGCGGTGCGCTGCCCCAGGCGATTTTAAATTTCCATCGTGTACAGGAAAACAAACTTTTGGCTTCAACTCAAGCGCGTAATTAACCACTTCCAATAATCGTGCCCACGGCCCCGCAACTGGCAATGCTAATATCTCAACTTGCTTCCCTGGATTAGTAAACGCGTCACCGGGATAAAACAAACGATTAGCAATAAAATACCCAGTATTTTGTGTTTGAGGAATTGATGAATGGATAACCTCGTGATTTTTACCAAATCCTTCAATCAATACATTACTTTCTAAAGAATTCTGACCATCTTCAATGATAGTGAAAGTAATCCCCTCTTTTTCCAGTAAAATACCAACGCTCTCGTTAGTGATAACTTTTGCCTGAGGGTTATTTTTTAAAATTGTTTTTAACGAATCTATGTGTAAATGATCGTTGTGATCATGTGTGATAAGAATTACGTCAATATCTTTTACATCGTTCTGTTCTGTTGAATACATTCCGGGATCGGTTAAAATCCTCAAGTTTTGTTCCTCGATTAAAAAACAACAATGTCCAAATTTAGTAATTTTCATAGTATATTCTATTCATCATCAAAATCGACAAAAACTTGTGAATAATCATCAATTTTTTGGTTGCCGCTCTTTCTCCATATATCCCCTTACAACAATTTCAACATTTTTTTTTAAGCCAGCATTTTCTGGGGAAAAAAGAAGTATATCTGGAAATCCTATAGTTTCTTCATTCCATCTCTTATTGTATAAACTGTCGTGATGTTCGTCTATAAATTTATACACTTTTTTATAGATTCTTCTGGTATCAGTACTAACATCGTCCAAGTCTGGAAGTATTACAGCCCTAATCTTCACTATAAAATTTTTCTTTATTTCAATTTCCTTTGGAAAATTATCGTCATTTACAAAAAATGCTGTTGCTGTAACCAAACTTCCCTGCGGGGGAATCCGATAATTGATATCTCTATTTTTATAATTCAATTCAGGAGTTACATCATTTTGTTTGAATGACAAATTAAAAACTACTCTTCCTGGGATGGATGATAGGTTATAAAAAGCAAAACAATGTCCACCATCTTTATGACAAACCAAAAACATTTCTATAGAAGGAATAGACTGGTACTCTACCATCTTTTCGGTTGCAAATGCTTGTTTTCCAATAACCAAAGCGGTTGCAATAAGTACCAGAGAAGACAAAACAACCCCAAAATCAACAAAACCAAGGAACAGCAGTATTAAGCCTGCGACTCCTAACACAAAACATGTTGCTGTAAAAACTTTTTCTATTTTCCTCATAGATTAATGCAGATATAGATAGTTTAACATAGATTCAAGTGGGCGCTACAGGATTCGAACCTGTGACCTTACGAATGTGAATCGTACGCTCTAACCAACTGAGCTAAGCGCCCATTTCTTTTGGTATTGTAACCAAAACCCCACCATTCTTCAATGGTGGGGTTTTTAATATCCGCACCCGCCCGAACGACTCACATCATTCAGTCGGGCAAGTAAATCAGCATCTATTATTATTCGAGTGCCACGGTTGCACCAACCGCTTCGAGCTTTTTCTTCAACTCTTCGGCATCTTCTTTCTTCATTCCCTCCTTCACCAATTTCGGAGCCGCGTCGGCAATATCTTTTGCCTCCTTGAG
>JAKANR010000012.1 GCA_021823645.1 bacterium
CCCGCCAAAATATTCAAGAAGAAACTCGCGCTGAGTTACTGAGGGAAAATTTTTCTTTCCGATGTAATCCGCGTGACTACTCCATCTATAATTCTCCAAAAAATTCAATGCTTTTCGGTAATCACCGATTTTCCTTTCGCGCCACTCCGGCATTGTAAGATCCAACGGATTGCAGTGAATATAATACGGAAGGTGGATAAAATGCGCCTCACTTTTTATCAAGATTGATTTAAACCTGCTTTCAAACAATGGCCCCTTCCTTTTATATTTTTCGTTAAAATATCGGGCATATCCGCCGTTTAATTTTCTCATAAACAACGTGAGTGATTCTCTGTTTTTTATTGAAATAAAAAGATGATAGTGATTTGGCATAAGTGCAAACGCGAGAAGATTCACAAGAAATTTTCTCGGACCTTTTTGCTTTTCTTCTTCAATGCAACGACGTTGTACGTCGTTGCATTGGGAGTTACGGAATACATATAGACGACCGGAAAATGCCGGTTCTTCGTCGTTAAATTCATACAGGTCGTGAATAAAACGCAAAAAATCTTTCTTATCGAGAAAGATTTTTCTTCTCTCTATCCCCCGTGAAAGTACGTGATAGAATTCCATTTTTCAAAATATTTTTTTTCGGAAAAATGATATGTACTTTTCGTTACGGCAACACGATGAGTGTTCCCTGAATTTTTCCGCCAGGCGGACACGAATTTCTGCACTCAAAAATAAATGTTCCGGGAATACTCGTATCAAACGGAAACTTTTTCATTTCCCCTTTCTTTACCGTCGAAAAATATGCACCAAGATACGGGAAGTCGAGATCATAAGCACCGTCCACCGCGGTAAAATCTATCTCCACTGTATCGCCTTTATTCACCGCAATATTCGACGGACTGAATCCCCTCACTGTCGCCTTCATGTCATAAAACCGCATTTTCGTATCGAGTGACGGATTTCCGCTCGCGGGCGCTTCCGCTTTTCCGACAGTGGTGGTAACCACATCTTTTGGAATTTCGGGAGAATAGCCAAACGTCTTCGCTTCCTCGCGGGGAGGAATGATGGGCTCGTCCTGCTGTCCCCGCTCATCAATACCGAGAAGTTGATTTTTTTGATAAAAAACTCCGAAGAGAATAAGTCCGAAGACAATCACCCCCAATACCGATAATGTAATAATCTGCTGACGGGTCATACACTCATTATACAAATTTATGCTCTAAAATACATCCACCCACCGCGTTATCCGGCTAAAATAATTCCATAAAACATATTTTCACACAACGTAAAAATCCTTCTTTACCATCTCTTACATAATACCTCCGATCGGAGGTATTATGTAAGAAATGAAAATTTATCCCGGAACATCCAAAAAAATGAGTTTTATTTCAGTCCGATTTTCATATACCAATCAGATCCTGCATTTATCCCCGACAATCCTCCGCCGGGGCCGGCATTCAACCCTCGTGCGTGTCCCATTCCCGCGGTACCGAATGCATATTGATCTCCGCCCCACACCTGCCTCCATCTGTTTCTGAAATATCCCCGAGTATCAAAATACGAAGCGACATCAAGTGCCAGCCAATATGTCGTGCTCGCAGAAAGTGCAATGGGCGTTGAAAATGTGAATGTTTGATCGGAATTCACATCGGGGCGAATCATATTTTGGATGACCGCTTCTCCAAGTGATGCCCCCATATTCGGCGTACTGCTTCCGGTATCCGGAAATACACCAATGCGAAGATGCGTAGGATCGCCTCCCTCCTCTTGTGTTACGCGAATTGCAATTTTATTTATCGAAATATTTTCCTGCGGAACAAAACTCTGAAATGTCGCGGTGTCGGCTTCAAAAGAATTTAAATTCACCGTACCGAATTCACCGCTCCATCCTCCCATATTCTCCTGTGTGATATACCATTCCACATCCGGATATTTCCACGATGTTGTCGCAATCTGCGACACATTTCCAAAATCATCGCGTGCACGAAGACTGATGACAAAATTATCTCCGCTTTCCACGTGTCTTTGATATTTCGGGAGAGAACTCGTTGCATTCCAGACCACCTCGGCATCACTGCTCGTCGCGAAATTCAAATCATACATAATTCTCGAATCCAACGTATCTTCATCGGTCGCCCCATTCCACGAAAGAGTAAGAAGCGACGAGGATTCATCGAATGACTTGGTAACATCTCCCGAAATCACCGGACCTTTTTGTAACGGTTTTGCATCTTGAAAATAATATTTTGTTTCATTTGAGGCAACAAACGTAAAATCCTGTCGTCCTCCGCCCGTATCGCTCAAGTCGTAATATCCGACGGTGATATAATCACTTGAAGAAAAATTTGATTGATCAACAAGTGCTGTAGGACGAATGAGTAAATGTTTATCTTCAAGCGATCCATACGAGAGCGCACTCACGTGCAATCCTCCACCCACTGTGGAACACCATTCACTCGAAAGTGGAAACGGGATCGAATACACCCCGACCCCCTCTCCTCCACCCCAACACGACGGAAAAGTAATCGCAACCACTCCCGAAAGATCCTGTGGAGGATGTGACGCCCCGTTTGAATTTGTAAGTATTATATTCTCCTTATTCGGCGAACGATTCAAATAAAACACCATCGCCTGCCACGCATTCCTTCCGAATTTATTCGGAATAAACGGAAAACGATCATAATACAAATCGAGAATATATTTATTTTCCGATCCTACGCGCGGATCCGCATACATATACAAATTATCGAGTAGACCCGTCACCGATATTGAATATGTCTTCGTTTCCGAAGAATATCCGTCGGAATCTTTGGCAATCATTTGAAATATATATTCTCTCCCCACCTCGTTTACCGCAATCAATGCCTCGGTCGATGTTGTTTCGATTGTCGCGAGTTTTGTTGTTGATGAACTTATATCAATAATGGTATATATCGGATCACCGACAATATCCGACGACGTCGATGCGCCCCACGCAAATTCGAGGGCGAGCGAATCACG
This sequence comes from bacterium, assembly GCA_021823645.1. Classification (GTDB taxonomy): domain Bacteria; phylum Patescibacteriota; class Minisyncoccia; order UBA6257; family GWB1-50-10; genus JAKANR01. Next base: position 2,992 of record JAKANR010000012.1, read on the forward strand.
ATTGAACGATATGGTACTCGTTGCACTTCCCCGCGGGAACATTCCGGAAAGCTGTCCTCGCGGTTCTTTCAAACTTTTTGTGTTTTGCGGACAAGGGGTTGACCGTGATTCGAAATCACCCGAAATGTTTTCATCACATGTATTTCCCAAAAATTCTCCCGCTCCACGAGACGAAACACATGCACCGTCGGAAATGGTTTTTCGTTCGATACTCTGTCCGTCGCTCGTTATCGACTCGGAGGAATACGTCACCTCGTCGACAATCGCATCGGCCATATCATACAACGTAATCGTCACTTCGTCCGTCCCATTGGGAAGCGATCGGGAGCGCGTGACATCCGCCTCTCTTCCGCCGAAATTTGTCGGATCATACGAATATAACCCGATGAGAAAAAATCCTTGCGGTGGAATTTGTGTTCGGTCGCCGGTCCCGGAATTAAATGAGACCACCGAGACGGTTGAAGTGGATCCGTGCACCCGATATTTCACCGCCCATTCGTTCATATCGATTGTCGAAGTGGTCGGATTATACAATTCAATAAATTCTTTTCCCTCATCACTTCCCTCCGCATTAAATAATATCTCACTTATCACAATATGATTCGCGGGAGATAGCCGTTCTTCACTCGGAAATATCGAAAATGATGTCGTGGTCGATGCCCTCCCTCCACTATCATCGACAACGGTAAGTTCCGCCGTGTACATTCCGGTCAATATATAACTATGTGTGGTCGTCGCACTTGTCGAAGAAGCGGTGGTATCGTCACCAAATTTCCATTCATAGAGAACAATGACCCCGTCCGAATCGGTTGAAGATGCGGCGTCGAAAGATATCGATTCGCCGACTTTTGGAGATTGCGGAACAAACGAAAATGATGCATGAGGCAGTTGATTTTGCGCTTCTGTCCTGTTTTCGAATCCGGGCGTGGAAATTGCCGCGTACCACGTGCCATCCGTCCTCCGTTGCAACGAATTTCCGTCCCCATTCGCGCCGAGAGACGGATCATAACGAACGGAATCGATTTCAAGGTCTTCGTTCTTCAAGGCGATAAGTTCTCCACTGTTGGAAAGTGAAAATGACGTATCAAAAATTGGCGACGAAACATAAGGATGATGTGCAAAAAATTTTTCCGCATTGTCCGCAATAATCGCATATCCATTTCGGGAAATCGTTTTCGGTCCTCGATACCACTCGAGCCGATGGTGGGTATTATTCTCAAAAAATTTCCATTCTGAAATATCAAGCGACGTCGCGCTCGTATTTTGAATCTCTACCCACTCCATTCCCTCATCACTTCCCTCCGCATCATACATAATCTCGTTTATATTGACATCATAAAATTTCGGCGTGGGATGGGGTGCAGTAGTCACCCCGTTTCCCGATAACGTTATTTTATTTTTTTCGTTCTGCTTGGATATTGTTTGTGTCGGCGCATTTTGCGGTATTTCATCTTCAATATTATTTTTCTCTTTTGTCGTCGTTGCACTCGGGAAAGAAACGGTTGTTGACGCTATTCCCAATACGGTCGGCTGGGTGAATTCACCTCCGGATATTTCGTTTCCATCGACGGTGATTTCATTATTTTCCGTCGATATATCTTCAATCGCCGGCTCATAATTTTCGTCGCCGAAATCGACTTCAAGTGTATTTTTCTCACCATTCACCGTGCTTGTGTTATTATTTGTACTTCCCAACTCCGAAATAAATGTGCGGATATTGGTCGTGGTTTCACCTATTGTGTTCAAAACATTTCCTATACCTTCAACAAGCACAGCGATAAACGATTTTTCTTTTGTTTTTGTAAAATTCGGATCATTTTTTGCCTTTTCCGCTTCATCAAAAAACAGTTTTATCACTCCCGTGCTGAATTGAACGGATTTTGTCGACAACCGCGACCAATAATCATTTAATATATCATTTGAATCAAAGATTATCTCCTCTTTTAAATTAAAGACGCTTTTTAATTTTTTCTGTTTAAATAAACTGAAATATCCTTCATTGTCTTTATTTAGAGAAAATGTAAATCCATCTTTTGTTTCATATTCCACTGGTTCTGGTAATTTATATCCACTCTGTATACCAATTGTATCCTTACTATAAAAATTATTGTTTGAGTAAGTTGCCAGTTCCTTAAAATAACTCTCTAAGTCGGAAAAAATAGGAAGAGGTTTGCCGTCCAATCTTCGTGTTAAATTCCCGTCCGCACTCGTAAGTGTAAATCTACTTGTATAATTCTCGTATGGACTATTACCAGCATGAGGATCGTTTCGTGTATGATCGGGAACGCTCGCGTCCTGAATAAGGTGAAGCACGTGCCCCAACGCGAACATCGCTTTTTCATTCTCGCCGTTTGCATAATAACGAATCGCCTCCTGCCATGTGAAGTCCGTTTCGTCCGAAATCGCGCTTATTTTTTTCTTCTGTATGGCATTCAGCATTGAAGCAATCGTTGCGGGAACCTTATACATCAGCCCATTCTGATTTTCCGCATTCTTTGCCCATGCTTTCGATGTGTCCCAATTTCCGACATTTATCGGATCCACGGAAACATCGGAATTAAGTCCGCGTTCATTCACCGGATCATAAAAATGGTTCATCCACCGTGGAACATCATCCTCCCTCCGCGCTCCGTCAACCAAAAAATCCCGTAACTCGGGTGAAATTTTTTTGGAAGAAAAATTTTTATCAAAAAGGTCAAATGATGTGTTTGTAAGATATGCATGAGTTCCGATTTCATACGCAAAAACGGACACAGGAAGAAACATGGGGACAAGCGTTCCGATTGATAGCCACAGTAATGTTTTTCTTAAGAACATAGACCGTACCTACTTTATTTTTTTATCTTACATGCTCTCTATTTTCCAAACTCCCGAATATTTATCAAAACCTAGATCTATATAAATATCTATCTCTTTTTTTTGGTTAAAAACAGCAAATTTATAATCCATCTCATATGTAATATCTTTTTCATATGGTTCAGCACGTTTTAATTTCTCAATAACACCTAATATCTTATTTTCCTCTTTCGCTTTTTTTAATCCTTCCAGCCACTGCGGATCAGGACTCCCATCTTCCCTCAAAATAAAGTATTTACTTGCGAGTTCAATGTCATCTTTTTCGAGTGTGGCAATAAAAAGATTCAGTGTTTCTTGAGGCGTTTTTCCACCATATATGTCGTTTCGCATCGCATCCTCATACGCATTTATCGTCCGCATCGCCTGTTCGTAGTTTTTGCGCGCTTCAAAGTCACGTCTCGCATCCGCACTGAAAAATATGAGATAAATAAACCAAAGAACAAAAACAAGAACCACGGCGCCAAGTCCGATGAATACGGGACGAAGCGGACGGGGTTTTTTATCCGGCGACGGATTGAAATTATCCGTTCCCGCGGGAGAAATTTGGTTTTCCATAAATAAAAAAATACACACTCCGCCCGCCCTTTCGCGGAGGAGTGCTAAACCAACTCACATGAGTTTATTCTATCAAAACGGTCTTTTCTTCATTTCTCATCTCCTGTGGATAACTCTATTCTTACATAATACCTCCGATCGGAGGTATTATGTAAGAATAAATGTATGAGTAAAAAGGAAAGAGGAAAAACGAAAATAAAACGCGAGGTACTTCTCCTCCATCTCGCACGTATGGGGGAGATGGCACTTGAAACGCTCCTCGAACTTGGATTAGGGTTGGGAGAGATTGCAATTGCACTGATGGGGACGACATCAAGAAAACAATCAATGTACTATCTATGGGAAGCCACAAGAAAACAAAAAAATGTACATATCGACCTTCAATCAAAAATAGCGTTTTCCACCATGCTTTCCCGACTTAAAAAGGAGGGACTTATAGAACAAAGAGAAGGAAGGGTGAAACTCACGAACAAAGGAAGCGCAATCGCAAACTCCTCAAAACTTATTCCATTAACACCGCTCCCGAACGAAAAAAGTGTCCTGGTGATATTTGATATTCCAGAAAAAGTTTCCAAAAAAAGAATGTGGATTCGGGAAGAATTAAAAAAAATGGGATTTGAGATGATGCAAAAAAGTGTATGGAAAGGGAATACGGCAATACCAAAAGAATTTCTGAAGGATATTTATAACTTAAAATTAAAAGAATATGTACATATTTTTGAAGTGACAAAATACGGTACGTTGGAATAGTTTGAGATACATTTTTACCCGCTTACATAATACCTCCGATCGGAGGTATTATGTAAGCGGAGATAATTTTCTCTTTTTTATATCTTTTATTCCCCGGAGATAACTCAACAAGGAGAAAATGGACGTTTTCTTGTTTTTTCCGAAACAATATATGCTAGGAATTCTTATTTAAAAATTCGTGAATATTCAACACCGCTTTTATCGCGTCGCCCATTGAGATATTATTTTGCTTGTAGAGCACATCCGCGATATCTCCTGCCGCCCAAATTTGCGGATTTGAAGTCTGTTGTGTCCGATGATTCACTTTTATTTCATTCGTCTCATTCACTTCCACCAACCCACTCGCAAGATCGGAATTCGGAATCCATCCAATCTCGATAAACACCCCGTCAATATCCATTGTTTTTTCCTCTCCTGTTTTTGTGTCTTTATATTTCACTCCGCGCACCAATGTATCGCCGATTATTTCCGATAATTGCGTCCGTGTAAAAATTTTCGCCTTTGGATTTGACTGTATTTTTTCGATAGTCACGGGATCGCCTTTCAATGCATCCTTATAATCAAAAATATTCACTTCGCGCGCATATTCCAAAAGATCGCGCGCACTTTCAAGTCCCGCGTTTCCCCCTCCCACCACAATCACCCTTTTATCCTTGAACATCGGCGCGTCGCACGTGGCACAATAGGCGACTCCCTTCCCGTCAAATTCCTTTTCTCCCGGAACATTTATTTTTCTCCGTCTGCTTCCCGCGGCAAGAAGAATGGTCCGCGACTCGAATGTTTTTCCGCCCTCGGTTTTTATGAGAAACCATTTTTTTCCACCCTCGGTTTTTTCTTCAATCGAAGAAACCCGATCACCCTCCGCAATTTCGATTCCTTCCTGTGCGCGAAGATGCCCCTCCATTTGTTGCGCAAGATCAAATCCCGAAATCGATTTCACCCCGATAAAATTTTGAATATCAGCCGAAACCACTGATTGTCCGCCGAACATATCAGTAATCAAAAGACTTTTGATTTTTTTTCTTCCCGCATAAATTCCCGCTGAAATTCCCGCGGGACCACCACCGATAATAATGAGGTCAAACATAATTATTTTTTACTTTTGCACTAATATTAAACCAAAAACGAGCGACGTTCAACATCGCTCGTTTTTCGGTTATTTTTCGTCGCCGGGATCGAGAAAATCATCATACTCAGTGGGCTCCATCTGCACCTTACACTTCGGGCAGTCACCGTCTTCTTCGGCAACGTATCCGCATTCTGGACATTTAAACATAAAAAATGTGATGTATTGCGAAATGCCCGACCTTTCCCGGTAGTAGAAATTCAATATTAAATATCGAATCGGAATACACTATAAACCGGGTTTTTATTTTGATTGTTTTGGTTATTTTTTTGATTTATTTGTCGCGGAGCGACCAATTGAATCTTCACTACCGGGCTTTCCCCGCACCTTTTCACAATCCGCTCTCACGGGGGTTTTGTTTTAATTGGGAATATACAATAAATTGTTTTTCTTACTCTTCATAATATAGACAAAATACATTGTATATTATTGTGAAAAGGTGCGGGGTTTACCCCCCATTTCGTCTTTTTTACAATTCGAGACTGCGGGAGATTCTTTATTGCATTTTTTCCAACTCAACCTCAATCGCACGCCTGTCAAATCCGACAAATATATGCCCATTGATATCAATCACCGGCACTCCGAGTTGATGTGATTTCTTTTCAAGTTCTTCTCTCGCTTTTTCATCCTCCGCAACATTATACTCAATAAAATCTATTCCCTTATCGCGCAGAAATTTCCGCGCCATTTTACAATATTGGCACGAAGGCGTCGAATACAAGATTACTTTTTCCATAATTCTATTTTGGGGACGATTCCCACAATGAAAATATAATGACAAGGCTTCCTGCAAAAATCACATTCCATACAGGAAGATTCAGTTCCGAAAAACCCAATGTCCACGGCGAAATGAGAAGCCACGCTCCCACCCCGACCAATATCCAATGATTCCACCTCATTTGCATATTATACCATATTTATTGAAAACCCGCCAAATTGGCGGGTTTTTTCTAGAGGTTTTTCAATGCTTCGTCCAAAATCTGTTTCAGGTTCTTTTGCCCCCCGGGAAGTGTTTCGGTAAACGGCAGTGCACCCGAAACCGGCGCAGTGGGAGTGTCATTCACCACCAATACGGAAAACGGAGTGCCTTGAAATCCGGATTTCACCGCATTATCGAGTTGTGACTGAACTTTCTCGGCAAATTTTCCACTCGAAAGACATGAATCGAATTTTGATTTATCCAATCCGACATATTCGGCTATTTTCGGAAGTTGTGCCGGATCCAATCCATTATTCGATGGAGTAAGTTCCATCAATCGATCTATATATTTCCAATATACATCATTCCCTCCGAGATCCCCCGCACATTCGAGCGCCTCCGCTTCTTTTCGAGCTTTCGGATGCAGTTGGTCGAGCGGTGCATTGCGATATACCCATGCCACATCGCCTCCATACGCGTTTACCACCTGCTTCAATGTATTATGAAATGTTTTGCAAAACGGACATTCAAGATCGGAGTACTCGACGATTTTTATCGCCGCCTTTCGATTCCCTCTCACATAATCATCGCTCGAAATAGGCTGCATATTTGTGATCGCTCCCCCCTGCTGATTTGCCGGATTGTCACTTGGTCTATTTCCCACCTCGGTCTTTGGACTGCTTTTTCCTGCATTATAAACAAGCGATCCGGAAATGAGAATCGCCGCAATCAATATACTTGCCGGCAACAGCCAATCTTTTTTTCCCGACGCCTCGACCACCACATTCTGCTCAATGCCCCCTTCCGCTACGTTATGTTTTCGAAAAAATTTCTTCATATATTTACAATATGAAACTAATTATACCGTACGCGAAATGCGGGTCAACCCGGGAGTAGAAATTCAATCGTATAAAAAATAAAACACTATATTAAGACACATCTTTTTATTGCGATCACGTGCATATAATTTGACAGACTTCCATGTCACAAGGTGGCACATTGAATTTTCACTCACCGGGTCAATCTACACCCCATTCATGACGATGTAATTCATTTCTGGGTTGCATTCTCGATTGTTTCTCCAAAATCGCTTTCGAGGGATTTGTAATTGAGAAAAGACATCGAGCCTGCTAGAATAACCATAAAGATATGCATATAGTAAAGAAACTCGCACTCATAATCGCCGATTTCGGTCTTGCGACGCTCGCCCTTGTCCTTATGGTTATGGTGAGATACGGCGAGGGGGTGGGTGAAAAATTTTCGGTTCACTTTGTCCCGTTTTCCATTCTTTTTCTTCTGTGGATTTTTATTTTCTATCTCGCCGATCTTTACCGCCTTTCCACATTTCGCACGGAACTCTCAATCGCCAAATCGCTCTTTCAGGCACTTCTTGTTTCAGGCATCGTTTCTATCGTTGTCCTCTATCTCTTTCCGGAACTTTTTATGCTCACTCCGAAAACAAATCTCCTTGTGGTGGGAATATTTTTTTTCATTCTCGATTATCTCCTCCGTCTCACCATATTTCGTTTCGTCGCATCGGGTCGCACTCCCATAATTATTCTTGGAGATTCCCCGCTTATCCGCGAAACAATTTCCTATATGGAAAAAAATCCGCAGTCGGGATACCGTCTCGAACAATGGGCAAAAGAAGTTCCGAAAGAAGATTCCCGTGCGCTGTTCTCCATCATACAAAAAACCGGAGTAAGAACAATTATTCTTTCGCCTCATCTCGCGAACGAATCGCATGTGGTCGCATCCCTCTTCACTCTCCTCCCGCTCAACGTATCGGTGATTAATTTTCTCGATTTTTACGAAATGCTTTTTGACAGGGTTGCGCTCAAAGAAATCGATACGGAGTGGTTCGTACAACATATTTCCACGCGGAAAAAAATATATGATATTGCAAAACGGAGTGGAGATATCTGTCTTTCGTTCGCGCTCGGCATTCTCTGCATCCCGCTTTTTGTCCTCATCGGCATCCTTATACTCGCCTCTTCGCGCGGATGGATTATTTTCCCACAAAAAAGAATCGGAAAAAATGGAAATGAATTTGTGCTGTATAAATTCAGAACCATGAAAAAAGATTCCGGGGGTGCGCTGTGGACCGAAAAAAACGACACCCGCATCACGGCGGTGGGAAAAATACTGCGATTTACCCACCTCGATGAACTTCCCCAGCTCTGGAACATTCTGAAGGGAGACATCTCGTTCACAGGACCAAGACCGGAACGAACTGAACTTGCCGAACAATATAAGAGATTTCCCTACTATGACGTTCGCCACATCGTGAAACCGGGACTCACGGGGTGGGCGCAAATCAACTTCCGTCCGAGCGCCTCATTTGAAGAAGCCTACGAGAAACTCACCTATGACATCTACTATGTAAAAAACCGTTCTCTCTTTCTCGATCTCCTCATCATTCTCCGCACCATCCGATATATATTCACCTCACATTAATTCATGTATAAAAAAATAAAAGGACTGCTTCTGTCAAACACAAGCACAAAACAAACGGTTGTGAAAAACATAGTATGGCTCTCGGTTGGACAAATTGGTAGCCGTTTTATCCGCGCCGCCGTCATTATTTATGCCGCACGCGTGTTGGGTGCCGCGGAATACGGACTTTTTTCATATGCACTTGGACTTGCCGGATTTTTCACCATATTCGCAGATGTGGGGATTAATTCGATTCTTACTCGAGAGGTAGCACAAAATCCAGAAAAAGAATCAAATTATTTTGCAACAGCACTTTCAATAAAAATAACACTTATCGTCGGTACTATACTTCTTATTCTGTTTGTAGCGCCATATTTTTCTAAAATCGACGATGCAATAATTCTTCTTCCCTTTGTGGCTATTCTCACGCTTTTTGACAATTTGCGGGAATTTACACTCTCATTTTTCCGCGCAAAAGAAAAAATGGAAATTGAAGCTATAGTGAATGTTGCCACAAATGTAGCCATCACACTTTTCGGATTTTTTATCCTCTCATATATCGCCACCGCGCAAGCAATGACTATCACCTATGCACTCAGCGCGGGAACTGGTGCATTATTCGCTATTATTCTTTTGAGAAATCAATACAAAAAAGTTTTTTCTCACTTTGATTCCTCGCTTTTGAAACCAATCATACAGACTGCACTTCCTATTGCTGTTTTGGGGTTGTTTGGAGTATTCATGTTAAATATTGATATGGTGATGCTTGGATGGTGGCGCACTGCGGAAGAAATCGGATTTTATTCTGCCGCACAAAAAATTGTCCAAGTACTCTACACACTTCCGTCAATTATTGCAGCTGCCATTTTTCCAACAATCGCCCGTTTTGTCGGACAAAAAAACGATAAGGGCGCTTCACTCATAATGTCGACTGCGACAGTCGGGGCTCTTTTTTTGGCTATTCCACTTACCATTGGAGGAATTGTACTCTCAAAATCAATAATACTTTTTCTTTACGGGAGTTCATATCTTCCCGCAACGCTTGTATTTCAAATTCTTGTTACCACCACATTATTCATTTTCCCGGGAACATTGTTCGGAAATTTTGTTCTTGCATATAACAAACAAAAGAAATTCGCAAAATACGTTGCTCTCGCGTCAATTGGAAATGTTATTTTTAACGCACTTCTTATTCCAAGGTTTGGAATTGCTGGTGCCGCTACTGCAACAATAATCGTGCAATCCCTATATAACGCCGGAGCATGGTTAATGGTAAAGAAAATAAACAATTTTTATACACTGCAAAACATAAAGAGAATCGTTCTCGCGGGAATAATCATGGGAATCACCGCATTTTTTCTTGATACAATTAATTTACACGTCATTATAAACATCATTATATCAGCGATAGTATATGTCCTCGCCCTTTTTGCATTAAAGGAACCTCTCATTCTTGAGGTGAAAAACTTTAAAAAAATATTGGGGGGTAACACGAAAATTAATACTCTTTCCAAAGAATAAAAATTAACCAATCTTATAATCGGGAAATGACTTCCGCAATTCGTTCGGCTGCGTGCCCATCACCAAAAGCCGAATGTTTTTTGGACATTGTTTCATATATCTCCTTATTTTCCAAAAGACGCAACACTTCTCCCATAATTCGGTTTTTATCGGTGCCGACAAGAAGTGTATTTCCAAAACTCACCCCTTCGGGACGCTCTGTAATTTCGCGCATAACAAGCGTCGGTTTTCCTATAAACGAGACTTCTTCCTGAATACCGCCGGAATCAGTAAGAATCAAGTAGGAATTAGCCATTAGAAAAGAAAATAGTTTATATCCCAACGGTTCAGTAAGAATTACATTTTCAACGTTTTTGAGTTTCAAAAAAACAATTTCTCTCACGTTTGGATTCGGATGCACCGGATAGACAAAGGTTATATGAGGGAGCCTGGAGGCAAGTTCCTCTATAGCCTCCATAATATTCTTCATCCCTTCTCCAAAACTCTCTCTCCGATGAGCGGTCACAAGAATAAATTTTTGATTTGGTTTGTTTAATGTAACGCCGTATTTTTCTTTAAAAAACATAAAAAGTCTTTTTTTAGCCACATCATTTTCATAAGATTCGGTGACGAGACGCAATGCATCAATCACGGTATTCCCTGTCACCCAAATTTTATTTTCATCAATATTTTCTTTCAGTAAATTCCGCTTTGCCGATTCAGTTGAGGCAAAGTGCAGATCGGCAATAGAACACGTAAGCTTGCGGTTTATTTCTTCAGGAAACGGAGAATATTTATTTCCGCTCCGAAGCCCCGCTTCAACGTGCGCCACGGGAATTTTAAAATGGAAGGCGATAAATGCGACAATAAAAACCGTTGAAGTGTCTCCCTGTACCACCACCAAGTCTGGTTTTTTATTTTTCAAAATTCCTAAAAATCTGAGAATGCCAAAACCCACCTGTATTCCACTCCATGTTTTTTTAAAAATATGTGCGCCCCTACTCAACAAACCACTATTCCCGAAAGGTAAATTGATATCAAAGTCCGGTTTAATATTAAAAACCGCAAGTGGATCGTCCAAGAGTTTTTTCTGTTGACGGAGAACACACGTGAGCACATTAATATTTGATGTTTTTTCCAATGCCTTAATGACCGGAGCTAATTTAATCGCTTCCGGGCGCGTACCGAAAACCACCAACACTTTTTTGTTTTTAGAAATCATGGAATTGAATCGATAAATTCATTTTATTATGATGCATCACAGTACATTTAAAATAACGCTTCCCATTGGGTGGCGCAGACTTCTTTGGTAAAATGAGCCTCGGCATACCGAAAACCATTTTCTCCATACTTCTTCAAATCATTTTTTTCTTTATATATCTTCAAAACAAGCCCACGAGCCGTTTCTTCATCTCCAAAAAGGGCGGAATATCCACACTGAGCCTCTTTAATTATTTCATGCCCCTCGCTTTCTCCATGAAGAAGTGCAACAACCGGCAATCCTGCCGCCAAATACCCAACGAGCTTTGCAGGTACCGCAGGGGTGGTGTTTTTATCGGTAAGACTGAAGAAACCGACATCTGCATCTTTCAAAAGATTCGGATATTCCTTTTTTGAAACCCAGTCACCAAAAACAACATTGTTCAAATTCATCTCCTTTTTCATCGTTATAAGCCTCTCTTTTTCACTTCCGTCACCGACAAAAAGAAATGCAATTTCGGGATATTCTGACAATTTTGCGGCAACACGAAGAATGAGATCAAGCTCTTGGGACGGTCCAAGCACGCCGCCAAAAACAAAAATAAATCTGTTTTCCATTCCAAATTTCTTTCTGAACTTTCCGGTCCTTTTTGCCTCCCGAAACGGGCGTATATTTATCCAGTGTGGAATTACACTTACCTTCTCTTCCGACACACCACGATTTTTTTTCAAAAAATTCTTATGTTCATGGGAGGGAACGACAATAATGTCGGATTTTTTATAAGCTCGCTGTTCCATTTTTTCAAAAAATTTGATCATCGGTCTCATAGTGAGAATTCCGAGATCAACGGCATTTTGTGGAAAAAAGTCATGAACATTCAAAAGAAGTCTTGCGCCATAAAATTTTTTCACTTTTGTGGCAGTAATGGTCAGAGGAAGTGGCGGACTGTGAACAATCACTACGTCAAATTTCTCTTTTGTCTTTTTTTTGAGAGCAGACCAAAAAATATACGGCAAAAAAAGTTGCGAAATACCGCGAATGATAAAGTGTACCTTATGATGCGGAAGAACTTTTACGCGAAGTACCCGTACCCCTTCCTCAACAATATCGAGTGGAAATAATGGCAGATCTTCGCCGGTGTTTGCTAAATTATATTGCGGATACGATGTAAGAACAGTCACCTCGCATCCCCTCTCTTTCAACACATTGGCCAAATCTCCCATTAATTCGGACGCCGATCTCAGTTCCGGCGGATATGAATCCGTAATGATGAGAATTTTCTTGTTCATAGGCACATATTCCGTAATTATCCGACATAGCTCTCAAATCTTTCTTTTGCCCTCTCATATTTTTCGCCCCAGCCCCTCATTTTTTTTAACTTTTCTTCAAGATCCAACATTATCTTTGAAGTGATAAGAATGGACTCTATTGAATCCCCTTCTTCGTTGTTGGCTATTTTCTTTCCTATTTCCTGATACATTTCCCGATAACTATCGGTCTTGAATATTCTCTTTCTTCTGATAATCCTATGATTATCTTCCGACATATATTTTATCGCATCGGTTATTCTTATATTTTTTCCGTAAACTTTTAATTCCACGATATCTCTCGGCCCCACCCTCAAGCTCCCCTTTTCACTGAACGTCGTGGTGAATGTCGCTCCATTTTCAAGTTCTATCCATACCTCAACCGCATCATCCTGCAAAAGTTTGATATCGGAATCAATCGGCTTACTGAAGTTATTGAGGTGGAGAAAGTGATCAATTTGATGACACCCATTCGACAAAAAGGTACTTCGTGAAACCGGCCAGTTATACCAGAAAAACTCGGGCTGAAGTAATTCATATACTATCGAGTGATATGAAATCGGATCGCCATGGGTAACCCCAAGATCTTTTAATGCAAACTTATTGAATGTCCCATATCGCTTATGAAATCCGATAAACAACTTTCTCCCCCCCTGTCTTAGGGTCTTTTCCAATTCTTCCAGTTCTTTATAATCCATAACCACCGGCTTTTCCACCACCACATAAGCTCCCTGCCTCAAGGCATGCAGTGTGATGGGAACGTGCGTATGATTATAACTCGCGACAAAATATACATCTGCCTTTTCCCCATCTCTCGGAAACGGAGCCGAATCCCATTTCTGAATCCTTTTCTCCACAAATATTTGAGTCGGATCAATCTCGTGAACCGATTTTATATCAACAAACGGTCGAGAATAAGGAATAATGTTGATCTTCGCATAATTCCCATATCCGAAGAGAACTCCGCTTTTTATTTTTGGACTTCTTCCTCCAGTCTCGCCTTTTGTCTCCGCAACCGGACTCGCATCTTTTGTGCTAACGTGCTCAGCCCCGGACCAATCACTATCCTTCAATTCTTTTTTTATCCCCTCCACCAACACGCCTTGTGTTTCTTTTGTGATTTCTATTCCGGAATACACACTCCATGCACGTATATTTTTCCACCATGAATTTTTTGAGTTATTTTTTTGGAGAGATAAATAAAGAATGGCGTCCGTTGAAACTTTTGGCACGTCGGACTTTTCAACTCCGACAATCAACTCTTTTGGTAATACAATGCGCTCGACAAGTGCGGGATGCCATGGAGCCACAAAACCGACAATATCGCCTTCCGAAAAATTTTTATCACCATTGGCACTCTTAATGATTTTTCCGAGTCCGCAAGAAATATATTTGTCATTCCGTCTCGATTCTCTGAGTCGTGACCATGTTTTTGTAAACAATCCCTGAAATCCGACGACGGGGAAATAATTCACCAATAACCTCAAGCTTTTGGGTCTTGTATGATATACGTTTTCCAGTTTTTCGAGATTTTTCCAGGAAAGCACCTGAATTCTGTATTCACTTTTATTTTGAAAATAATCCAAAAACCCCTCTCTCCACTTTTTCCCCGTAAGTATCCTCATAACGTCATTAAATCACAATTCACAAGAAAATTAAATGCTTCTGCGGTCATTTTTCTTATATTCATAAACCTTCGCATCAATTAAAAATCTATACCAGAAACCCTGTAAAAAGTGAAATATGAGACCCTCTTTCCCATCCAAGAACCCGAGACGTATGACATACCGATAGAAAAAGTACCCCCACGCACGAAGAAACAACGGCATGTTCACATATATGCTTTCCTTCCACCACCGTTTCCGCTCGGTAGGCGTTCCCAACGGATCTCCCTCAATTTCACGATAAAATTCCCCCTCTGTTTTTATCATCACCTTCATTTCACGAGAGGAAAAATCGTTATGCTTTGCCGTCCACCACGAGAGATCATTCAAATTTTCATCCACAAAATCATTTTTCAAATATCCGGCGGTTCCCTCTTTCAAGGAAAGATGTTCATCCATTTCGCGCAGTTCCTGCTTCGCTTTTCCTTTTTTAAAGAGGCGTAAAATCCATATCGGATAGTACGTTCCATGTTTTATCCATCGTCCCATAAAAACTACCCTTCTCTTCATGTAATAACCTACAATGGACGACGCTGATTTATACTGATCCGGCTGATTTATACCGATAACCCCAACTATCTCCTTTGCGAGCTCGGGAGTAAGATATTCATCCGCATCAATACGTAAAATCCAGTCGCCGGAAACACCCATATCTTCAATGGCCCAGTTAAATTGCTGAGCCTGATTTTCATACTCGTGTTGCACAAACTTCGCGCCGTATCGTTCCGCAATTTCTTTCGTTGTGTCGGTCGAAAACGAATCAACCACGATAATTTCATCGGCAATTTGTTTTACACTTTCCAAACACCGTGCAAGGTGTTTTTCTTCATT
>JAKANR010000013.1 GCA_021823645.1 bacterium
ACTCCGATATTCAACAAATCGCGTGTGCTGTACGGATTTCACAAATCGAAACACGAAATCGCGCGATTGAATTCGGCATTCTTGGTTGAGGGGCAAATGGATTTTCTTATGGCGTGGCAATCGGGAGTGAAAAACGGTATCGCTGTGTCGGGAACGGGGCTTACGCGACAACATCTCGAAAAAATACGGCGGACCGCGGAAACGATTGTGGTGAGCTTCGACAACGATTCTGCGGGATTTCATGCGCTTGAACGAAGTTTTGAACTGTTCTCTGAATTTGATTTTCACATGAAAGCGATACAACTCGGAATATACAAGGATCCGGCGGAGGCGTGTGAAGCGGATCCGAAATTTCTCGTGAGCGCGATAGAAAACGCAAAACCGGCATTTTCGTATCTTCTCGATCATTATTTCAATACGAACGAAGAGCAAGGCGCGGTTGATATCGCAAAAATAAAAAAAGTGACGCGTCATCTTTTGGAAAAAATAGGAAAATTAAAGAGCGATATCGAACAGGATATTTTCATAAAAGAGCTCGCTCGCGTGGCGGGGACGAGAGAGGATATATTGAGTGCCGAATTGAGGGAAATAAAGCAAAATCAAAAAGAGAAGGAAGGGGAAGAAGAAAAGAAGGAGGAGAAGTATGCACCGGAGGAAAAAAATATTTCTTCGAGGGTGAAGCTCATCAGCGAGCGATTACTCGCATTGGCATTTACGAATGAGGAATTCTGGGGTATAGTGAAGGCGGAAAAAGAGCTTATTGCTCATGAATACAGGTCTATAGTGGACAATCCGGATTCAGAACAGGCATCAATCTTCAAGATGCGGGGGAGTTATGAGTTTTCGGATACGTCCCCAAAAATACTGAAAAAAGAATTTGACGATCTTATCACTCACCTTCGTCTCGAATATCTCAAATATCAACAATCGGAAATACAGAAAAAACTGAAGATGGCGGAACAAAAAAACGACGAGGAGGGAATAAAAACATTTTTAAGGGAATTTGATGTCGTAGTAAAAAAAATTCACGAACTTAAATCAAAAATATGAAGAAAAAGAAAGAGATAAAAAAGACGGTGAAAAAAACACCAAAAAAGACGCAAAAAAAATCTTCAGTGCACAAAAAACCGGTATTGAGTAAAAAAATTCTCGAATTGGAGGAAGAGTACAACAAATCACTCGAAGAATTGGTGCGCCGCGGACGAACACGAAGTTTTGTCACCGATGCCGAAGTATTGAACTATTTTCCCGACATCGAAAAACACGTCGAATATCTCGAGCGGGTCTACGACCGTCTCGATAAGGAAGGAATAAAGGTAAAATCACCCGCCGCTTCGCTCATAAAATCCGTGAAATCGGAGCATGAGGAAATCACTGTTGATGAGTTGAGAGATGCGACCCGTATCGATCAGAATCTTCCGGATGCAGTGCAAATGTATTTGAAGGAAATCGGACGAACGCCGCTTTTGAATTCAAAGGAAGAAAAAGAATTGGCGAAGAAAATCGAAAAAGGAGACGAGATATCGAGAAAGAAACTCATTCAAGCAAACCTTCGTCTCGTCGTATCCATTGCAAAACGCTATGTAAATCGAAGTCCGCATCTTTCGATTCTTGATCTTATTCAGGAAGGAAATATCGGTCTTTCCCGCGCGGTGGACAAATTCGATTATCATAAAGGATTCAAGTTTTCTACGTACGCCACATGGTGGATTCGTCAGGCAATCACCCGTGCGCTCGCCGATTATTCGCGCACCATCAGAATTCCCGTGCACATGGTGGAAACAATCACAAAATATACGCAGGTGCGACGCAGATTGATGCAGGAATTGGGACGCGAAGCGCTTCCGGAAGAAATCGCGAACGAAATGGGAATGAATGTGGAAAAAATTCATTACATTCAGAAAATTTCGCAGGAAGTCATTTCACTCGAGGCTCCGGTGGGGGATGACGACGAAGATTCAATGCTTGCCGATTTCATCAAAGACGAAACAAGTTTAAGTCCCGATCAACTCGCGAACCAGGCATTGCTCCGCGATTACATCAAAGAAGTGCTCGTTGATTTGACCGAACGCGAGAGAAAAATTCTCGCAATGCGTTTCGGGCTCGATGACAATATTTCGCACACACTGGAAGAAGTGGGAAAGGTATTCGGAGTCACTCGCGAACGTATCCGTCAGATTGAAGCGAAAGCGCTCGAAAAAATAAGAAATCATCACAAGATAAAAAAACTGGAAGGGTATTAGAAAAATCCCCACGTCGTGGGGATTTTTAATAACTAAATTTTAGCTATATCACTTCTGCAAGAACAAGATATGTATCTTCATTGGAGATTGTATTCGGTAAAAAAGATATGCTGACGACATTATAGCGAAAACGTCCATCGAAACGCTCATCGAGACTTTCTATATCATCAATCACAATTTCGAGTAGTCGCAGTAATGATATCTCTTTTTCTCTCAAGATCGTCTTAGATTCTGCGGGATTCTTAGGATAAGAAATAACAGCTTTGTCTTCATCTACCTTCACAAGAAATAAACTTTTCATGATATTACTCCATAAGTTAATTTTTACACTTTGGTCAATAATTAAACTTCAACAGGAAAAAAGTCGAGTTTTATTTTGGTTTTTAATTAAAATCTAGAGAGAAAAGAAAAAAACCGATTTTGTTTTCGAAAGCTACGATATGGTCCCGGACCATACACTGGAGATACATTTGCTTTTCCATTTATATCTCCTTGTAACGGACGAATAAAAAATGCGTAGAGAAAAAGGATAAGTGTGTATAAAAATCCAATAAAACTGACGATCCCAAAAAGTGCTCTGCCTTTCTCAATATTTCCAAAGATAGAAAAAAGAAAAAGACCACTAGAAATCAGAAGATAAAACGCTGATATAATTTTCATGATATTACTCCAATCAATTGTTCTGGTGCTGGTATTATAATAAATCAATATATGTGTTTATGTCAAGGTTTAAAGAGACGACAAAATCATATAAAATATCAATATACATCGGTATTTATGAGAACAACGGAAGAAATAAGAAAACTCTATCTTGAATATTTTAAATCAAAAGGACACACCGCAATCCCTTCGGCGTCTTTGATTCCGGAAAATGATCCATCGGTGCTTTTTACTACCGCCGGTATGCATCCGCTTGTGCCGTATCTTTTGGGCGAACCGCATCCGGGAGGAAACAAACTCACTTCCTGCCAAAAATGCATCCGCACGGGAGATATCGACGAAGTGGGAGATGCGACACATCTTACATTTTTCGAAATGCTCGGAAACTGGGGTTTGGGAAACGTGTATTGGAAAAAAGAAGCGATTGAAATGAGTGTCGAATTTTTAACTTCACCGCAGTGGCTTGGCTTGGATAAAAATAAAATTGCGGTCTCAGTATTTCAAGGCGATGAAGACGCACCGTTCGATGAAGAGGCGTTCAATATATGGAAATCACTTGGGATTCCGGAAAAAAGAATCGCGAAACTTCCGAAGAAAAACAATTGGTGGGGACCCGCCGGAGAAACCGGCCCCTGCGGACCCGACACGGAGATGTTTTATTGGACGGGCGATCCGAATAAAATTCCAGAATCATTCAACGACGACAACGTGCTGTGGGTTGAAATTTGGAATGATGTATTTATGCAGTACGACAGACAACTCAAAACAAAAGACTCAAAACAAAATACGACTGAAAAAGAATATGAATTCGTACCGTTGAAACAAAAAAATGTCGATACGGGAATGGGACTCGAGCGTACCGTAGCGGTGCTGAACGATTGCGACGTATATCTCATCGATACGTTTAAACCAATTATCGAGGAAATCGAAAAACTATCCGGGAAAAAATACGGTTCTGACGAAAACACCACGCGATCAATGCGAGTTATTGCCGATCATATTCGCGCGGCAACATTCATTCTCGGAGACGAGCGCGGAATACTTCCTTCGAATGTGGGGCAGGGATATGTGCTCCGACGATTAATTCGCCGGGCAGTACGTCATGGAAGACTTTTGAATATCAAGGGCAGATTCACCGGAAAAATAGCCGGGGAGATTATTCAATTGTTCAAAAATCAATATCCTGAACTTGAAAAAAACAATGAGCGGGTAAGTGGGGAGATGGAAAAAGAAGAGGAAAAATTTGCCCTCGCACTTGAAAAGGGACTTAAAGAATTCGAAAAATTCACCTCGGTAAACGGGAAAATAGCGTTTGACCTCTATCAGTCGTATGGATTTCCGCTTGAACTTACTGAAGAATTATCGAATGAAAAGGGATTGAAAGTGAATAAAGAGGAATTCGAAAGTGAATTCAAAAAACATCAGGAACTTTCTCGTACCGCCTCCGCGGGAGCGTTCAAGGGGGGACTCGCCGATCATTCGGAGGAAGTCATAAAATACCACACCGCGACACACTTGCTTCATAAAGCGCTTCGCGAAGTGCTTGGCGAACACGTGGAACAAAAGGGAAGTAATTTGACCGCCGAACGTCTTCGGTTCGATTTTTCACATCCGACAAAAGTAACTCCCGAAGAAATCAAAAAAGTGGAAGATATCGTGAATAAAAAAATACAAGAAGATCTTCCCGTACATTTCGAAATGTTGAGCGTGAAGGAAGCAAAGGAAAAAGGCGCAATCGGGCTTTTTGAGGACAAATATTCGACACTTGGGGAAAAGGTGAAGGTGTATTTTATAGGAGATTATTCGACCGAAATTTGCGGCGGACCGCATGTCGACCACGCGGGACAAATCGGGAAATTCAAAATCACGAAAGAAGAAGCGGTGGCGGCGGGGATACGCAGAATAAAAGCCGTTGTCACATAACCGTGCGGGCAATGATATAATAAAAACAACGCAGTGAAAAAAAATATTTTTGAATTTATAAAAAAAACACTTGCCGCCATTCGCGGTGAATATTGTGTGGTGCTCCGAAAGACCGCTTACGGACTGGAAATCACCGAAGGGCTCATGAGAGAGGAAAAAAAGACGCTGAAAATCATAAACAAAATCACCGGAACGAATATTCAGGAATTCAAAAAGCCTCTTCTCAAGGCCGATCATCTTATTTGCAGTTTGGATTCCGCTTCCGCCACCACAATAAAGGATTTTGTCGAGGTGAAAAGAAATCAAAAGAACGACGAAATTACGGAAAAGGAATTCGAACACCTTATCTATCAGGGGCTATGGAATTTTTTGAATCTCAATCGTCCGTGGATTGCCTCAAAAATGAATACGAAAGAAAGTGATCTCATTCTCGCACACATAGAAATCGTGGCCATTGAACTCGATAATCACAGTGTCATTAACCCGATTGGATTTTCCGGAGAAACCATTTCATTCTGTTTTCAGGGGACGCTGGTATCCAGAGAAATAATGCCGTTTCTCGGCACACTCAGAAATTGGTCAGAACATCTTGTTGTATGTGAAGAGGGAGCCGCGCTCGCGCATTTTATTATCGGTGAAGAAATGGATATCGCCGCATTTTGCGGGGGAGATTCAACCGAAATTTTTTTGGCGGGGGAACGGAAGGTATTTTATCTCGACGAAATTCCGCTTGGCATGAAACATCTCGCATCGTTCATTATGGAAAAATTTTCAGTAACCGAAGATGTGGCGCAGGAGCTTATTGTGTATTACACCCAACACGGGGTGTCAAAACATCTTGAACATTTTTTCAAGGAGCAATTTAACGAATTCGTGTCGAATCTTTTTTCCGGAATCGATAAGGCGCTTGTGAAAAATAAAAAAATAAAATCGGAAAAGGAAAAACGAAAACCGGTGGTACATCTTAATTTCAATAACGCGGTTTCAGAACCCCATCGGTTGCTCAATAAAGCAACGAGGGGAACAATCAATATCCTTGAACAAAAGTTAAACCACACCGATTTTTCCATTATTCCCGAAGAGGAAAAGACGAATATCTCGATTGTGGGGTTGTTTCTCTACCCCTATTCGCAAAAAACACTTGAGTTTTCGAACCAACTGCTTCATCGTCGCGCGAAGTGGCTTATCGCAAATATCTCATCGTAATACATATGAAAAAAGAAAAGAAAATATTCGTGGAAAAAAAGCATACCATTGATCAGATTTTCGACGAAATAAAAAAATCGAATGCGGAACGTATTATTTTGAACGTTTCAAGAGATTCCGTATTGCACGATGATATGGATTTGTTTCAGGATATACGAAAATTGGGAAACGAGGAAAAAAAGGAGATTATCATCGAATCGATTGATGATCATATTTTGGAGATGGCTTCTCTCATAAAACTCAAGGCGGTGAATCCGGTGTTTCGGGTTCGTGAACAAGCGGTTTCGGATATTCTCCCAAATCCAAAAAGAACAAGACAGTTTCCTAAAATTGAACCTCAGGTGGTTGCGGAAGAGGTGATTGAAGAGAAAAACGAAGAAGCTCTCCCCGTGCCGAAGAAAAGAGGAAGAAAAAAAATTGAAAAAGAAATTCCGATTCAAATATCGGTGGGAGAAAAAGAAGAAATTGTGCCGAAGGAAGAAATAAACAAGGAGGAGGAAAAAACCGAAGCGTTTGTTTTTACTCCCCCAAAAAAGAAAAAAGAAAAATTCTCGTTCGGAAAAAAATATTTTCTCGCATGGGGATTTTTGGTGGTCGTATGTCTTATCGGCATCTGGTTCGTTGTATTTGAGCTTCCCACCGCACACATAACCCTTTTCCTGAAAAAAGTGGCAACCGACTTCACGGAAACGGTTGATATTACGACCGCGGCGACAAATTACTCAATCAATACGCCGGGGAAAATAATACTCCCAGGAGAACTGTTGAGGGCGACACAGAATATCCAGATGACATTCAAGGCAAACGGGAAGGAGGAGGTGAAGGAAAAGGCGCGCGGAATACTCACGGTATATAATTCATACGGTTCTTCTCCGCAAATTTTCATTGCGACAACGCGATTCGAGTCCCCGAACGGAAAAATATTCAGAACGGAAAAACAAATCACCATACCGGGTGCCCGAATTCAAAGCGGAAAAATCACCCCATCGAAAATTGATATCGAAATTGTTGCGGATGAGGCTGGGGATGCCTATAATATCGAACCTTCATCGGGTTGGAAAATACCCGGACTGAAGGGTACTCCAAAATACAATGGGTTTTACGGAGAAAACACCAAAAAAATAACCGGAGGGGTGTCGGGGCAGCATCTTTCCGCAACCGACGAGGATAAAAAGATCGCCGAAGATACGGTGACTGCCGCGCTCAAAGAATCGTTGCAAGCACAGATGATTGTTTTGCTTTCGGAAAAATTCAAGACACCGGAGGAAGGAACGGTTTTTCAGGTTACAAAAAAAGAATTTCAATATCCCGAAAACGATCCGGAAAATTTTGTGCTGTATATGGAAGCGGAAATGAAAAAATTCGCATTCGACGAAGAAACACTGAAACAGGCGCTGTTGGAAAAAATGAAAAAATCAATTTCGGGGGATGTGCCCATGAAAGCGGAATCATTTGATCTCTCATATTCGTCGTTCCTTCCGATGTTTGAAAATGAAAAAATGACCGTCACCGTGTCGGGGAATATCATATTTATTTCCGACATCGATATAAATAAACTGAAAACGGAATTACGGGGAAAAACGCGAAGCGATATGCAGAAGATTATTTACTCACTTCCGGGGCTTGAAAATGCACAGACCTCGCTTGAGCCGAAATGGGTGTTTTGGCTCGGGAGCGTTCCCGACAGGGAAAATAAAATTTATATCACCGCCGAATAATGTTTGTGATTTTGCAATCGATGGAGTAAAATCAGAACATAGCCGAGTATGAAAGATTTCAAAAAGACACAGAAAATAGTTGTTCTCTGCGCGCTTGCGCTTTTGGTGATTGGCGCATCTTTTTATTTTGGAGTGCATGTCGGAAAAAATGCGACCGGAATTTCCGCATCGGTGGCAACCCCGGAAAACCCGGCGTTGAACGCCGACCTTTCGGTTTTTTGGGAAACCGTGGGGCTCATCAAGGAAAAATATTTCGATTCGGCAAATTTAAAAGATCAGGATTTGTTGTACGGAGCCATTAATGGAGTGGTAAAATCACTTGATGATCCGTATTCCGATTTTTTCAATCCAAGCGACGCAAAAAAGTTCTATGAAGACTTAAACGGAAGTTTTGGGGGGATCGGCGCGGAAATCGGCATGAAAGAAAACGAGATAGTTATTATCGCTCCTCTTAAAAACAATCCCGCGGAAGCGGCGGGGCTGAAGGCGGGGGATAGAATAATAAAAATCGACGACACGGTAACAACAAATATGTCGGTGGAGAGTGCGGTGAAAATAATTCGGGGAGAGCCGGGAACTGATGTACGACTTTTGATATTCAGGAATACATGGAAAGAAGCGAAGGAATTTAAAATCACGAGGAAAGTTGTTGTTGTTCCCACACTCGATTGGGAAATGAAACCCGACGGAATCGCATATTTCAGGCTTTATAATTTCAACGCGAATGTTCCATCGCTCTTTTTCGACTCGGCGCTCAAAAGTCTTATTTCGGACACGACGGGAATTGTACTTGATTTGAGAAATAACCCCGGCGGATTTCTTGATGTCGCGACAAATCTTTCCGGATGGTTCCTCCCCCGCGGAAAAATCGCGGTGAAAGAGAGATTTCATTCGGCGGAAGAGAAAAATTTCTACGCAAACGGGAATCAAGCGCTCGTGCATATTCCCATCGTGGTATTGGTAAACGAGGGATCCGCATCCGCATCGGAGATTCTTGCAGGAGCGTTGAGGGATATCCGTGGTGCGAAACTTATCGGAGAAAAAACATACGGAAAGGGGACGGTACAGGAAGTGGACACATTAAAAGACGGCTCATCGATAAAAATTTCCATTGCCGAATGGCTCACTCCGAGCGGATATTCCATAAATAAGAAGGGACTTACTCCGGATATAGAGGTAAAGATAACCGAAGACGACATAAAAAACGGAAAGGATCCACAACTCGACAAAGCAATAGAAACACTGAAAACACTCATCGCAAAATAATAATCACATGCGCGTCATTTTTCTAAAGGAAGTGCGGGGAATCGCCAAAAAATCGCAAATAAAAGAAGTTTCCGATGGATATGCGAGAAATTTTCTTATTCCGCGCAATCTCGCAAAAATGGCGTCGGAAAGTGAAGTGAAAATAATCGAGCAAAAAGCAGCCGGAGAAAAAATTCATCGTGATAAACTTGCTCAAAAACTTACCGCACTGAGCGAGGAATTCAAAAAAAATCCACTCACATTCGAATTGAAAGTCGGAGAGCGGGGAGAAACGTTCGGTTCGATAACCGCGAAAAATATCGAAGAAAAACTTGAAGAGAAAAAAATCGGACCTACTCGGGTGGAAATCGAAAAGCCAATAAAAAAAATCGGCCTCCATGAAGTGGAAGTCGATTTCGGAAACGGAATAAAAATGAAGTTATCGCTGGAAGTTGTTCCGGAAAAATAACCTCTCCTTATTTTGCGTCGACGACGTGCACATACTTTACCGATCGCACTTTTCCGTCATATCGGGTTTTTTTCTTTGTGGTGAACTTTACAAGACCGTTTTTCAATGCATAAAGCGTGTCATCGCTTCCTTGTTTCACGAATTTTCCCGGATAATATTTCGTTCCGCGCTGACGGATTATAATTTCACCACGTTGCACCGTTTGCCCATCGGCAACTTTGACGCCAAGACGTTTCGATTCCGACTCGCGTCCTAATTTGGTAGATCCTTTAGCTTTTGTATGTGCCATAATCGTTGAAATATTCGAGCTCGTAACCGAGCGAAAGATATTTCACTACGATTATGAGCACCCCGCATTTACTTTACTGCCGACTTAGTATTTTATAAAAACGAAGTTTAATATATTGAATCATTTACGACGCAAAAACCATATCTCGTAAAGTAAGTGCGTGGGTAGCCGATTCGTGTATAATAATAGGAAAATAGGGGAAAAATGTCAATTATCCATGTTTGAAAGACAGAGGGGTTATATGGCGGAAAATAAGGATTTTATCCTGTTTTTTGTCGGACTTTTTATTCTTCTTGTCGCCGTATTTGGTGTCGGTTTTCTGTTGGGAAACCAAAATAATCCGGCACCCATTATTATTGAAAAGTGCGGTGAAAAATAGGGGGTGTTCATAGAATAACTTAGAGATTATTATTTAGATAATGGAAAATTTTCAGAAAAATGAATCGCTTAGTAGTATTGAAACTGATTTGCGAGAAAAAATAAATTTCGCAAAAATACAC
The DNA here is from genome assembly GCA_021823645.1 of bacterium. GTDB lineage: Bacteria > Patescibacteriota > Minisyncoccia > UBA6257 > GWB1-50-10 > JAKANR01. The sequence goes on from JAKANR010000013.1 coordinate 10,254, forward strand.
GCCTTATCTCAAGAAGAATATGAAAATATTTTAGATGAGGAGTTTAAAATGAAAGACATTGAGAGTAAAAGAAAACTCACAGATGAAGAAGTTAATTATTTTTATGAATTTAGGAAAAGAATGATTGAGGCAACAATTACTATTGGGACTTTACCAGAAGCAAAGAGAGTTATGGAAATTTTGGGTTTCGATAATGCCTCTTTAATAGATACCCTCAGCCATGAAAATGCTCATGGAAATAAAGCTGAACAATTAGGAGCATGGCATTTGGGGTATAAATTTTGTTTAATAAAAGCAGATGATGGTGATTTTCTTATACAACCACAAGCAAATATAAACATACCGGAAAATTTAGAAAAAGAAGAGCAAAATAAAATACTATCAGAAATAATTTTTGCTCCAGAAGAATACGATAATAAGCTTTCCAGAGGGGATAGGGAAGATTTGGAACATTTATAAAAAGTCACGCATTTGTGACTATCGTAGAAAAGTGTAGTGAAAAATAGGGGATTGACGAAATACGTCGAATAGTATATTATAAACACAGAAAATTAAGAACCGGAGGTTATGTGAAAATACCCGACATCATTGGGTACGTGAGTATGATTTTCTTTTTCTTATCTTACTTTCTTCTTGCGGCGAAGAAGGTGAGTAATGACAACACATCATATCACTGGCTCAATTTTTTTGGAGCCCTGGGTTTCGGAATAAACGCATTTTCCGGAAAGGTGTGGGCGATAGTTTTTGCCGAAATAGTATGGGCGGGACTTGCCATTTTTTCGATACTCAGAATATACATTTCAAAAAGAAAGAGCGGATAATTCCGCTCTTTTTCTTTTTACAAATATCCAACTTGCTTTAAAATTTCCTCATTTTCCCATTCCCAAAGTTTTTTTGCTCCGAGAAATGCCTGATAATCCGCCCCCCATTCGGGGAACTCTTTGAGTTCGATAACGCCTTCGGTTTTTCCCCATTCATGTTTGCACCTCCACATTTCCTTATTTCCAAACTGTGTTTTTACATTCAATCGTCCTCCTTTTTTTCTGAGTAATGCCCCGCACTTTATACATTTCTGCACCTGATCGATGCGGAGAATCCACCGCGTTTCGAGGTTGGGGATATCGTCTTTCAGCGCCGCAACATACGCCGATGTCTGAAGATTATAATCGCGATAAATTTCCTGCGATGTTTTTATGTCCAATACGCCGGTTTTCCCTCCGATTGTCGCAATTGCATCAAGTGTTCCGGCATATCGTTCAGCGGAATTCACGAGACGCAGTTCAACGAATTCCGGACTCACTGTTATGTTATTCATCTCCTCAAATTCCAAAAACGCTTTTACCGACGGATAAATCGATTGATCGACATCCGGATTTTTCCCCATAAGAAACGCCTCGACGGTTTCATGTACCAGTGTTCCTTCTTTCGCAGACAGTTCTTTCATACGTTCCGCGGCATCAAAACTGTCCATTTTCGCATAAAACCGATACAGTGCGGGCTTCGCCTTTATTTCAACTATTTTTGTCACGCGCGGATACCACGTGCCGTCGATAACGTATCCGTGAGATTCTTTATATTCATCGATTGTCATATATTTTTATCTTCAGTTTTCCGTTTTAGGTCTTTATAATCCTCTTTGTCTCTTCATTTATCGTTCCCGCGCCCATCATAATCACCACCGCGTCGGCACCTATTTCTTTCAATGTACCCGCAAGTATTTTTTTTAAATTTCTCTTGTCTTTGATATATAATACATTCTCTTTTTTTCTTTGAATTATTTTTGCGAGATTTTCCGCGGTATATTTTTTCTCCATACCATCCCTTCCCATAACTCGATAGACGGGGAGAAAAAGGAGATGGTCGGCGCTATCGAATGCATCGGCAAATTCCCGGAAGAGAAGTTTCAGCCTTCTTGTCTGGTGCGGTTCGAATACGCAAATAATTTTTTTGTTTTTGAAAAATTTTCTTACTCCCACGAGTGTCGCGCGTATTTCCGTCGGGTGGTGCGCATAATCATCATAGACAACGGTTTTAAATTTCGAATTTCGAATTTTAAGTTGTCCCTTATATTCCATCCGTCGCCACACCCCCCGATATTTTCTGAACGCATCCAATATATTTTTCTCCCTCATTCCCGTTGCTCGTGCCACATAGTATGCGGCGAGCGCATTGGAAATCATGTGATCTCCCGGAATATGACTCATCGCACTTCGTATTTTTTTTGTTTCCGTATCCCGTAACGAATACCACCGAACCGAAATGTTTTTTTTCTTGACGATTTCGTCGATTTTATGTTTTAAGGAATAAAGATGAGCATCGTCCCTGTTCACTATGAGAATTCCGCCGGCGTGTATGTTTTTTACAAACGAGAGAAATGCTTTTTTCAGATTGGAAAAGTTCTTGTACCAATCAAGATGTTCATGATCGATGTTTGTGATAATTGCAATGGCGGGGGAGTAGTTTAAAAATGAGCCGTGAAATTCATCCGCCTCAAGCACAAGGAGATCGCTTTTTCCGTTTCGGAAGTTTTTATCCCCAAATTCTTTTAATTTCGTTCCCACAATTATTGTCGGATCACATTTTCCGTTTATGAGCGCGAGCGAAAGAAGCGAGGTGGTGGTGCTTTTTCCGTGTGCACCCGAAACGGTAAGTGTCTTGTAATGGTGGGTGAGTATACCAATCGCTTCGGCGTACGATATGACGGGAACGCCGGATTCCTTTGCGGATATTAATTCAGGGTTTTCGGGCGGTATTGCCTGATTATAGACAAAAAGACCCGTTTTCGACCCTAAAATGCCCGTTTTTTGACCTATTTTGACCCTTATGCCGTCCTTTTTGAGTCCCTGGACAATTTCACCCGAAATCACATCAGAGCCGAAAACCGACCATTTTTGGGACCTGAACCAACGGGCAAGTGCGCTCATGCCGATGCCCCCAATACCGATAAAATAAACCCTCTTTGGGGTTATATTTTCGAATGGTCGCGTACTTGTATTCCTGTCTCGCATTACCTATATTATAAGCAGAAATTCACAACTTAAAAGGAGAGAGAAATGAAAAACGGGAAGAAACTGACACAATATAGCATAATTTACACGGGGATTTTAAAAAAAGTTAAAAATACCAAACCACAAAAATTCTCAATACGATGGGGAGAGGGATATGAAAATATTATTAATGAAAGTGGAGAGATTATTAAAAAAATGAGATTGGGGAACACCCCAATTCTGTTGGAAGATATTCCCATATTAGACTGGAAAATGTTTGAATCACTGCCACACGGAACACTCGTGACATATTCTGAATCCGGAAGGCGATTGATGGTTGATAAAAAGATCATTAAACTGGAAAAATCTGTTCATATAGAGGTGATTAAATAATCAACGAAAAACCGAAAGATACAAAACGTAATACAAAAGACCGGCAGAGGAGCACTCTCACGCCGGTCTTTTTCTCTATTACACCTGTCGCACAATATACCTTTTGCGACAGTTATATGTAGGGATTATACAGGCAAATAAGATAATCCGGCTTTTAGAAGTTTTATGACCAGTTCAAACCCCCACACAACAAAATTTCCGACAGTCCTTAATATTTCCGAAAAACTTATTCCGATATTTTGCATGAGCCAAGAATTTATTTTATTCCACCATTCCCCGATTTGTGATTCGCTGATTATCCTTTGTCCGATAAGTTTCTCCCCTCCCTGAAGACTATCAGGCAATTCTGTCGTTGTTTTGTCAAATTTTATCTTATTCAACGAATCGACGAAATCACCGATCGGTTTCGGAAGATCTATGGACAACGATGACCCGGTGTTCTGGGGAATCTCCGAGGCTTGCGCAAAGACACCCATGGGAAGCATTAAAACCGCCATAAACGAAAATAGGAGGATTTTTTTCATATATTCATTATAACAGAAATTTATACCGATTTCAGTTTCAGGAGTTCTTCTTTCGCCACCGCGCGATCATCCCATGGAATCTGACCGCCTTTTATTTCCATACTTTGTTCGGCGCCCTTTCCGGCGATAAGTACGACATCTCCGTGCTCGGCGAGTGAAAGTGCTTTGTGTATTCCTTCGCGTCTATCGTCTACCACAAAAAGATTTTTTCCGCGTAGAGCGCCCGCATTTTCACATCCTCGCGCAACTTCTTCCATAATTTCTTTCGGGTCGTCTTCGTAGGGGTCTTCGTTCGTCACAACAACAAAGTTTGCTTTTTCCGCGGCGATTTTTCCCATCACCGGTCTTTTTTTCTTGTCTCGTCCTCCCCCTTGTCCGCCGAGAAGAACGATAATTTTCCCGTCTTTATTCGGTTTCAGATTTTTTACCGACTTGAGTGCCGCTTCAATACTTACCGCATCATGCGCATAGTCGACAAAAACGGAAAAATTCTGCCCTCCGTCGATTTTTTCCATGCGTCCGGGAACGAGATGAATGTTTTGCAACCCCTTTTGTATCGATTCGTTCGATACCCCATATGCCGATGCAACCGCAATTGCGGCAAGTGCATTACCGACATTAAAACTTCCGAGAATACCGAGTGTATACTGCACTCCCGAAATCGAAAATGAAACGCCCGAAGGAGATGTGTTTATCTTCTCCGGAAGAATGTCGGCCGTTCCTTGCGTCGCATACGTAAGTTTTATGTCCGCCGTATGTTTCAAAAAACGTTCCTTTTCCTCGATTTCCGCATTCACCACAATGACCTTCGGAACACGTTTTCCGCCAAAAAATTTTGAAGGCTGTGTATGGAGAGTTTCGAAAACTTTTTCATCCATATCCTTGCACCGTTCAAAACTCCAATGGTGTACGGCAAGATATTCCGGATACAACGTCGTGATAAGCGCCGCATCATATGCGATTCCCTTGTGTCTCGATTGCTCAACGCCTTCCGACGGAGTTTCGACAATGACATAACGACATCCCGAATCGTACATTTCTTTCAAAAGTTTTTGCAACGTAAATCGCCCCGGCATGGTCATGTGATACGGATTCATGCGCTCCTCGTTTCCGATGCGAATATTTGCCGTCCCGGTGAGTCCCGTTTTGTATCCCGCGGCGGTAAAACACGACCACAGGAGATTTGCGCTCGTGGTTTTTCCGCGCGTTCCCAGCACTCCGATAATGATCATTTTTTTTGACGGAAACCCGTATAAAAACGATCCGAGATATGCAAGTGCAAAATGATACCAATCGAAAAGAAAATGCGGAACGAATTTTTTTATGATTTTTTTTATTCTGTTCATTTTATTTTTATATCATCCTTTTCAAGACATTATAGAGAATATATTTCGGCGTGTTGAGTGCGTAATCCCATGTTCCGCCGAAATACACCGGGATTCCGCCGAAACTTTTTTTGAATGCGGTTACCCCGATCCATTCTTTTTTCGTATCGCTTATTCCCCAGAAATCAAAATATTTTTTGTTTTCTTTTTTTGCCGTGCGAATAATTTCCCAAAGCAAAAAAGTGGGTGCATTATACCGTCCATATCCGCGTTCCGATGCCGCATAAAGATACGTGGCAACATCCCCAAAAGAAATAATCACCGCCATTGCAATGACTTTTTCGTCGAGGAGGGCGCAAAATATCTCGGATCGGCACTCCCCTTCCAGAGAGAATATTTCCTCGTAATATCTTTTTGGATATGCGCGCAATCCGTGTCGCGTGTTTGTTTTTTCGAACAGTGACCAAAATATTTCAAAATATTTTTTCTTCTCTTCATACATATTTATTCGAATCACTCGCACCCCCCTTTTTTCCGCTGTGCGAATCGAATATCTCGTATCATGTTCCATCTCTCTCAATAAAGTCTCTTCGGAACGTGAAAGATCAAGCAGAAGTGTTTCCTCGGGTTGTACAGACGTCGTCTTTTTAAATCCGGCACTCGATAATAAACGGGCAAAATCATCACTGTGTTTTTCGTGCGGATCGATGCGAATAAAAAACGATTTTTTTGATTTTGCCGTTTCTTTTATTTCCTTCAAAAAAGTTTCCACATTCTTTTCATTCCATTCGCCGACGGGGCCGTGGGGAATATACAGATAGGATTGATGCAACGGAAGCGGATATCTGATTGCTGTATACATAAACGAATTCGAGGGAAAACGAAAAACATCCCTTCCCAGATGTTTTTGCAATTCGCCCCACTCCCACGACTGAAGAAACGATGCGTTATTCGAAATTATATTGTGATTCCATGACGATTTTTCATTCATATCATTCATTATGGATTTGAAACGTAGAGGGTGGGATTTATATCTCCTCCGACCGGCATGGGTCCGCATACCCGAGAGGCTTGTGTTCCCTCCGGGAAACCGGGATGTGCGGGAGTGAGTGTTTGTGAAGAAAAAACGGTGAAATGAAGGTGAGGACCGGTTGCCCACCCTGTTTTTCCCATATATCCGATTATTTCTCCTCTTTCCACCTTGTCTCCGATCGAAACGATTTGGCGCGAAAGATGACCGTAAAGAGTGGTAAGCCCGTTCTCATGTTTTATCACAATAAACTTTCCGTATGCCGCCTTCCTGCAAAATTTATCCTGATCTCCGACATTGATTACCGTTCCCTTTTCACTTGCCACCACTTCCGCACCGAGAAAACGGCCGATATCGAGTCCGTTGTGATATTTACTCTTGTATGTCTTTGCCGCGAATGCGGTCGCTCCGTATCCTTGAGTAAGTCTTCCTTCCGGCACTGGCCATAAAAGCACGCCGGGACGGGGAAGAGGGAGAAGATTCGGATCAATGTTTTTCCTCATTTCCGTTTCTATTTTTTCTATCTCGAGAGAAATTTCGTCCTGCAGTTTTTGCAGTTCCTCTATCTGCTTTTCGTATATTCGCTCCTGGTTTTTTGTTTGTGAGAGTACCACCTGTTTCTCCTTTTTTTGATCCGCCAAAATCACCTGTCTGTTCTGAAAGTTTACTTTTTCAACCGCTTTTTGTTGTTTTTTGTTCTCCCCCTCTTTTATTTTTTCCGTGAGATCAACCTGAAGATTTTTCAATTGGTTCAGATTTTCGTAAAGATTGTTGTTCAATGTCGTGATGGTGCGTGTTTCCGCCACACTTTCCGCCAGACTTTTATTTCTCAAAAAAATGACGAGGAAATTTTCCCTGTCTTTTTGCTGTAGTTCGGAAAACAATTTTCCTATCGTTTCCTTTTTATTCTCGATATTTTTCCCTATATTTCCGATATCCCCGGTCAGCGAAGTGATTTCCAATTCGAGTTTTTCTATCGCGAGATTGTTCGATTTTACGAGAAGTCCAAGTTGCCCGATGGTGTTGTCCATCGTTCGTATCTCGTTCGAAAGCTTTGTATTCGATTTTGAAACGTTCTCCAAATTTTTCTCGAGCTCTTTTCGCTGTTCCTGAAGCACCCGCAATTGCTCACTTTTGTCGTTAATGAGATTACGAAGCGTTCCTCCGCTTGTTTCCTGCGCTTCTGCGGAAAAGGAAAATGGAGCGAAAAATACGGCAAA
>JAKANR010000014.1 GCA_021823645.1 bacterium
ATTGCACGCTATATCAAAATGCAAGAACGAGAAGATTGTGGGCAAGCGAAGCTTGTATTCAAAAAGAAACCACGGGCGTAAGCCCGTGGAGTTTCATTTCCCCCATGTGTGAAGGATAAATGCTGGTCGAGATACAAAGAATTATGATATGATGTCGGTACAACCGAATAGTTGGTATCAAGAGTGTGGCGAGGGAACTGACCCCATGACCCACCGGCAACTTATCCCGAAAAGGACAAAGTGCCAACTTCAGCCCCACATAAGGGGAAAGATAAAGGTCGAACACTCTTTCCTTGGGAAAGAGATTTTTTATGACATCCGAAACCATTCTCTAGTTTCCACCTACGGCGGACAGGCGTTCGAATAGGCGAATAGTTTCAGGGGGGAAAACAAAAAAAACAAACAGAAAACAAATATATGAAACAAACAGTGAAAACATGCGAGTATGTGTCGCCGAAGCATCCGGACAAAATGTGCGATATTATTGCGGATTCGATTCTCGATGCGTATCTTACAAAAGACAAAGAGATGCGTGTGGCAGTCGAAGTGATGGGTGGGCACGGACTTATCACGATTAACGGAGAAGTGACGTCGCGCGCAAATATAAATCATAAGGAAATTGTGGAGCGGGTTGTGGGGAAGGGATACAAAATAATCGTGAATATCGCGAAACAGAGTCCGTTTATCGCACGGGGGGTCGACATTGGTGGGGCGGGCGATCAGGGAATCATGACGGGATATGCGTGTGCCGATACGTCGAATCTTTTGCCACTGGAATATGAACTTGCGAGAAATCTGTGTATGGCGATATACAAAAAATTTCCGTATGACGGAAAAACACAGGTGACAATATCGGGAACAAAAATTCTTGCGGTGGTCGCGAGTTTTCAGAATACAAAAAATTCAGAATTGGAAAAATTAGTGCGGAAAATTATTTCCGCGGAGGAATATTTTGTGAATCCCGGCGGGGAATGGACCATGGGAGGATTTGATGCGGATTCCGGACTTTCGGGGAGAAAATTGGTGATTGATAACTACGGACCAGAAGTGGCGATCGGCGGAGGAAGTTTTTCCGGAAAAGATTCGACGAAAGTGGATCGTTCGGGAGCGTATATTGCGCGCAGAATTGCGGTGGATTATCTGAAGATGCGGAACGCGCGGGAAGTAAAAACGAAAATTGCATATGCATTGGGAAAACCGGAACCGCTCATGGCGCATGTCTGTATCGACGGAAAAGAAGAGGAGATTCGGGGATATGATCTTTCTCCGCGTGGTATTGCGAAGTTTTTGAGATTGCGTCGTCCCATATATGCGGAAACCGCGAAATGGGGTCACTTCGGCAGAGGATTCTCGTGGCGATGAGGGGAGAGTGCTATAATAGTGATATAGATTTTATTATGAAAAACAGACTATTTTTCTTTGTGTGCGCGGTTGCGTTTGTCGTGTTGCCCCTTTCGGCGTTTGCAGGGACATTTGAGGCAAATCAGAATTACCAATTGAATCCAGGCGTTTCGGTCAATGATAATCTTTACGTTGCGGGATCCGATATGAATGTTGCGGGGGAGATTAAGGGAGACTTTTTCGGTGCGGGAGGCACAATTATTATTTCTGGTCCGATAGGCGGTGATCTCATGTCGGTGGGAGGAACGCTTAGTTTGGCGGGGACCGTGTCCGGTGATGTCCGAGTTGCGGGAGGCACGGTTATTCTATCGAATACCATCGGGGGCGAACTTCTTGCGGGAGGAGGCACAGTGAACATCACTTCAGGTTCCGTTGTTGCGGGAGATACGACGATCGGGGGAGGAGTGGTAAATTATGACGGCACCGCGGAGAAAAATCTTACCATAAGCGGAAATAAAGTGCATATAAATGGAATTGTTCACGGGAATGTTTCGGTGCATGCGGAGGAAATTACGCTCGGTCCGAAAACATTGATTGACGGGAATTTTGAGTATTATGCTCCGAAGGAGATGACTCCGGAAAAAGATGCGGTCATAAAGGGAACGGTGAATTTTCATAAAACCGAAGCACCAGAAAAATCGGACAGTGTTAAACTTGTATTTGGATTTATCGGCATCGCATGGCTTATAAAGTCGCTTATGATTTTAACCGCCGCACTTATTGCGTTATATTTTTTCACATCACATACCACCTCGATTATTGCCGAATCAAGCTCTCATTTTTGGAAAGAAGCGGGAAGAGGATTCATTGTACTTATCGTGGTGCCGGTTGCGATTATCATCAGTTTCGTAACCATCATCGGGGTACCCATCGGCATTCTTGCACTACTTTTTTACGTATTACTCATTATTATTTCATCGATTATCGCACCACTTCTTTTCGCACGACTTCTCATGAATTATGTTTTCAAAAAAGAGAACACTGAACTTAATTGGTGGATTGCCATTCTCGCAGTCATAGTATTCGGACTAGTCTCATTCATTCCGGTTGTTGGATGGATAATTTGTTTCTTTATTTTTCTCGCTTCATTCGGAACGGTTACCGAACATATCCGGAAAAAATTAAAATAGTTTATACCGCCCGCGGGAATAAAAATTCTAAAAGAAGTGTTTTAGGAGAGTATTTCCGTAGTTATATAAATAATGGGAGCGTGAGGGGGATATAAAAAATAAACATATGAATAAGAAAAAACTTGTTAATTTTCTCCTTCGGGCGCGGACGAAGACATATGCGGGAAACGGAGGAAAGGTGAAACCGCTTTTGAAAGATTCCAAACAGTTGGAATACAAAGAAGGGGAATGGCTTTATCGCGATGTGTATTATGGGGGAAACGGAATATTTGCGGGGATTGAGGCGATTTATTTTAAAAGTAAAGCGGTGTGGAGTATGTCGTATTACGGCAATTTTAAAAAGATGGCCGAGAAGGAAGTTGATTTGATATTAAGGACCGCACTTTTAGAAAAATGGAAAACCGCGCGGACATGGAGGGCTGTGAAGTGGACGAGGCGGAATTATAAATATGTGTGTACTCCCGACTTTAAAGGATCCGTGGAAGAAATGGCGGGGTCGGAGCGGATTTTCAGAAATAAAAAGGAAGTGTACAAATTTTTCTACGCCGGCGGATTATTGGTGAAATAGGAATTGCTTTTTCAGTTCTCTATTTTGTTACTCCCTTATTCTAATGTTCTTAAGAACATTAGAATAAGGGAGAGAAGGGTGATATAATGAAAGATATGAAGGGAGGGGAGGGAAGATCAAAATTTTATAAATTGGAAAGGATAACAAAAGGAGCGGGTAATCATCGGCGAATTGAAATTTTATATCTCTTGAAAGAAAAGCCCGATCTTTCGGTTTTTGATATATCGGAGAAATTGAAATGTAATTTTAAAACCATCTCGGTACATACCCATCGATTGGTACAATCTGGGTTGATTTCCAAATATTCCGATGGAAGCTCGGTTCGTCATGAAATTACTTCACTCGGAGAAAACATTCTCAAATTCTTAAGAACATTAGAATAAGAGATTGGGGAATTTGACGGTATAAGTGTATGGGTATGCGAGTCGCGAAAAATTGACACTGATTGCGATTCCATGATAATTTCAAAACAGTTGTTCGACATATTGCATTTATTATTTTTCCGAATATTCACTCTGGAAACGGAAGTGGTTGTCCGCAATTTTTCATATTTCCCGCGGATATCGGTCCGATCCCGATCGTTTCCGTGTAACCGGCAAGAGTGAGGGTGAAGCATTGGTGGGAGACCATGAAGCCGGCGCGTCAGCATCGGTGGAGTCGATAATACCACCCGCCTCGGGAGAACCATCAGCGCATAAGCAGAAAACCGCCTGCGTCGTGATTATCGGTTACATTAGGAGGGGAGATCGAAAGATCTCCCATTTTTTTATTATTTACTCCTTTCGATTTTTCTTTTATTATTAACGGGATGAGTCCCATAAGAAGTCGCGGTCGCGTCTCTAGGGGGAGTTATTAAGTATATGAAAACACAAGTCGTCAAAACAAATTTAATAGGTTGGATCGTATAATCGCAACCTACTTCTAACGGGATGAGAATACTCACAAAAGACATTGCACAGTATGAGGGGAAGGAGATAGAACTCTTGGGATGGGTGGATGTGTGGCGCGATCACGGAAAACTTATTTTTATCGATCTTCGCGACCGGACGGGAATCGCCCAAGTGGTATTTCTTCCGAATAACAAGGAACTTCGCGGAATTGCCGACACGCTCCGTTCGGAATGGGTGATTCGGGTCACGGGGACTGTGGGAAAGCGCCCCGAAGGGATGGTGAACGAGAAGATGCAGAGTGGACATCATGAAATCGCGGCGACCGGTCTCGAGGTGATTACACAGGCAAAAACACCGCCATTTGACCTTCAAAACGACGGACGGGAGATTGGTGAGGATGTTCGGTTAAAATACCGATACCTCGATTTGAGACGTCCACGGCTTCAGAAAAATTTACGCATGCGCTCAAAAGTGAATCAGTTCATCCGCGAATTTCTCTCGGCACAGGATTTCACGGAAGTGGAAACTCCGATTATCAGCAAGTCGACACCGGAGGGTGCGCGCGATTATCTCGTGCCAAGCAGAGTGCATGGCGGAAAATTTTATGCGCTTCCCCAGTCGCCACAGCAATATAAACAGTTACTTATGGTTGCGGGAATCGAACGGTATTATCAAATCGCCCGATGTTTCCGCGATGAGGATACACGGGGTGATCGTCAGCCCGAATTTACACAACTTGATGTCGAGTTGAGTTTTCCGACACAGGAAGAAATTCTTTCACTTATCGAATCACTCTTCATAAATCTTGTTAAGGTGTTGTATCCGGAGAAACACATTACACAAACTCCGTTTCCGCGACTCACCTACAAAGAAGCGATGGAAAAATACAATTCGGATAAACCCGATTTGAGAAAAGACAAAAACGATCCGAATGAACTTGCGTTTGTGTTTGTTGTCGATTTTCCCGCGTTTGAATGGAAGGAATCCGAAAAGCGGTGGGACGCAACACACCATCCGTTCACCAAGCCGAATGTGGCGAATGCGGAAGATTTCAAAAAGAAATTCAAAGACAATGCGGGTGCGATTGTCGCCGAGCAATACGATTTGGCATTGAACGGTTTTGAGATTGCGGGAGGATCAATCCGTATTCATGATTCCGCATTACTTCAGGCGGTGTTTGAAGCGATGGGAAATAAAACGGAAGATGTTATCGCAAAATTCGGACACATGCTCGACGCATTTCAGTATGGGGTTCCTCCGCACGGAGGAATCGCATCGGGGCTTGATCGGGTGATGGCGATTTTGGAAAACGAGCCGAACATTCGCGAGGTTATCGCGTTCCCGAAAACAGGAGACGGACGCGATGTAATGATGGATGCACCATCGGATGTGACGGATGATCAGTTGAAAGAATTACATATAAAAGTCAGAGAAAAATAAAATATATGCAAAAAAAAGAACGAACACTTGTCATTATAAAACCGGACGGGATACAGCGCGGGCTTGTCGGAGAAATTATTCAGCGTCTCGAGCGTACCGGACTCAAATTTGTCGCGTTTAAAATGTTCATCCCGACCGAAGAACAGTGCTGGGCGCATTACAACAAAGACGACGCGTGGTTCGAAAAGAAGGGGCAAAATACGATAAAAAATTTGGAGGCACTCGGATCGCCCATCGAAAAGCCTGCAGTCGAGTACGGAAAAGATATTGTGCGGGCACTCGTGAAATTCATGACGTCGGGTCCCGTTGTTGGGATGGTGATTGAGGGAAATCAAGCAGTGGGAATCGTAAAAAAAATTACCGGGGGAACGGAGCCACTCACTTCGGATGTGGGTACCATTCGCGGAGACCTTACGGTTGACTCGTATGATCTTGCGGTCGGAGACAACCGCGCGGTGAGAAATCTCATTCATTGTTCGGATGAGCCACAGGAAGCGCAACGGGAGATTGCATTATGGTTCACCGAAAAAGAAATAATCCGGTATAATTTATTCAACGAAGCGGTACTCTACGACGTGAATTTTGACGGGGTGTTGGAATAGCGTATTTTCCACATATCACTTATGCACAGAAGCCTCTCGACGCGGGGGGCTTCGTGGTATAATAAAGAAGTCCCGTAATTTAGGTTTCGGATCAAATAATTTTTCAAAGGGATTCCTATATATCTTGATTTGACGGAAGATCGCAAACGCTATATCTTCCCGAACGCACGATGCGGAAACCCACTTGACTTAACCGCCGGAAACCCTAATACGGGATTTTTATATGGGAGTGGAGAGTATCTGAATTTCCTTCAAGGGAAATTCTTTTTTTGTGAAAATTACGGCATAATCGTCAAAATACACCGCCTTCCAATTTTTATCCCGAATCATCTGTCCCAAAAATTCTTGCGCCCACGGGGTCAAATCTCCATGAGAGAATATGATTGATTGAATATTGTATTTCTTAAACATTATTTCCCGCACTTCTTTGTTTTCCTGAATCGAAATATATTCGTCGAAAAATTCCTTCGGAAACGCTTCAGGACGATTATCGATAAACGTTTTGTATGTCGGATAGAGCCGATAATCGAGATACCCGCCGATATCGAAATTATTGAAAATGTTTCCCGGTATGTTTTCCCGTATGAAAAAATCAACCGCTGGCTTTCCCGATTCGTAGGTTTTCATCCGTATTTTTCCCGCTTTCAAAAACAAGAAGGGGAACCAAAGGAGCATTATCATGCACAGGAAGGCGAAAAACGTTTTATTTTCCTCGGTGAATATTTTTTTTATTTTTTCACCGACGCGGATATCCCGGAGGATGAGTGCGAGGGTGGGAATTCCCGAAAGGACGAAGAAGGGGATATTTTTCACCATTGCGATTCCGCCCATTCCGGAGATGAGTGTGACGAGTCCAAGCGAGAAAATATTCCAGTCCGTTGTATTGTGTTTTCTCGAATCGATATACCACCACAGAAAGAAAACGAAAAATATTCCTACCGCGACGAGATCATAAATATGTATCCAATTGAAAAGACGGGGAATAAGAAAAAAGAGGTTTTGATTTTCGACAATTCGGTATCCGTAGTTTTCGAATATGGAAAGCGGTGCGAGGGCGCCTTTCCATCCGTTTGGGTTCACAAAAAGCGCGATTATGCAAAATCCGGCGAAAAGAAAAAGTTTCTTCGCCGATTTTTTTTCTTCTTTTCGTGTCATGTATTCCCTGAAGAGAAATGTGGAAATCAGAATGCCGGCAAAGGCAAACGTGATATGAAGATTCACCCACAGAAGTACAAGAAGGGGAATTGTCCACAATGCCCATTTTGTTTTTTTGAAAAAAAGAAGAGCGATGAGGAGCGCAAAGAGAAAATATCCGAATGTTTCGGGACGTACTTTGATGCGATCTCCGATCAGTGGAATAAAAAAGAGGATACTTACGAGGGCGGGGAGCAGTGATGACTTTTTTATCGCGAGAAACGAGACAATGAAGAATGCCGAAAACAAAAGGAGTATGGCGAGTATTTCAAGTCCTTCCGCGCCGAACCGCGCATAGAGGGAGAAATATATCACTTCGGAAAGCCAATGGTGATTCACGAACGGAAAATCCTGATTTGTGTAGGTAAAAAGATTTGTGTCCGGTACCGCCCGTGTCTCGGAAATAATCTCACCGAGTTTTATATGTCTTCCCAAATCTTCGTTGAATTCCGCGTTTGGACGAACGACAAAACTTATGAGCGCGAGTGCGACCGCAATGAGGGCGACGTATGCGATGCGTCCGGATTTAATAGATTCCATAAGTAAGTTTACGGAGAAGGGTTTTTATGATTTTTATGCCGTGCGAAAACGTGAGTTTTTTTCCTTTTGCGTACCAGCGTGGCGTATAGGAAATCGGCACTTCTTTTATGGGAATCTTTTCTTTTACGATTTCTTCGGTGAGGCGTATCACATCGAATACAAAGTCGTTGTCGTCTAGGGGAAGGAGATTATGGATTATTCTGCTCGGGAACACCTTATAACATGTTGCGAGATCAGTGAGGTGGGTACGATATATCCGGTTGAACATAAATGTGGCGACATAATTTCCGATTGTGTAGAGAAGACTGTTTTTTCCGTTTTTCCCGAGGAATCGCGATCCAAACACCACTTCCGCCTCACCTTTTTCAATCGGGGCAAGAAGCGCCATATAGTTATTGGGGCTATATTCGAGATCGGCATCCTGAATAAGAATCCAGTCGCCGTTCGCAAACGAAAGTCCATGTTTCAATGCGCTCCCTTTTCCGAGGTTTTTTTCTCCATACAGTGCGGTGATGTCGTATTCCCCCTCTATTTTTTTGAGTATTTCCCGTGTTCCGTCGGTCGATTCATCGTCGATAACAATAATTTCTTTCTCCCACTGAGGGAGGGTGACTGAGTTAATTCTTTCAATTATTTCGACTATCGTATCTTTTTCGTTGTATACGGGAACCAAAATCGAGATTTTTTTCTTTTGCATATCGTCTTTGGATTATACCATATTATTTTTTGTAATATTTTTATATTTTTGTCAAATTTGACCCAGTAGTAGAAACCCTATTGAATGAATGGAGGGAGAAAGTATTTTTTTTGAATCAAATCCGTTCAGGCGGTGTTCTATGTATTTTTCCCCAATAAAACATAGGGTTTTCACTACCGGGTTGACTAACTCGTTTCCCAATATAGAATGAAAGCCACTTACGACATGGATATCATAAAGCCCCCAAAATTGAAGTCTGGAGACGTGGTAGGCATCATTTCTCCCTCAAGTCCCGTCATTTCCAAGCGGAATCTCTCCCGCGGAATGAAGATTTTGGAGTCATTGGGGTTTAAGCCAAAACTCGCTCCCCGGGCGCTTGAGGTGCACGCAAGTTATCAGGCGGGTACCCGCGAGGCGCGACTTTCGGATTTTCACACCATGTTTGCCGACGACGAAGTAAAGGGAATTTTCTGCACAAGCGGTGGATATGCCTCGATTCAACTTTTGCAGGATATCGATTGGGATATTATTAGAAAAAATCCGAAGGTATTCGTCGGATATTCCGATATCACCACATTGTTGAATCCGATGTACGAAAAATCCGGACTTATTACGTTTCACGGTCCGATGATTGAAGGACTTACAAACGAAACAAAAGGGGGACAATATATTGTGAGAAATCTGAAAGAAGCGGTTATGAAAGGGGATTCGAAAAAACTCGTTCCGTTCACCGAATGGAAAACATTGAAGCCGGGAAAAGCGGAAGGACATCTTGTGGGAGGAAATTTGAATGTGCTTACGGCATTGCTCGGCACTCCATACGAACCGAAATGGGACGGGAAGATATTGTTCTGGGAAGAGGTGGATGAAACAATTGAAGGATTGGACAACTATTTGTGGCGTCTCAGAATTTCGAAAGTATTCAAAAAAATCGAAGGGATGATAATCGGAAAAGTGACCGATGTGCAGTCGATTGAGGACGACGATAACGATAAATGGGCGACACTCGAAAAACCGCCGACACTCGAAGATGTCATTCTCCGCGCCACTGAAGGGTTTAACTTCCCCATTATCTATGGCGTTGATTTCGGTCATGATGTGCCGAGTCTCACACTTCCCATCGGAGCTCGCGCGAGTATCAATTGTCCCGCCCCCGGAAGAATTGGGTCCATATCGATTCTCGACAAATATCTCGACTAGGCCGAGCAACAAAATTACCGATGATGCAGAAAGTATTCAGTATCAAGTATTAGGTATTAAGTATGGAGAGGGGAAGAAGACAATTACGAAATTACTAATAACCAATGACCAATAAGAGAATAACTAGTAACAAGTAACTGGTAACAAGGAAGAGAAAAATAGCCGATAAAAGAAGGCTTGAGTCTATAAAGTCCGTAAAGTTCATAAAGTTTGTAAAGTCGACAGAGTGAAGAATCCACAAAGTTCATAAAGTCAAAAGAGCAGTCCGCCTGAGGTGGATCACTACGGGGTTGACCCCGTGTAATGATAGAAAACATCATAATTAAAAATTATGATGTTTTCGTACGTCTTTTTCTCACTGACTTGCCCCATGACTCTTTTTTGTCGGTTTTATGATGTGCAATTCTTTTTCCTTGTTTTATATAAAGACTATCATTAACGGGGTTGACGGTAGGGATAGAAGAATTTATTCTGTAGTCAGTATTTTAACTTTTAAATTTAAAACGGAGGTGTGTAGTGAGTGAACTCGTAAAACCCGCGCGACTGAAATCGGGAGACAAAGTAGGAATCATTTCTCCCTCAAGTCCTCTCTCATCAAGAAGAAGACTTCTTCGAGGTATGAACGTGCTTCGTTCGATGGGATTTGTTCCGGTGCTTTCACAAAGCGTTTCGAAAGCATTGAGCCCGCATCAGGCGGGAAGTTTGGATGAACGTCTTCTTGATTTTCACACCATGTTTGCCGATAAGGAAATCAAAGGAATTTTTTGCACGACCGGCGGATATATTTCGATTCAACTTTTGCCGTTTATCGACTGGAATATTGTCAAAAAAAATCCGAAGGTGTTTGTCGGATATTCCGATATCACCGTACTCTTGAACGCCATCTATGCGAAAACGAAACTTATCACGTTTCACGGCCCAATGATCGAATGGCTCGATCGTGGAGATACGCGAAGTGGACGGTATACGATTAAAAATCTGAAGAATGTTCTCATGAAGGGAACAACCGGGAAATTGTTTCCGTTCACCGAATGGAGAGTGCTGAAACCGGGAAGAGCCACCGGGGTTCTTATCGGAGGAAACTTCAATGTTTTTACCAGTCTCTTGGGAACGCAATATCTTCCGAAGTGCGAAGGAAAAATTCTTTTTTTAGAGGAAGTCGACGAAACAATCGAGGGACTCGACAATTATTTCTGGCGACTCAGAGCTTCCGGAATGTTCAAAAAAATCCAAGGTCTTGTGATTGGAAAAATCACCAATGTTCAGGATTTCGACGACGAATACGACGGGAAGAACAGAAAAAAAATAAAATTCGGGATATCCCCGACACAGGAAGAGGTGATCCTTCACGCAACAAAGGGGTTTGATTTTCCCATTATGCACGATGTCGACTTCGGTCACGATGTCGCAAGTATGACACTTCCCATCGGAGGAAGGGTGAGAATGGAATGTCCGAGCAGAGAGAAAATCGGATCCATCAGTATCGTGAGAAACTATATTTAACGAAAGAGCCGCCACATATTGGCGGCTTTTGACTTTGTTTATTGTATGTGTTATAATCAAGATGCTATAATAAAAATATGATTCGCTGGTTCAAAAAATATTTTATTCCGAACGAAGAAAACGACCATCGACCGTATGTACTGCGCGCCCAGTCAATGGTGCGAATACTTTCGGTAGTGCTGTTTTTGGAAATTATTTTCCTCGTGCAAATTCTTTTTGTATTTCCGAAAACGAATTATTTCGCGAGTATTCTCCCGTCCGTCGTGGTTGATCTTACCAATAAGGAGCGAAGCGATAACAAGGAAGCGGCGCTTACCACAAATAAATTACTTGTGGAGGCCGCGACCATGAAAGCCGAAGATATGGTGAAGCGGGGATACTTTTCGCACGAATCGCCGGACGGAAACGCTCCGTGGGAGTGGATCAAAAAAACCGGATATCAATTCGCGTATGCGGGAGAAAATCTCGCCATCAATTTTTTCGATTCAAAAGACGTGGTGGACGCGTGGATGAATTCAACGAGTCATCGGGCGAATATGCTCGATGCGCATTATACCGAAATCGGAATCGGCACCGCGCGGGGAATGTATAAGGGCAGAGAGGCGCTTTTTGTGGTTCAGTTTTTTGCAACTCCATCGACAACCGTAAACGGTGAAAAAACCGTTTCAATTCCGGTTTTGCGAGGGGAGACATCCGCTCTCTCGAATTCACCGAGTGTTGCGGGAGTGGCGGTTTCGAATTCGCCGACCGTCGAAACGCCGAGGTATTCCTCGATCTTCCAGAAAATATTTTCAACCCCCCGCGGGATGAATACATATCTTTTTCTTATTCTTCTCACCGTTATTGCACTTGGATTCGTGTTGAATTTATTCGTGAAAATAAAAATTCAACATCCCCCTGTTATCGTAAACGGCGCGATGATGCTTATGGTGATTGGCGCACTTCTTGTAGTGAACCAGTATCTCACCCTCCTCCCCACAAGGGTATTTTAGGATTTTGTTTATTTTTACGCGCCGAGCCTATGTCCGCGCCGGGCAAAATCATGGAGTGCCTTTTCAAATTCTTTTTCCCCGAAAGCGGGCCAAAATGTTTCGGTGAAATAAAATTGGCTGTCGGTCGTATGCCACATCATGAATCCCGACGACCAATGCGGTTCTCCTCCGGTGCGAATGACGAGATCAACAGGAGGAAGATCTTTCGTCCATAGAAGCTCCTTAACCGATTCGTAATCGTATTTTGCGCCTCCTCTTTTCTTTCCTTTTTCGAACGCCTCAATCATTTCTTCTTTTCCGTCATATCCGAACAATATAGTGAGATTTCCTTTTTTGAAATGTTTTGTTTCATTTTCCGCGTCATCGACAAGTTTCGAAAGAATTTTGCTTCTTGCGATTTCAGTTCCTTTGCCCACCACTCGCATGCGGATTTCATTCTTTCGAAGTGTTTTCGAATTCAAAATTTCATACAACTCCTTTTCGAACAATTTCACGAGGAACCCGACCTCGGTTTTTGATCGTTTTTTAAGGTTGTCGGCGGATGCGCCCCACACGGTTATATATTTCACCCCCCGCTCGAATCCATGTTCGGCAATTTCATGAACCCGTTTCGCCCCTTCGCGGTGGCCCTCATAGGGGAACAATCCCTTCGCGCGCGCCCATCGCCGGTTTCCGTCGGGAATAATTGCAACATGGTGCGGAACTTTTTCCATATTCATTCATTATACCGATTTCTTCTTTTCTGTGTATTGACCGTTATTTCTTTGCGTGTTTTAATTTATTCAGCAATTCATATAATATGAGAAAAATGTGGCAAGAGTTCTTTCAACACCGGAGAGCACGTTCAATAGGTTGAAAAAAAACGGGACGGTCGATATTCGATCGAAATCGATTTTTTCCGTCGGGGAGAAATTGTCGATTTCAAACAGAGGAGTGACGACGGATTCCATTATCGTTCGGGTGATGGGGAAAAACTCAATCCAATCCCCATTACACGGTTCGATGTTTCTTTATACTCTTGAACGCGTATAACACGATACCCAGATTATTTCTGGGTTTTTATTTTGTAAGCGTGTATAATTTTTATATGTGGAACCGAATCGTTCTTCTTTCCCAATCATATGTGTTTGTGCTTATTGCGTCACTCGCGATTGGCGTGGGGTTTCATTCGCGCGTTGTTTTTCTTGCCCCCTACAGTACGCTGTTTCTTGCCATAATATTTTTTCTGAGTGCTTTGAAAATCAATCTGAAGGAATCGCTCAGATATCTTTCCGATAAAAAGATGCTGTTTTCCGTGAATGTCTTTATGCTCCTCATATTACCGGTTATCGTTTATTTCGCGACCGAGTTTATCTATCCGTCTCTTGCGCTTCCGTTCATGATTCTTGCCGCAATGCCCTCGGGAATGACTTCACCGTTTCTTTCCGAAATAAGCGGAGGAACACAAAGTTTGGCGCTCGTCTTTACCGTTTCCACATCACTGCTCGCGCCCATTACGGTGCCCCTCATCATCGGAGTGCTCGCGGGAACGGAAGTGAGTGTCGGTTTTTTGACCATGTTTCTTTCGCTCGCGAAGGTTATTTTTATTCCGTTTATCCTCGCACATATCGTAAAATATTTCTGGGAGGAGAAGGTACGGGTAATCACAAAAAATTCACGCCCGGTTTCGATGATATTATTGGGACTTCTGATTGTCGGAATTGTCGCAAAGCAGGCGGACGCAATACTTTCGAGTATTCAAGGGGGAACGTCATTCATTTATCTTATCGGGTTATTTATCCTGTTTATTGCATTTCATGTGTTTGGATATTTTTTGGTGTTTTGGAGAAACAAAAAAGATCGGGTGACGATTACCGTGTGCCTCACGTATTTGAATTTTACGCTTGCCGTATATCTCGCGGATCAATTTTTTAAAGAGCCACACATATTGATTCCCATCGTGCTCTCGGTGTTGCCGTGGTCAATTCTCCTTATCCCGTTCAAATATTTTGTGAAGAGAATCGGGATTGTTTCATAAGGTTTTTTATTTGATAAAAACGGAATTCATTGTATACTACGCTATGAATTTATTTTTATGCGCACAAAACTTATCGCAACAATCGGACCGCGTTCGGAATCGAAAGAGATACTCGAAAAACTTGTCGAAGTGGGTCTGCATATCGCACGACTTAACTTTTCACATTGCACATACGAACAATACGATTCGGTGCGCAAACACCTGAAATCGATAGAACGGAAAACCGGAAAGCGCACGGAAATTCTCCAGGATCTTCAGGGTCCGCGCATTCGTGTCGGAGAACTGCCGACGGAGGGCAGGCGCATGAATGTCGGAGATATTGTCGTATTTTCGACAAAAAAAGAGGAGGGAACGATTTTCGTCGACAGTCCGCGTCTTCATCGCGATGTAAAGAAGGGACATCCCATTTATCTCGTAAACGGAGAAATGGAACTTATGACTCGCTCCGTGAAGGGAACGCGTATTACCGCAGAGGTAATACGCGGAGGGGTTCTCTATTCGCGAAAAGCCGTGAATGTGCCCGATACGAAACTCAGTATTTCCGGTCTTACAAAAAAAGACATACGTGATTTGAAATTCGGATTGTCGCGGGGCGTCGATTATATTGCGATTTCATTTGTGCAGTCGGCGGAGGATATCAAAAAAGCGCGAAGGCTCATCGGCACAAAAGCGAAAATTATCGCGAAAATCGAAACCGCATTGGCGCTGAAAAATATCGATGCAATCATTCAGGCGTCGGATGGAATCATGGTAGCGCGAGGCGATTTGGGAATCGAGGTGCCCGTCGAAAAATTGCCGTTTATTCAAAAAAACATTATTCGCCATTCCATTTGGCATAATACGCCGACCATTACCGCAACACAGATACTTACCTCGATGATTAATCATCCGCATCCGACGCGCGCGGAAGTGTCCGATATCGCAAACGCGATTTTCGACGGAACCGATGCGATTATGCTCTCCGATGAAACCGCTTCGGGACAATATCCGGTGCAGGCACTTCGCGTTGCGGGAAAAGTGGCGCGTCAGGCGGAATTATACATACATCGAGAAAACATGCTTTAAGTCAATAAAGTTTATAGAGTGAAAGAGGAGAGAAATAATTACCAATGAAGCGGGAAGTATTCAGTATCAAGTATTAGGTATTCAGTATGGAGAGGGGAAAATAGGACAATTACTAATTACAAAATAACCCATGCCTACCGGCAGGTAATTACTAAAAAAGAAATACAGATAATTATTAAATTACTGATCACTAAAATCCTCCCGCCGTCGGGGGGAGTTTTGTTTTCCAACATCTTTGTCGGTTTTTTTCAAGAATAAATCAGATAAAATTATATTTCACAAAAACAGTGACCGCTATGCTATAGCATAGCGGTCATGCTTATAAGGTTAAATCTCATAAGTATTTGTAAAAAAGAGAATATCTTTTGAAGTATCTCCATTGATTTTTCGATATGAAACCAGATTATGTTGTGCCCCGTCAAAATATGCACTGTTATGATTAATCATAACAGTGCATTCTTTTTGGATTTACAATCAGAAATCCACTCACAAGAATGTATGAGTTATGTTATACATACGTGCACCACAATGTTGCGCTTTTGTGTCGATGTCATAGAATAAAAAAAACACTCTCATGCCCCCCTCATTCGAAGACATAGACTCAAAAGTAGAGAAAGCACAAGGAGACAAAGCACGCTTCTTGAAATCAAAGGAAGGACTTCTCCCTCACTTTGAGTTTCCCACGGGAGAGACACAAGAAGAGAAGCAATTCTCCAAAGAAACCCTCATTGCCGACATCATGGATGAGAGAATCGAGAAAGCAAAAGAGATGATGCAGAGTCCTGTATTACTTGAGAATACATATGAAGATTTAGAGTACAATGTAATGCGAAGTTCCGAGGAAGAGAAAAAAAGCGCAAACGCCTCTTGGGCATTTGACACTCTCTCCGCACTTATTACCACTCACACCCTCTCTCTTCTCTCACCCGAAAGACAAAATAAAATCAACTCATATCTCAAAAACCAAACCCTCCTTGAGAATACATACAAATTTTTACAGGACCATGCCACACAAGGTTCCAAAGAAGAAGGAGAAGATACAATCAATGCCTCTTGGGCATTCGAGACCCTCTCCTCCCTCACAATCGTAAAAGATTATCTCCACGAGAAAGGAAAAAAGATCGACGATGAAACATTCGCGAATGAAGCACTGAATCCAACCGAGAAGATTCCCCCTCGTCCCGAAACGAGAAATAATTACTGATGGAAAAGAGGGTATTAAGTATGGGAGAGGGACGACTATTAACTCATAACTGCTAACGATTAATCCGCCTACGCTAAAACTACGGACGGGTAGATAAATAGAAAAAAGGGAGAAAAGATGAAAATTTTCTGGTCTTACATAATACCTACGATCGGAGGTGTTTTGTAAGAGTGGTGAGCATGAGTTGGTAAGGTCAAAAAGTATTAGGTATTAAGTATAAAGAGGAGAAGAAAACAATGGCAAAATAAAGAATCCATGAT
>JAKANR010000015.1 GCA_021823645.1 bacterium
AGAGCGGCATGAGAATTGACGCAAAAAGAAGCGCCACCCCGCCCCCAATCAACACCATAAGCGCCGGTTGAATCAATGTCACTAAATTATCCACCATGTCGTTGATTTCGCGCGTATAAAAATCGTTCACTTTTTTCAAAAGATCCTCGAGACGCCCCGTCGATTCACCAATACTCACGAGTTGCGAGACGAGCGGGGGAAATTCTTCGATTTCTTCGAGAATTTTCGAAAGCAGTTTTCCTTTTCGTATTTCTTCGGAAGCATTCTGCAAAATATTCTGATATACCACGTTTCCGATGGTGCGCGAAGAAATTTCGATTGCCTGCGGAATAGTGAGCCCGCCCTTGATAAGAATGCGTGTTGATTCCGCAAAGCGGGCGATATACAATTTTTGAAATAATTTTCCGATTATCGGCAATCGCAAACTCAATTCGTCCAATACGATTTTTCCCTCCTTGCTCTGAAAATAATCAATGAGTACAAATACAAAAACTCCCAACATGATGAGTGTCGCCCACCACCACTGGGTCACAAATGTTCCGAAGCCGACAAGCATTTGGGTGTAAAAGGGAAGAGGAATTTTCGATTCCTCAAAAATCGGCATAATCTGCGGAATCACGAACGTTACCATCACGAGAATAACCACAAAGAAAAGTCCGATAACAAATGCGGGATAAAAGAGCGCATTTTTCACCTTTGATTTCAAAACCGCCTGATTTTCAAGATAATCCGCCAAAAAATCCAATACTTCCCCCAACCGTCCCGTTACCTCGGCGGACTTTACCATATTCACATAAAACTCCGAGAAAATTCCCGGGTGTTTCTCGAGTGCCTGTGAAAGTGAAAACCCCGCGTTAATATCGTTCCCGACATCGTAAATCGTTTCTTTGAGCAACGGACTTGTCGTTTGTTTATAAAGATTCGTCAAGCTGTCGGAAAGTGAAACCTGCGAAGCGAGAAGTGTGGCGAATTGGCGCGTAAATACCATCACGTCGGCTGTTTTGACACGCTTCAAAAATCCGAGAATGCGGTCGTACCACTCGTCTCCCCGCAACTCTTCGAGATTCAAGATAAAAAGCCCGTGACTTAAAAGAATATTGAGCGCGGTATCGCGATTGGTCGCCTCAATATTCCCCACTTGAAGCTCTCCCTCTTTTGTTCGTGCTTTATAATTGAATTTCATCCCGTTAGAGACAGATCGCGATCAAAAGACGCAATTTGTATTCATATTTTATATTTTCGACAATATTCATAATTTGAAAATTGATATTACATATACGCGATCGCGGTCTCTAACGGGATTTGTCGTTTCTATGACCGCTCAAGAAGAATTCTGAGTTCTGAGGGATTCAACGAATAACTCTCCGCCTGTTCTATCGAAATTTCCTTCTTCTTAATGAGATTGACGAGCGAGCGATTCAGCGACATCATTCCCTCCTGCACACTTGTTTCAATCACGAGATCTATCTGATAGATTTTTTTCTCGCGGATAAGATTTCTGATCGCCGGATTTACCAACATGATTTCCGTCGCGGGAACACGTCCCCCTCCCACGCGCGGTACAAGACGCTGGGAAATAATCGCGACGAGCGTTGACGCAAGTTGTGAAATAATCTGTCCCTGCTGATTCGGAGGAAAACTGTCGATAATACGATCGATGGTCTGCGATGCCGAATTTGTATGCAGTGTCGAAAACACCAAGTGCCCGGTTTCCGCCGATGTCATCGATGTCGCCATTGTATCGGGATCTCGGATTTCCCCGATCATAATCACATCGGGATCCTGCCGGAGAATCGAACGAAGTCCGTCCTGAAACGAAATGGTATCCTGCCCCACCTCTCTTTGTGAAATAATCGATCGATCCTGTGAAAATAAATATTCAATCGGATCTTCAATAGTAATGATATGATCGTTGCGCGTATGATTCACCTCATCGAGCATTGCCGCAAGCGTCGTCGATTTTCCGTGTCCCGCGGGACCCACGATAAGAATAAATCCCTGATTCAAACGCGTAAAATCGTGAAGAATCGGAGGCAACATCAATTCCTCTATCGTACGAATCTGCGAGGGAATTAAGCGAAGCGCCGCCGCCATAAATCCTCTCTGAAAAAACACATTTACCCGAAAGCGGGCTTTATCTTCGAAATTGTACGAAAAATCAACCTGTTTCTTTTCCGCAAAAGATTTTTTTTGTTCATCATTCAAAAGCGACAACACAAGTCCCTCCGCATCCTCTTTGGTCAGTACGGTTTCTTTTGCGAGGGGAATGAGCACACTGTCGACGCGAATGGTCGGCCTGCGTCCCACGGCAATATGCAGGTCGGATGCATTTTGCTTTGCCGTCAAAAGCAATAACTCGTTTAATTTCTCTTGATAATTCATATAGGGTGGATTATTTCTTTTATTATAGACGATTAATCTTCCGATGTCTCCCGCAAAATATCCTCGATTCCGACAAGACCGTCGAGCGCCTTCAGAATACCGTCCTGGCGGAGCGTCAGCATCCCCTGTCTCTTAGCTTCCTCCCAAAGTTTTGCCTCGGTGAATCCTTCCGCAACAATTTGTCCAAGCTGTTTGGTCATCTCAAATATTTCGAAAATCGCAACACGTCCCGAAACACCCTTCCCTTTACATATCGTGCAGTCGGGATTCGGTTCGGCGTGAAAAAATTCCACCGGTTTTGATCCGTATTTCTGCTTCACCTCGGCTTTCAATTTTTCCGGCAGTTTTTCTATTTCACTCTGCACTTCCGATTTCATCTCGTTCAATATCTCTATCGGTTTTTTACATTCCGTGCACAGACGTCCCACCAATCGCTGGGCGAGCATCACATTCAATGCGGAGGGAAGAAGAAATTGGGGAACTCCCAAATCAATGAGACGCGGAATCACACCAACGGAATTATTCGTGTGAATCGTCGAAAGCATACGATGACCGGTGAGCGCCGCATTCACCGCAAGTCCCGCGGTTTCGGCGTCGCGAATTTCTCCCACCATAATCACATCGGGATCCTGCCGGAGAATCTGACGCAATCCGGAAGCGAATGTATACCCGATTTCCGGTTTCACCTGCGATTGATTGATACCGTTCATAAAATATTCAACCGGATCTTCAAGGGTCACCACATTCACCCCCTCTTCATTCACGGTCTGCATGATTGCGTAGAGTGTCGTGCTTTTTCCGGAACCGGTCGGACCGGAAATTAATATCATTCCGAACGGCGCATTCACCGCACGTTCGAGAATCGCTCGGTTGTAATCGTTTAATCCGATTTCCTTTAACCCCTTGAGTCCCGTCACGGAATCGAGCACGCGAAGCGCAACTTTTTCTCCTGCGGGAGTCGGAAATGTCGCAACACGAAAATCAATCTCGCGTCCCCCAATCATCGTTCGAAATCTTCCGTCTTGCGGAACGCGTGTTTCGTCCAATTTTAAATTCGAAAGAACTTTGATGCGGGAAATCACCGGCTGGCTTAACACCGACGGAAGTGTTGCAACCTCTTTCAATTCCCCGTCGAGCCGAAATCTGATGCGAAGATATTTTCGTTGCGGTTCAACGTGAATATCGGATGCTCCGCTCTCGATTGCATGGCGAAGTGTTGCGGCAACCACCTTGATGATTGGAGCGTCTTCCGATGATCGCGCACCTTCCTCAAGCATCACGAGACGATTTTCCTCCGCAGTATCTTTTCTGAGATTCATTTCTTTCACGGCCGCCTGTATTTCATCGCTATACGGAACATATCGTCGCCACACGAGAGAAAGATCGGTCGGGGTCACCACATATACCCCTAAACTCACCCGCTCGCGTTTTGCGATGAAACGCAACGCTTCTTGAGCGCGCACATCGTCGGGGTGAAGCATTCCCACCACCAACATTCCATCCCGTTTTTCCACCGGGATGATTCTGTAGTTTTGTGACGTATCTTTCGGAATAACCTGCAATAATTCGTCGGAAATCGAAGCGGGATCGATTTTTTTATACGGCGCGCCGAATAATGCGCTTTTGATTTTTGCGACCGCAACTTCGTCGGCAACACGGCGTTCATAGAGTAATTCTTCAGCCAATGAACCCGAAAGCGACGATTCTTTCAAAATCTGATCGGAAATATCCTGAGAAATAACTTTTTTGTTTACTAACTCTTTAAATAGTTCTTGATCGGTCATAGTACAATAAAAAATATCACTTTTCCGAAGCGCTCATACAAGAAGAGAGATGTGCACATTCTCCTCCGCTTAGAATGGCTTAAACGGATTTTCTCTTCCCGGCGTCTGCGTCGGAGAGGTGCTTGATCCATACTGGCGGAGTGATTTGAATGAAGGTGAATTGACCACCTCTTCGGGTTTGAATGAAATTTTCGAAAGTTTGTTTATCTGATCGAGTTTTCCCGGCGTCACCACTTCAATCACGTCGGGTCTTTGAAAAAACAAAAAGTACGCACCGGAGAACACCACGACAACGACGACAAGAACAATCACCACCATGAACCAATTCACCGATTTTTTTTCTTCTTCAACGATAATAGCCATAGTGTTTATTGATAAAAAATATCGACGCTCAAGTTTAACTCATATAATTCCTCCGACCCTTGTCCCGCTTCCTTTGCTGGCGCGAACATAACCGTCTTTGTATTCGCTACGCGCACATTCGTCTCCACCGATCTCAAAAATCCCTTCACCCCCTGATACGTTCCCCGCACCCCGAGATCAAGTGTAAGCACGCTCAAACTCTGTACCAACAATCCCTTTGATGCGAGTGGAGGATTTTGTTTCACTGAAAACTTCACAAAATTCACCTGATTACTTCGTGCGATAGCCTGTAATTGATTCAATGCGTCCGTCACATTCGGATTTTCGGGAATCGCAAGCGAGACGGTTTCTTTGAATTTATTCGCATTCTGGAATGTCGAGATTACCTGTTCCACTTGGCTCACCGCCACCTGTTGTGTCTCGAATAAAGTTTGTTTTGCATCAACCTTCGATCGGCGTTCCTGAATCGCATTCATCTCGGGACGAATAAAATTCCCGTACACGGCGAGTGTCGCAATAAAAAATATTGCCGCAAATCCGATACTTAAGATTCTTTTTGTGGAATTTTTCATCCCGTTAATAATAGGAAACGTGTGCGTTTCCGTACGCCTTTTGTGTGTACATTGTCCCTTTTTGTTTTATTTTTTGATAATCAAACATAATTTTTTTTATTTTTCCCGTAAAAAGGCTATTATTAACGGGATTCATGGAATGGATATTACAATTTTGAAAGCGCGTCGATTTTCGGGGAAAGAATAATGGTGAAGGCGACTCCCTGCGGAACAAAATTCATTTGTTGCAACACCGAACCCGAAAACTCGGGTGCGCGATCAAATACCGCCAACTGTTCCACCAGATCTTCCGTGCTCCGCGCGAATCCCGACAACTGCACCTTATTGATATCGACGGTGATTTTCGCATCGTTGAAATATATGCTTGGGATTGTGTATTTTTCGAGTAAATCAAATACGCGAACACTGAAGGTATGTTTCCCCAACACTTCCTTCAAGTTATTCAACTGTGAATAAAAGGAGATGAGTGATTTTTGCTGATCTTGGGTTACGGAAGCGGCAAGGTCGTCGATTTTTTTATCGAGACTTACGTCTTTATTGTTTATGTACGCGCTGTATCCGAATTTCAATCCGAGTAAAATAAATACGGAGAATGCGAAAAGAATAATTGCGAACAACAACACGCGCCACGGCAACCCGAGCGCGACCGGAGAATACGACGATTCTTCGGTAAAACTGTTTTGAAAATTTTGAGGTGCGTTTTGTGGCATAGGGTGTTATAGAAAATAACGTTTTCCGAGACCGAAGCTCACCGCCAATTCGTTGTCGAGATTTTTCTCGACCGGACGAAGTGTTTCCGGATACTGAATTCCCATAAGGAGCGACTGGTGCGCGATAGTAAGTCCTATCTGACTCGAAAAATATTTTTCAATACCGATAAGGTTCGCGCCACCCCCGATGAGCATCAATTTTTCTATCTTTTTTGTATACCGACGCTCGTACACATCTTTGGCGTGCCTTACTTCTTGTATTATAACATCCAAAAACGGAAGAAGTAATGTTGATAACTCCGAATCAACCCCGGTTCCCGAAAGCCCCTTTCTCCGCTTCAATTCCTCCGCCCGAATCATGCTCACATCAAGGCTCTTCGAAATGGCTTGAGTAAGGTAAATTCCACTGTAATCCGTCTGACTTGCTTGCCGTATCACCTTCCCCTCCACAACCATGATATTCGTCGATTGTGCCCCGATATCGACAATAAGTGTCGGGACGTCCGTCAAAAAACTGCCGAGTGCGCGAAGAATCGCGAAAACATCGACTTCCATGGAGACAAGCCGAAGTCCCGCATCTTTATGAATCTTTTTGTACTTTTCAATCACGTCGTTCGGAATGCCGATGAGAAGCACTCGCTGATATTTTTGTCCCTGCTCGGTATCGAACTCTTCGATAACCGACCACTCAACCGACACCTGTTCCAATGGCATCGGAATATATTGTTGTGCCTGAAACATGACCACTTTATGGGTTTCTTCCTTGGAAAATTTTGGCATTTCAAATACCGTCACAAACGTCGTAAAGAGCGGGATAGAGGTAATCGCAAGATGGGATTTTGTTTTCATTTCGGATAAAAGGGTTTTCAAAAGACGCGTCGCTTCTCCTTCCACGATTCGAAGCGAGCTCGTCTGTATCGCCTGCGTCGGATAGTCGAGATATTTTTTTGTTTCCAAAATACCATAATTGGAAAGCGCAAAAGAATCGCCCCGCTTGGAGAGCTCGGTTATTTTTATCGATGCGGTACCGATATCGGTTCCCAATACCGTACCCCCTTTGAAAAAATTTTGTATATCCCGGAAGAAACCCGAAAAACCCAGTTTCATGCCTTTATTTTAGCACAGGCAAGGAAAAAATGTGAAAAGAATTATAATAAAAGCGTACCGCCATGCATCAACTTTTTATTTCATTCTTTTCCGTGCTCTTTCCTCCCCGATGCGTTTCGTGCGAAACACGGATCGACAATCCGGAGCTTGTCTGTTGCGCTCCGTGCACCGGAAAAATAATTCTCAATTCCTCCTTCTTTTGCCCCTTGTGTGGCGCACGGATTCCTCCCGGAGAAAAAACCTGTCATACCGATGCGCGATACCTTCTCGGCGCCGCAACATCATTCGAACAGAAACAAATAAGAGACCTTGTCCATTCGTTGAAATACAACGGAACGCGACGCACGGCGCCGTTTATGGCGCGAATTCTCTTTGAATATATACGGCGAATGCTCCCCGTAAACGCGCTTGATTTTTCGAACTATATTTTAATTCCCATCCCCCTCCATAAAAGAAAGGAACGAATGCGCGGATATAACCAGTCATCCGTTCTCGCACACGAATTGAAAAAAATATTCGTTTCATCGAATCTCCCGTTCCCCGAAATACGAAAAGATATCCTTGCGAGAAAAAAATACACTCCCTCGCAAACCGAATGCAAAACCACTGAGGAGCGGAGAAAAAATATCGCGGAATGTTTTTCCGTATCGCACCCGGAATATATCAACGGGAAAAACATCATTCTCATCGATGACGTCCACACAACCGGAGCGACCATGGGCGAGGCGACAAAAATATTGAAGCGATGCGGAGCAAAACGCATTCTCGGACTTGTGTTCGCAAAAACTTAAGACGCGGATATATGCGGATACGGCTCCCGCCCGCCCCACTGCCTACCGCCTGCCTGCCGGTAGGCATGGCGGGTAGGCTGTAGGCGGGGATTTATGCCGATAGCGGATTTAGTAATTATTTTCCCCTCCCACCTTAAAAACTTTATGGACATTCCGTTCTGTCGACTTTACAAACTTTATGAACTTTACGGACTTTATAGACTCAAGCCTTCTTTTATTGGCTATTTTTCTCTTCCTTGTTACCAGTTACTTGTTACTAGTTATTCTCTCATTAGTCATTGGAAATTGGTAATTTGGTCATTTCCCGATTCCCCTTTCTCCGTCATTAGTCATTGGAAATTGGTAATTTGGTCATTTCCCGATTCCCCTTTCTCCGTCATTAGTCATTGGAAATTGGTAATTTGTCATTTCCCTAAGACCCCTTCCGGTCTCGGAGGAATCTTCTCGGTTGGGTTCAGTGCTTCTTTGGCGAAGTTCTCGTCGTCGATCTTTTTTCCTTTCTCGCGAAGATAATCTTTCACGATGATGAGAGAAGAGAATGCATCGAATGCCCAAAAGGCCTCACTTGTTCTTTCTCCCTCTTTTTTTGAACCCTGTGCAATGTTATTCCGTGTATGTCTAAATGTATTCTCAATAAGGACTGGGTTTTCGAGATATGAATTAATTTCATTTTGTTGGTCAAGAGAGAGGTGGGAAAAAGCACGCGTAGAGATGAGTACGGAGAGGTAAAGAAACGCAAAAAAGGCATGATCTATACTTTCTCCTTCTTCTAAGGCACCTCGCATGGCGTTGTGTTGTAAATATAGATATGTATTCTCGAGAACAATGGGGTTTTCGAGATATGTCATAATTTTGTTTTGTTGTTTAGGGGAAAAACGGGAAAACAAGTGTGTGGTAATAAGTGCGGAGAAGGCTTTAAATACTAAAGAGGCACTCTTTGTATTTTCTCCTTCTTTCTCTGAACCCTCTATGGCTCTGTCCCGCATATATCGGGACATGCTTTCGAAAAGGATAGGATTTTCAAGATATGAATTGATTTCATTTTGCCGTTCGGGAGAGAAACAAGAAAAAGTGTTTGTGGTCTTCAGTGCAGAGAGAACATCAAGTGTCCTAGGGTCATACAAACGTTTTGTGGCATCGCTCTGAAATTCTCTGTATACATTCTCAAGAAGAATAGGGCTTTGCATTGCCTCCTTCATCTGGTCGATTTTCTCTTCATACATATCCGCAAGGAGGGTTTCTTTGGAAAATTGCTTCTCTTCTTTTGTCTCTCCCGTGGGAAACTCAAAGTGAGGGAGAAGTCCTTCCTTTGATTTCAAGAAGCGTGCTTTGTCTCCTTGTGCTTTCTCTACTTTTGAGTCTATGTCTTCGAATGAGGGGGGCATGGGAGTGTTTTTTTTATTCTATGACATCGACACAAAAGCGCAATGCATAGCACGCTTTTGTATAACATAACCCATATATTCTTGCGAGTGGATTTCCGATTGTAAATCCAATGAATATGCACTGTTATGATTAATCATAACAGTGCATATTTTGACGAAATACGGTATATGATCTGATTTCATATCGAAAAATCAATGGAGATACTTCAAAAGATATTCTCTTTTTTACAAATACTTATGAAATTTAACATTATAAGCATGACTGTTATGCTATAGCATAACAGTCATGCTTATTGTGGAATGTAATTTTATCCAATGTATTCTCGAAAAAACCGACAAAGATGCTGGAAAACAAAACTCCCCCCGACGGCGGGAGGATTTTAGTCATTGGTAATTTAATAATTATCTGTCTTTCTCTTTTTTTAGTAATTAGTAATTAGTAATTATTCCATTCCCTTCTCTCACTTTATAGACTTTAAAAACTTTATGGACTTTTGACTTTAAAAACTAATCCATTTATCTCTCCTGGAACGATTGCCCATATCTTCCCACGTCCTTACAGTCGATATTTTGCGTGCACTGCTGTTCCGTGTTTTCCGTTTTCACTTTTTCATTTTGATCGCTTGACGAGTTGTACGCTTTTACCGAAAAATCGCAATAACTGTTTCGCGTACACACCCCTCGATTCGATATTCCCGCTCCACCCGTGTTTCTCATTGTTTTTGTCGCTCCCGAATTACTCCATTCGGTCACTCTGTTCGATCCGTCTTCATAAAATGCGCGCACGCGATACAAATAGACGGTGTCGGCTTCGAGATTTTTATCGATATACACGGGGGCGGTCGTCGTTGCAACCGTTTTGAAATACATATCAAGCGGATTTCCCGTTCCCTGTCCCTCCGCGATTTCCGCGCTGTTTCGCGCCGCCTGTTCCGCCGCAAATTCGGCTTGCCTCATCATCTCCGAAAAGAGTGCGGTAATGTTTTTCCATCCGTCCTTCACTCCTTTCACAATATTCGAAAGGCTCGCGGAAAGTGCGGACACTCTCTCTTCACTGTGATCGGCAAATAATCCTTTCCACATATATTTCGCGTTACTCCATAAATCGGCAAAGAATGATCCTTTCTGTATATTCACCGTGCTCGTGCTTTTCAAACCAAACACCGCCGAAACATTCGCGTTTCCCGAAGGCATTGAAAATGTACACGATAAATTTGTTCCGGAGCACTTTCCTCCCCATGATTTGAGTTCGGTGGTCGTTGAATTCGGTACCGCAGAAAGTGAAACCAACGCTCCCTCTCCGATTGAGGTGCTACACGTAGTCCCACAATTGATTCCCGACCCGATAATTTTTCCGAGACCGGTTACGCTTGCCGTAAGATCAAACACATTTCTTCTGAAATTCGCGTACACTTCATAGTTTCCGTTATTCGTGAATGTACATGATGCACTTGTGTTTCCTTCTTTACAGGAAACTCCTCCCCATCCGGTAAACTCGCTTTGCCCGTCGCTCGATGCGGAAAGACCGATTTCTTTTATCGTCGCTCCGTTGAACCAATCGACGCACGAACTCGAGCAATTATTCAAATCGCCGGGACCAGTTATGGTACCGCCTCCGTCTCCCGCAATCTGCACAGTCACACGATAATACGTCGTTGTGTCCGTTGATGCAGGATCCGAATAGACACGTGCGGTTCCATCCCCTCCGTTTTCCGCCGGAATAACATAGTATGCGCGAATTTCGTACGAATAATTCGTTCCCGCATCCAGTGATGATGTATTTTTATTATTCGATGTCGGACTGTCGATGTGAGAGAGCGTTCCCGTCGCATTTGTATTATAGACACGCTCGTCGATAAGCACCCCGTCCCTCAAAATCTGATATCCGGTTTCGCGCTTTGAGTTATCATCCCAACGCAATGTAATGCTGTGCACGCCGGACGATTTGTTGAATGATGCCGTCGATGTTGCTTTTGTCGGAGTTTTCGGAAGTGTGGTGGTCGCGACCGACGGAGTTCCTCCTCCATATCCGATCATTGCGGAATTCGGATCGGGCGCATATGTTCCGCACACGGGATTCGGTCTGTCCACCTCTCCCAATATTCTCTTGTTGTCGTATGCCTCGTTGAGTGGTGCATCTCTATATGTGGAACACGCACGCACACGATAATAATATGTGGTCGCATCCTGAAGTCCGCTGTCGTAAAAAGAATAATCTTTCGATCCCGAAGGAATCGTATTGCCCGGATATTCCACTCTCACCATCGCCTTATCGTTTCCCGCCGTATTCGGAAACGGATTATCGAGGAATCGATTCGATGTGCTCGTGCTCCGCTCCACCCAGTTATAATATGGGGTTGAGGTGGTATTGTTTTTCCAAAACACCGTGACGGATGAATCGTCGGTCGCGGTCACTTTGATTTGAGTGCTCGATGCGGGAGTGAGTTTGATTCGCTGTACGGTAAATTTGTACGGCTTTGTGGTTGTCGTATTGTCTTTCCAGTTTACGAAAATAGTCGAGGCGTCCGTCGCAAACGCTCTGAGTTTACTCGGTGTATCAGTGGTGGTGGGTGACGACACGAAAGCGCAATTTTCCACTTTTGTACTTGTTGAATATGCCGGATTCGAATAATCCACTTTCAGCGCGTATGTATAAATAGTGCTCGAAGACAATCCCGTATCCAAAAGACTTCCGGGAATTTCCGACAACACCACCTGCCTGTTCAGCACACTGGTATTTCCCCCGTTTCTTGTGATTGAAATTTTTTGCGGAGCGTATGCGAGATAACCTCCGTCGTGTCCCGTATCAACGGGAGATTTTGACCATCTCCACTGCACCGACATTGTCGAGGTGCCCACGGGATCGCAGGTAATCGTATACGGGAATTTCACCGTCGCGGTCGTCGTCGCCACACCGAGTGTGGTGCTCGCTTTTATCGTGTATGGTCCCCCCGCGTTCGACGCCTGATAGACGGCAATCGCGTTTGCGAGTGTGTTTACGGGTGCGATTGTTCCGATACTCGCATTTCCGCCCGAAATATCATTCACCAACCATGATGCGTTATTGGCGACCGAAACATCTCTCTTCTCGCGCGGGAAAAGTGTATACGGTCCCGAGGGATTAATTCCCGCAGTTGACGGAGATGAAGCAAATCCAAACATAATCCATCCGCCGATATTCGGTCCGCCCCACGCAAGTCCGTTCACTTCGGTGTTGGATCCGTCCCACGAACACGATTCTCCCGTGATAAGTGTTTTTTGTCCTCCGCTCGGATCATCAATAACATATTTTTTTGTCCCAACACTTCCGAGACACAATCCGTATAACGCATTATTATCCGTATTTCTCAAACTTACCCACCCGTCCCATGAACCCACTGAAGAACCGACGGGACATCCGCCGGCAACACAAATAAATTTTGCCCATCCGCTTATTGTTCCATTACTCGGGTTTACCATTGCCTTACATGGTGTCTCTGGACAATTATCCAAATAATCTTTCCCCGCGGAATCTTTTCCTCCAAACACAAGCCACCCGTACGAATCTTTTCCCGTCTTCGGATCTTTGATTGACGCCCACCCGCGTCCGTCCAGTTTATTATCGGCGCCGACAAAGACTTTGAATTTCTCTCCACCTAATCCTATTGCATCATCCGAATTCAGCACCACCCATCCGATTCCCCTGTCGTTATGCGCGCTCCATCCGATTCCGTGCAAAACTCCGATCGGAGTATTCTGCGCGAAAATATTCCACGCGCCGAAAATCGCTCCGCCGAGCGTGAGCGCGAGAAAGGAAAAAAGAAAAATCTTCTTTATGGACATTTGATTTTATTATAGCAGATTCTCCCTTGTCTGGTCACTGAATAATGAAACTACCGTTCATTTTCTTGCGGCAGTTGCAAATGGAAGAAAGTATTTTTCCATGTCTTTGAGTGTTGTATGATACTCCCCGCCCGAAAGTATCGCACCGCAAAACACTTCACGTGCACGGGCAATTTCACGCGTTCGTCCCCGCCATCGCGGGTCAAGAAGGGTGAGGTCAAAAAGTTCGAGCGCGCGATCCACCGCCCCGTGAAAATACTTCTCGTTTTTTCCTTGCCATCGTGCCGCGCGCCCCACCTCACTCCCAATATTCCCCATTTGCTCCATGAGTGTAAACGTCCCCCATCTCCCGTTTGCTAAATCGCTGTGATACATAATCTTCATTCTTTCACAAGCTTTGCGACAATGTTTCTTATCTTTTGTTGTATGTCCTTATCTTCAACACTGCGTGAGCGGTTCCCAAGTGCGGGTTTCAAGTTAATCATCGAATCAAATTCAACAAAATCTTCCCCGGTCATGTCGGGATACAAATTAATACCCCACACATCTTCCCGTTTTGATTCGCAGTGTTCAGTGAGAAATACCTCTTCGTCTGCATGTAATTCTCCTCCAATCACCATGATCTCTTGTCGCACATCAATAACCGCCTTTATCAGGTCACCAAATCGTTCTTCGGCGATTCTTTTCAGTTCTCCAATCGAAACCGGCTTTTTTATGAGATGCATACGTATCCAACTATATCAAAAAAAAACCACATTTGCATGGGGCTTTTTATTTGTCGTTACAAATTACTAGTCACGAATTGCCGGTAAATTAGCACCAACAAAAAAGAGCCTTGTGTTTTCACGGGGCTCTTTTATTTGATTAAGAGCATTTTTTTTGTTTCCGAGAAGTTTCCTGCTCGGAGAACATAAAAATATGTACCGCTGGAGAGGTTTGATCCATTGAATTGAATCTCATACTCACCAGGAATTTTTTCTTCGTTCACGAGAACAGCAACTTCTTGTCCAAGTGCATTGTAAATAGTTATTTTTACATTACTGGTTACTGATAACTGGTAACTGATTACGGTGCTTGGATTGAACGGATTGGGATAGTTCTGGAAGAGCTTGAATGAATTCGGAAGAGTTGACTCATCTCTGACTGGGACCGTGGTGTCCTCAAAGTCCTCAACAACCAGCCTCGGATATGCCACCGTGCCGTAGAGAAAGAAATAATCAAGAAATATCTCGAACTCATTCGTTCCATGTGAAACAAACTCTAACTTGATCTTTGTTGCGTCTTTTGGGTTTTTTGGTGTGCCAAAATTAAATGGATAGAAAAAACCTTGATACTCACCAGCCACGATTAGTGCAACAAAAGGATCTGAATATCCTGTTTCATTTCCAAAAGAGACAAAGATATACATATATCCGCTTACCTTCATTTTCTTCGCGAATATGTATATTTCAGCATCTCTCTCTGAAACGTTCTGAAGTGGTGTTGAATATTTTTTTTCGTATGTGATGGAAGCCCCATCATCTAACGTCCCAAAGAAGGAAGTTGAGTGATTTCCATGATATGCGGTGTCTGTTACAACCCTTGCACCAGCCTTCAAAACATTTCCTTTGGTTCCGGTGGCTTTCCACCCACCAACGGTATGAATTGTGTCAATCTGTCCACTCAAAACGAGCGGAACGAAGAAAATAAGAATTACGAGAAAAAGCGTTAACTTTTTCATTTTCCACCTCGTTTTTTATTATTAATTGAATTGGGTATCCAATTCTTTACTGCTTGCATTATAGCACACTCCACAAGAAAAAGCAACCCCGATGAGAAATAGCTCATTTACACCCATTTTTGTTAGAAAATATACATATAAACTGGGTTTTAACTTAATAATCACTAATGGGAAAAATTGCTGATAGGTGGATGCGATTTCTAACGGGGCAAGGTTTTACCACATTTTGTCAATTTCACGTGGTAATGTGCGAGGACATTTGACACCATGCAATCAATAAATGTTACGACGTCGGACGTCATAACATTTGAGACAGTATAGTGTTTTTGTTATAACATAATCTAGCCGAACGATATTAAAATGTTATGCATGGGGTTTAAACAACCCAATTACCAAAACCCCCGCCGAAGCGAGGGTTTTGACTCTTTAAAGTTTTGAACACCTCAACACAAAATTCAAAGTGCTTCCATTACGACCAAATCGAAAACCAGAAACAAAATACCCTGTCGGACAATCCTGAAACCCAGTGATATAACTACCTCCCATTGTCTGCGTTCCTCCGCTATGTTCAACTTCAATAGTCTTCGACCACTGTGGATCTGAAAGATTGATATCGATCGCATTAATATTATCAACAGAAAGTGTACCCTTTTGAATGCCAGCTGGTTTTGTCTCAAACATAAATTCTTTCGTCATTGTTTTTGTTGTCGGTGCCACTGTTATACATCCAAGTGGTTGACTAGTATTCTCTTCACCACTCCATGCATCACAACATTTGTTTTGATCATAATTAAAATAGGTATTCCCAAAAGGATTTGTTGCTGGACAAATATATTCCGTTTTTTTCCAAATATCATATTTTTTATCTCCATCACTCACATTTCCGTCGCTCGCAAGTTTCGCATAATAGCTATTTGGACAATCAAGTGCAGTGTCGCTTTTATCACAACTCATTCTTTGTGAAGAAGGGATGGGATTATTTGCCGCATTTACAATTTTTGCAAGAAATGAAAAAGCCTTTTCATTCTTATTTACTGCTGCTTGAACACCGGTAGCAAACCATCCAGAGGTAAACGGAGCAATTGTTACATTACCCCCACCATATTGAATTCCATCCGCAGTTTGTGTCCAAAACGAATCACCGCTCCCGCTTCCGCTTCCGATATCCACCCAATTCGATCCGTCATAAAGTTGCGCCTTCTTCAAACTTGGTACATATGTAACCATTCCAGATTGTGGAGAAAGCAAGTTTGTTTCCTTATTCGGAAGAACTAAACCAAATGCGTTTACATTGAATGATCCTGCTGAAAAGAAATTCATATTACTCCCAAAATTAGTTTTTGGAACAAAATAATTTCCCTCTGCACCAATCCACCTATCAGCCGGAACCCTCAAAACACTTCCATTGCCATTTACTACCGCACCAGTACTCTCATCTATTTTTTTTCCCTGGAGCTCAATACTACCCTCTCGGAGAGCATAACTTACGACTCCTCCATTCATTTTATCTGGGCTAGTATCAATCGGCGGATACACAGTTCCCCCAGGAAATGGCGCGGTCGGCGCGGTCCATCCCGCTTGTATCATTTGCACCGAGACAAAAAGCAGTGCAAGCGCAAACACGACCCCCGAAATAAAAATAAGTTTATTTTTGAGTTCCTTTTTCATGAGTATATTATACCACAACAAGTATTTTGTATTGAGTATTATGTAGAAAGTATAAAAGACGGATGTGGTCCCATTACCAGTTTCTAGTCACTTTTTACTAATTACTCCCAGGGACTTGACAAAATGTGGTAAAACTTGCTTTTTCTTGTGGAGTGTGCTATAATACGACCAGTAAAGAATTGGATACCCAATTCAATTAATAATAAAAAACGAGGTGGAAAATGAAAAAGTTAACGCTTTTTCTCGTAATTCTTATTTTCTTCGTTCC
>JAKANR010000060.1 GCA_021823645.1 bacterium
CGAAACTCCGCTCCACTCGTTGATTTCCCGTTCGACAATTTCACGGGGACGCGCATATTTCTTTCGGGAAGCCTCGATAATATCCGTGGCGGAGGCGGAATCCACCAATATTCCAAGCGGAGGAAGTGTGCCCGCGGAGAACGGCCTGCTTGTCACCCCGTCAACCATAAGTTTCAAATAAATACGCCTATTCGGAAGGTTTACCATATCCTGGATTTCGAACTCGGGAGTGAATTCTTTTTCCAAAAATTCCGCATCTCCCGCACCGACACGAAACGCAATCATCGTTCCAACGTTTCCGAATACCGCATCGCGCACCACGGTGGATGTATCGGTTGTGAGCTGACCGATATATTGATGTGCGAGTGTAAGATTCAGACGATATTTACGCGCTTCGGAAAGGATGTTCGCAAACGAATCGGTCGCGAAATTTTGGAACTCGTCGACATAGAGAAAGAAGTCGACACGCTCGTCTTCGGGAATACGCACACGTTCCATTGCCGCCAATTGCATTTTTGTGA
This sequence comes from bacterium, assembly GCA_021823645.1. Lineage (GTDB taxonomy): Bacteria > Patescibacteriota > Minisyncoccia > UBA6257 > GWB1-50-10 > JAKANR01. The sequence goes on from JAKANR010000060.1 coordinate 522, forward strand.
TGAGCATTCCCCCGAGAAGCGCGGAATTGTCTTCCCCGATTCTTCCCTTTGAAAGGTTTACGAGAAAAATTTTTCCCGTGTTCATTAAATCGAATATATCAATAGTGCTTTTCGATTGTCCGACGATATTGCGCACCAGCGAAGTCGAAAGAAACTGTCCCACTTTGTTTTGAATAGGGGCGATTGCCTCATTTCGGAACTGGTCCCGCCATTCTTCAAATTCGTGAATCCAAAACGCCTTTACCACCGGATCTTTCACATTCGAAATAATTTTTTGACGATATTCCTTGTCGACAAGCAATCGCGTCACCCCGAGAAGCGACGTCCCCGGCGTATCGAGAAGCGCCAAAATTGCATTATTCAAAATATATTCCATTCTCGCCGACCAGACATTTGACCAGATCTTCGTGAAAATTCCCATAAGCCCCGACGCGACAAGATGTTTATACTGCGGATCGGGCAATTCGAGCACATTGAATCCGATAAACGAATCGGGATCCGACGGATTAAAATAAATAACGTCATTCGCGCGATGTTTGGGAACTTTCTGAAGAAGCGTCTCCACAAATTCTCCGTGAGGATCAATAACACATACCCCCTCCCCGTTTGTGATATCCTGCACCATCATATTGTGAAGCAACGTCGTCTTTCCGGTGCCGGTCTTCCCCACCACATAAACGTGCTGCCTCCGATCGGCGCGTTTTATGCCAAAAAGGCGCTTTGAATTTCTAAAGTCGGTTTTCGCAAAATAGACAACTTCTTTGTCGAGCTCTATGTCCATATATCTCTGATTTTACCCCGTTAGAAACAAAATGCCTAGTAGCTCATAATGAATAATTCAAATTCTTGATGACGGTTTTGGCAGATTTTATTTTCTTGATTCATACTTTAAAGACTTTATAAAATTATAACTTTATGGACCCTATGCCACCTCCTTTTGATAACATTCGATACATGCAATTTTCTCATATCCCCATGTTTCCGGATAGTAGACGGTCATCTTCTTTTTGCAAAATATACACGAATGTTCCCGCGGGACAAGTACGGTCATATATTTCATCCGTTCCTTTGTGCGTACATCGAAATGTACTCGAGGAAGCGGAATCCCCTTTTGTTTATAAAACTGGAGTTCTTTTTGCGCAATATTGAATCTCCATCCGGTTACAGGACAAATAAGCGCCTGTGTGGTTATGGAATCGGGAACATCGCGTATATCATCGGGTAATTCACTCGTCGGCATTCCCTCGACACGCGTTTCGTCGATATCCTCCCAATATCCGCCGAGCGCAAGAATTTCCTCTTTTGTTTTTTCGGGAAAATATGTGTAACTTGTCGAAAAATTATACGGGTGCGGACTCATTGAATACGGGAAGAAAAGTCCGTATTCCCCCCTCGATTTCATATCGGTAATTATTCTCTCCCGAAGTTTTTCGTATTCCTCTTTTGTGTATTGTCTGTTCAGAATACAATATTTTTTCTTTTTCAATCCGACACACCCGAAACAATATTCACACTCATTGCAAATATCGAGATATTCGGAAAATCGTGAAGAAGACCATGAAGAATATTTGAGTGCATATGCATTTACACAAGAACTCGAATTTCCCATGAGTTCCGCATACCAACACCCGTTCGCATCAATGTTTGTTTTGGCGGTCAATCCGCGTACGCAGTTATAACACTCCTCGGAAAATTGAATTCCAAAACAATTATGGGAATTATTCATATCCATAAGATACTCTCCCTCGGAATTATTTGCCCGAATATTGAAATTTTCCCGATGCACCACATCGCGTTTTATTATCTCCTGAAATTGCTTTCGAAAAATTTCAACCGATTGAAACGAGGTGAGATTCAATGATTTCATTTTTTCCGCATACTCCTCTTTCGTATACTGCACATTCCGAATGCAGTGGGACTTTCCACGCAAATTCCGACACATAAAACAATTGGAACAATTTCTGCAATCGAAGAGAAAATATGAATCCATGCAATCGCGCGAGTTTTGCGAATAAAAAAGGTTATATGAATTAAAACAATAGGTGCAGTCATAACAACTGTCGGAATCGAAACAGAACATGAGATCGATGGAATTTTTTCCCCGAACCACGCGATATGCATAATGCAAATCTTCACATTCTTCCATTGAACGCGAGAGGTAGCAGTTCTTCGAATTCCACACATCGTCACACCAATCACAATCGGTGCTATTTCCCGCTCCCTGATGGGGGCGCGGTATTTTTTCCTGAAGCTCCTTCATTTGATCAAAAAACGGGCGTGTCGAATCGTAATCCCTTCCGTATTCCATCGCATCCCATACATCACTGTGCCATTCATGAAGCGTATAAATAGGACACCTCTGCTGTGCGGAAAGTACGGTAATCATATTTTCCCCGGAGAGATCTGATTTTGCCTTCCGAAATTTACCGAATGGCCATACAGAAAAATGCAAACTTACTCTACAAAAAAAACAAAGCTGCGGAAGTTCTATGCTTAATTTTTCATACATTCCAAGCTCTCCATCGGTAATGGAAAATTCTTTTTTACAGTGCTCGCATGTTTTTTTTATTTCCATAGTTTAATAAATTTCCGCCTGGTAACACTCTTCACAATACACTATTTCCGGTCGATCGGGCGAGTACGAAGTTTCGATATCCTTTCCACATTTTGCGCAATTTCGTTTCCATAGGAAAAACGGATTTGTTCTTTTTACCCGTTCCATGTGTCTGCAATTCGGACACAACGTCGGGAGCGCAACACCGATTTTTTTGTATATCGAAAATTCCTGCGGAGTAATGCGAAATGCCCCTACACAGTTATCGAGACACGCGCGCTTGTGTCCACATTCCAAAACCTCTTTTGTAATTTCGTCAGAAACATATGCTATATTTTCCGGAATATCTCCAGTGCGGAGAGTGATTGCATATTCATTTTTCGGAAGGTCCCGCCATGGATATCCGCGTTGTTCGGTCTCTTCTTTTGTATAGGGAAAGTGTTCATACGCAAGTGATTCATTATACGCGAACGGGGAAAGCTCTGTGGGAAAAAATTCGCCATACGTATATACCCGC
>JAKANR010000061.1 GCA_021823645.1 bacterium
GAAAAGCGCCGGTTTTATGTATACCAATTTACTTTCAAGCATCGATTCCACCTTATTTTGGAGTTGTTCGAGTTTTTTTATATCCGATCCGTATATGGTGATATATACCCCAACTTGAAAAAGTTTCTCTCGTGCTTGTTGTAGGGAATCCCGAAGTGATTCAACGTCCTCGTGCGCGGTTTGAAGAACGGGATCGCGTACAATTCCCTTCTCTTGTTTTTCGTTCATTTCCGCCTCTATCTGCGCCACTTTTTTGGTCAGGTTGCGAAGCGTGAGTGCGGTATCCATGGGGTGTACAAATATCGATACATCCATCATTTCCGAAAGATTCAGAATTGGTGAAAACCAACCACTCGAGATGAAGCGCGGATACGTAAAGATAAAAAATGTTTTTGCGTAATAATCTCCGATTTTTAAATAATTAGAATTCACCTCGATCCCGGCGGGAGCAATAATGTTCGGAAGATCATCGGAAGATGGAGTATATTGTTGCGGCATGGTGTATTAGTTGTTTTTTTTCATAATTTCGAGACCTTTCTTTTCAATGAGTCGCGGGTTGTAAAGATTGTAAAACAATTCCAGAAGTTCGTCGTCTTCGAGTGGAGCGACGCGGAGTCCGATCTGTTCGAGTCCCGACGTCACCTGATCGACGCGGTGGTTTAATTGTTGCACGTCTTCCTGCGCGATGGTTTCGGTCGATTGTTGTCCGTTCGATTTTCCGAAAAAAGAGAAGATACCACGCGCCTGCGTCACGACGTGTATAGATTCGTACGGCACTACGGCAAAAAATGATTTCGTCACGATGTCGTTCTGATCAACGAACGACTGTATGAAGTTTATATATTCTTCTATTTGTATTTTAAGAAGCTCGTTTGTTTCCTGCTCTTGTCGCTCTTTCATTTTTTTCATATATTCATCGACATTCACTTTTCTTGAATGGATGAAAAATTGCATCGAGAAATCGAGCGTATTCATAAAATTTTGAAAACTCGAAAGGATCATATTTTGTTCCGTTTCCGATTTCAGGTCGAAATTTACCCCGCTCACGATAAGAATGCGGCAGATGCCGCCCTTTTTCAGGTGGACTATCCCGTCTTGTATTTTCTTTACCACGACGAATTCCTGGGATGGTTTTGCCGCGGGCTGGTTTTTTTGTGGCATATGATTATTGTAGTTTATTCTTTGTTATTCTACGAAACGGGTGTTATTCGTTGTAATTTACCTTTTTTATAAGTTTTTTCTCTCCGGTCGAAAACACGGCGACCTGATATCCCTCTTTTTTTTCTTCTTCGCGGGTTGTTTTTGTCGAGAACGCCTTCCCTGTGGTTATGTTGAGCGTTATTGATTTTAGTTTCTGCTGAATACTCATGGTGTTGCGCACCTCTTCTATTTTTTCGGGCGCTTCCTTTTTCTCGGAAAAATTCTTCTCCCAAAGGAATAGGCGGGGTTCAATGAGAAAGCGAAAGAGCGATTTTAGTACCACTATCGCGTCCTGACCGTTTATCTTCGCGAACGCGAGAAGTATCGCGATCGCTTCAAGAATGATAGATACAATAATCCAAAGATACAGGTTGAACGTGTAATAGGCGATAAAACTCAAAAGGGAGGCGGTGCCGATGAACGCAAACTGTTGGAGCGTGAGTGGCCCCACGATCTTGGGTTTTTGTTCAATAAACTGAGGGACTTGAAATGTGGACATAATAAATAAACGAAAGGCGGTACAACACTTTTAGTATATCGCCATTCGTCGATTCTCACAATTTCCTCTTTAGTTTTTTAAATTAAGCTTATTCCCCTCTATTTCCGGTCCCGTCTTCGGAACGCCGACGGAGGGCGCGTCTTCTTTCTTTTTTTTGGGAAAGTGCCAGAAAAATCCCTTTCCGGTAAGTTGCGGCTTTTCTCCGGAAGTTGTTTCTTCTATTTTCTTTTCATTAGGTTCCGTTTTTTGAGATGTTGGTATTGTGGGTGATGAAATGACTGGGGCGGGAGTATTCTTTTGTAAAATGGATTTTATCTCCGGAAGTGATTCCGGGCGAGGCTCCTTTTTTATTTGAGGGATCGTTGTGGGAATGGAGGAAAATATTTTCTTTATGTTTTCACGATCTTCCAATTCTTTTTTTGGATTTGCCGCGAGAAGGTTTACGGTGCTTTCTTTGTTTTTTTGCACAACGTCAACAGGTGTCTTTATTTTAATCACCTCCCCTCCAGTTTTTTCCCGTGCGTCCGTTGTTATAAAAGATTTTTCTTTTTGAAACGGGGTAATGGGGGTTCTGAGTTCGCTGTAGTGTACCGTTTTTTTATCTTCCGCCTTCATGACCCCAGGAAGTTCCACCTTCACCCGCACCGGACCCGTTGGGGATTCTGTCGTCTTTGATTTGAAGAAACCGAACGGCAACGAAAAACTCTTTCCCGATGATTGCGATATTTGTGTCTTTGGAAATCCGAACGGAGACGGTTTTTCCCGATGGAGAACAAGAGGAGCATCTATGGCGCCATCTTCCTTTGTCTGGGTTATTTTTATCGACGTTTCTTTTTCCGCTTTTTCTTTGTCGAATCCGAACACCTCAAGAGAAACACTCTCTCCCGCGGGAACAACCGCCTCTTTCGTTCCCTCGAATAATTCCTTTATTTCTTTGTGGTTTTTCTCGAATATTTTTTCTCGAATATCTTTCGCGAGAAACTCGCACTCCTCCGGAGACGCATCAAGTACATCTTTTAGTGTTTCGGAGAAATTATCCTGTGCGGTTATTCCGAGAAGAACAGACCCAACTGCGTACGCGAGGGCGCTCGTTTTCTTTTCGTCGAGTTTTTTGTTTTGCGCGGCAAGAAAGATCTCGTTTGCGGTATCGAATGAAAAAAGCGCATATTTCATTATCTCGGACAAAAACCCGAGCTGGTACTCCGGTTTTTTCTTCTCGTTTTTCGGAAGTTTTTCGGGGGCGGGAAAGATTCCAAATCCAAAAATCTGCGCGGGATTTGCCGTGAAATAAATATGCGTTGAAGGTGTCACTGTCTTTAAAAGCTTGAGTTTTTCTTCGGGAGTTCCGCCGGGAATTGAAGCGACAACGAGCGGGTGAAATTTTTTTATTATATCAAGCTTCGTGTGTTGGTAGGTATCGGAAATTATTTTTCCGTTTGTAAAGTCGATAAAAAGTTTTGCGATCTCGGGGAGAAATACGTCACTCCACTTGTCTGGCGTTATTGCTCCGCGAACCGCCGGAATTCCCTCAATAATTCCGCGCCAAAAAATAAGATTCAAATCTTCGTCGGAAAAATATTCGAGGATACTACGCAAATTTTCTCCGGCAGATTCAAAATCCTCACTTTGAAGCGGTCCCCACACAAGGTTCGTCCAAACGGGAAAATTAAATATTATTTTTTGTTCTTCGGTGCTGGTCATGATTTATTTTTTTGTGCTGTATTCCTTTCTCCTTCTGTTCGGATCGTCCTCATCTTCGATTGTTTTCATATATCTTCGTGCCGGTTTTTCTCTTACAACTCCCCACATATTTAGGTCCTGAAATACGAGGTTCGCAACATCGAACGAATCGACAATCTGCTGGTGTTGCGGAATTTAGAT
>JAKANR010000062.1 GCA_021823645.1 bacterium
AGAAGGTGACACAAATATCCGAGAGAGAATGAAAATGCGAAATCGAAATTGATAAAAAACAAAATGAGGCAGATCGGAATAAATGCGAATAGTATTCCTTCCATATTTTTGTGGTGCGCCCGGAGGCCTGCCGACGGCAGGTAAAGATTCTTTATCTGCCTCTTGCGGAGAACCCCCGACGATTGTTTTGAATATGAATAATATTTCTCCTATATTTTCAAACTTTGTACCCCCGGCAGGATTTGAACCCACAACCTCTTGGTTCGAAGCCAAGCGCTCTATCCGTTGAGCTACGGGGGCATTTAAATGATATTTGCCCCGTACAAAATCGCACATCCATTTCTGTGCACGGGTCCGTTTCACCACGGGCGCAGTACCTTTATTGTAATGGTGTTTATGCCAAATTATCAAATAAAAATCCCCGCCAACGGCGGGGCTTGTTTTTAGACTAAATTTTCAGGCAGCCCACGCGGTGTGGGGATGAAAATTATAATTTCCGCTTACCCGATATGTATACTCGCGCATGTAATGCCATACGGGAATGGGATTTTTTTCGTCCGCTCTTCGGAATTCTTTGAAGGTTTTGAAAAAAGGTTTTTTGCCGTTTTGTGGTGTGGAAAGCTCGAGAAATTCATCTACGCAAGATATGAGAAAATCCATTGCCGGATCTTTATTCACGAGTTCTTTTTTGAATTTCTTTAATTCTTCCCTGTATTTTTCCACATATCTCAGTGTTTCTTCCGTTTCTTTTCCGTTGCGGTAGTCATAAAGAAATCTTGTGAGGTATTTAAGATAATTACTTCCCATTTCATGCAACTCACCACTGATTTTCTGCGCCATTTTCTTTCCTTTGATTATTGAGTTTTCGTTTACTGTAACTGAAGCCACATACTTGAATTCGCTTTTCCGGGGATTTCATGTGCGACGGCCTTGTCCAAAAGTTTTTTTGTTTGGTCGCGCAATTTTGCGTCGGGAGTCGATTCAACCAATTCGCTTAATGTCGTGAGGAGAATTGATTGTTCTCTTTCAAACTCTTCTTTACTGTCTCTCTCTTTAGAGAGTTCTTCATCGAGTTTTGCATATAACTTTTCTTCTTCATCGAGTTTTTGTTCCAACTTCTCGATTTTTTCCTCAAACTCGATTTCAGTTTTTATGTTGGGAACCGTGTTCTCGAGCGCTTTGCAAAATTCGATTGCGTCTTCGGCGAGTGTTTTGCTTGTCGGTATCTTTTCTCTGAACTCTTTAATGAGCAGAAAAAGATCATTTGTTTTTTCCTGTTCGTTCATGACAACTCCGTTATTTTGTTTTTATGTACTTCCATCAAAATAAATTCTTTCGGCTCATTTGTCAATTTTAGTGCTCTTGCCGTAGAATGAATGGGTTATGAAAGAATTTTCGATACCCGAGGAGATACGAAACATCGCGGAGACGCTCATACAAAACGGATTTGAGGCGTATCTTGTGGGCGGTTCCGTACGTGACTTATTGCTCGGGGAACCGCAAAAAGATTGGGACATTACGACGAATGCGCGACCGGAAACCGTACAAAAACTGTTTTCCACTTTCGCGGGTGGCACGGCGGACAAGCCCGCAACCGTGTATGAAAACGATTTTGGGACTGTTGGGATAAAAACGCGATCGGAGGATCCGACACTGAAGGTGGTGGAAATTACCACGTTCCGCATCGAGGGGAAATATTCGGACAAGCGCCATCCGGATGAAGTGAAATTTGCCGATACTATTCATGAGGATCTTTCGCGGAGAGATTTTACTATAAATGCGATGGCGATAGATTTGAAAACAAAAGACATAAAACTTAAAAAAGATTTAGTCGATCCGTATAAAGGACTGGAAGACATAAAAGATAAAATCATTCGCACGGTGGGAGATCCGGAAAAACGGTTCAATGAAGATGCACTTCGTCTGTTGCGTGCGGTGCGTTTTTCGGCGCAACTCTCCACCCAAGGCGGACCAGCCTCGGGCTGGGAAATACAGAAAGAAACGCAAAAGTCGATAAAGAAAAACGCAGGACTCCTGAAATATATCGCCGAGGAACGGATTCGGGACGAATTTCAAAAACTTATTATGACTTCGCGTTCCGCCGAGGGGGTGTTTGCGCTTCAGGAACTTGGACTTCTGGAATATATCATTCCCGAACTTTTGGAGGGGGCCGGGTGCAAACAGAATAAACATCATGTCTATACCGTGTTTGAACATAATGTGCGCGCACTCGAATACGCGACGGAAAAAAATTATTCACTCGAGGTGCGTCTCGCATCTCTTCTTCATGATGTGGGGAAGCCACGCACAAAAAACGGAACTGGGGAAAATGCAACGTTCTATAACCACGAAATGGTGGGGGCGCGTATCGCAAAGGACGCACTCGATCGGTTGAAATTTCCGCGGGATGTGGTGCAGAAAGTGCGCCACCTCATCCGATATCACATGTTTTATTACAATGTGGGGGAAGTGAGTGAATCGGGGGTACGGCGGTTTGTCGCGCGCGTGGGAGTCGAGAACATCGACGAAATTTTGAACGTGCGCGAGGCGGATCGGGTCGGCTCGAAAGTCCCGAAGGCGTTTCCGTATAAACTTCGCCACCTTCTTTTTATGATTGATAAAGTGCGCCACGATCCGGTGCATCCGAAAATGCTCGCCGTGCGCGGCGACGATGTGATGCGGTTGTTGGATATTCCCGCAAGTCCCCGCGTGGGAGAGATATTATTTGTGCTCCTCGACGAAGTCTTGGATGATCCGAAGAGAAACGAGAAGGAATATCTTGAAGGGAGAGTAAAGGAACTCGGGGCGCTCTCCTCCGAAGAATTGAAGCACCTCGCCGACGAGGGAAGAAAAAAAAGAGATTCATTTGAAGAAGAGGTTGAAAATGATATGAAAAAGCGGTATTTTGTGAAGTAATATGAGAGAGTTAATGGAAAGAAGATTTTGGAGATTTTTCTCGTCGTTTTGGGGTGTTTTGTATTTTATCGTTGCGGCGATAAGTTTTTTCGGAGATACCTCACACGAATATATTCTCGGTCCGCTCGGGACGGTGTATATCGCATCGCTCGGAATATTTGTCGGAAGTAAAGAGTTCGATCGGTGGCACGACAAACATCCGGGTAAAAGAAAAGGAGAAATGTTTATTGTGGCGTTTTCGTTGCTGATGCTCGTGTTCTTCGTTTTTTCTTTCGCGACGAAAGGGGGATATCGAATTACTCCGGATATTACCGCAACATATATTGCCGTACTTTCCGTTTTTGTAATTGGTCAAAAATCAAAAGAGTTGTACGGAACTCGCAATAAAGACCAAGATCATTTATTGTAAGAGTTGTGAGGTGGCGCACGTTTTGGGGTAATATAATTTTGTCGGGGTGGAGTCCCAATGGAAAGCTTCGCTTTCAACGGGATAAATATGACGGTAAGTTTTATACTATAGGGGTAAGCACGTTTTAGGGTAATATAATTTTGTCGGGGTGGAGTATGACGGTAGTACGCACGCTTCGGGTGC
>JAKANR010000063.1 GCA_021823645.1 bacterium
CGCCCGCCGAGGCGAGATACGCGGAAATTGTTTCGTTATTGCTGATTGATGTCGTTCCCAAAAGTACCGGCTGTCCTTTTTGATGTCGCTCCTTCACCTCGGTGGCCACCGCGCGAAGTTTTGCGTCTTTCGTTTTGTATATTCGGTCGGGCAAATCGGTGCGAATCATCGGCTTGTTGGTCGGAATACTTGTGACATCAAGTCCGTATACTTTATGGAATTCCTCCGCGGACGTCTGGGCGGTTCCCGTCATTCCGGAAATTTTCTTATAGAGACGGAAATAGTTTTGAATGGTGATTTGTGCGTATGTTCGATTTTCTTCCTTTACCAACACATTTTCTTTCGCTTCAATCGCCTGATGCAACCCCCCGGAATATCGCCGTCCCTGAAGCATGCGTCCCGTGAATTCGTCGACAATGATAATTTCACCGTTTTTTACGACATAATCCCGATCGCGGAAAAACAACGCCTTTGCGCGCAAACTCTCCTGGAAAAAATGAACAAGGCGTGAATGTTCGGGATCGAATATGTTCGAAATCCCAATCATTTTTTCCACCTTTTCCGTTCCCTCGTCGGTCGCGCTCACGGTCCGAAGTTTTTCGTCGACAATAAAGTCCTTATCTTTCTCCAATCGTTCGGCAATACGCGCGAACATTTTATAGTATTCACTCGATGCCTGATCGGGAGACGCGATAATGAGCGGGGTACGCGCTTCGTCGATTAAAATACTGTCGACTTCATCGATAATCGCATAATAATGCGGACGCTGTGTGCGATCTTCCGTTCGCATCACTAAATTATCGCGGAGATAATCGAATCCGAATTCATGATTTGTCCCATAGGTGATATCGGCACGGTATGCGTCTTTTCGCGAAATCGGTCTCAAAAATTCTTCAAACACCATAAATCCCCCCAAGTCATCTCTTTGTTTATCGAGTGTTTCGTCTTCGGTTTTTTGTTTTACGTTTTGAGTTTCTTCTGTGTGTTCCGGATCGTATATATACGCGCCATCATGCACGATACATGAAACCGAAAGTCCCAACGCGTGGTGAATTTGTCCCATCCACACGGTGTCACGTTTTGCCAAATAATCGTTCACGGTGACCACGTGCACTCCTTTTTCGGAAAGCGCATTCAAATATGCGGGAAGTGTCGCCACGAGCGTTTTTCCCTCTCCCGTTCTCATCTCCGCGATTTTCCCCTCATGAAGAATCACTCCCCCCATCATCTGCACATCAAAATGCCTTTTTTGAAGCGTACGGCAACTTGCCTCGCGTACGAGTGCAAACGCCTCCGGCAAAATTTGCTCAGCGGATTCCCCCGATTGTAATCGCTCTTTGAGTTTTTTTGTTTTGTTTTTCAGTTCGTCCGCGGAAAGTGTTTTTAGTTCTTCTTCGAATGTCAAAATAAGCGACGCGATATCCTCGAGACGCCCCAACATTCTCCTTTCTGTAATATTTGAAAAAAATGAAAACATACCAGGTAGTGAAAATTTGATATTATTTTTCCTCTTTTTGTAAATAAAAATATTCTTTTAACATTCTTTTTAGTAATCGCGCACCCTGATTTGTCTTTAAATACTTTTCTCTTCTCAGGGCATCATCATTATTTTTATATGCTTCGTAGTGAATAATTTCCCAGGGAACATACGGTTTTGTGGAAAAATTCTTTCCTTGATTATGTTCATTAAGTCTCTTTCGTAAATCATGAGTCACACCAACATACAACTCTTTGTATTTCTTACTTTGAAGTATGTACACATATATGAACATAATCAAGAAATCAAATTTCTACTACCTGGCATATCTTTCTTTGAAGCCGCTCAGGCACCCTGAGCGGCTATGGCGGTAACCTCCAATTTTTTATTAATGTTGAATGAGTGCACATCCATAACCGCTCGGGAGGTCCGAACCGCACGCTTTCAGGATACCTAAAATAACCAAAAAAAAGAAGACCTAATCTCGGTCTTCAATTTCCTTAATTTTTTTTCTTATTTTCTCCTCCCCCTTATATATGTGAAAAGAGTAGAGGAATCCGCCCGCACATATCGAAAAATATGCGAGAAATGCGGTAATTCCCACACTAATCGCCCGAAGCAGATTAAACTCTCCCATCCGTGCGCCCGCATTACTAAATATAAACAACACGGCGATGAGCATAATAAGTCCAGTAGACGAAAATGCGACTGTTGAGTGTGGGGGGTAAAAGAACCTGAAATCAGGATCAATCACCACGAAAAATGCCCCAAAAACGAACATCCCGCAACAAAGAATAAATAGCGCACAAACTTGATTAAATATCATCTCAAACTCCTTGCACAAATGAATAGGTACTGCTTACTTTTTACATAAAAAAATGTTTTTTGTCAACAAAAACCCCCTCCGACTTTTACATCAAAGGGGGAATTAGAGGGATTCCTTACATTTCTCCGCTTCGGCGAACCGTCGCAGTGAAGATAAGAAACCTAACACTTATTCAACACAGGCATTATAGCACATACATTTTTCTTGTCAACCCCGTAGTGAAAACTCGATTGTAAAAGGATGGGTTTTCCGAATTTTATCTAGTCAATGTATATGGTGCACAAAAAAACACCTAAAGATACAGCCACAAAGTGGCTTATCGAGTTTCTACTCACGGGGTCAACCCCGTAGTGATCCGCCTCAGGCGGACTGTTCTTTTGACTTTATAAACTTTATGGATATTCCATTCTGAATATTTTCTATTTCTCCGTGTCCCTTCTTTTATCGGCTATTTTTCTCTTCCTTGTTACCAGTTACTTGTTACTAGTTATTCTCTTATTGGTCATTTAAAATTGGCAATTTGTCATTTCCCGATTCCCCTTTCTCCGTCATTAGTCATTGGAAATTGGTAATTTGTCATTTCCCTAGTATCCCCTCCGGTCTTGGGGGAATCTTCTCGGTTGGGTTCAGAGCTTCTTTTGCGAAATTTTCTTCATCGATCTTTTTGCCGCGAGCACGGAGATAATCTTTCACTATGGTGAGAGAGGAAAAAGTCTGAAATGTAAAAGATGCATCATACGTCTCTATCTCTCCTTCTTTCTCGGAACCTCGCGTCGCGTTGTCTTGTAGCTGTATATACATATTCTCAATGAGAGTGGGATTCTCAAGATATGAGTTGATTTCATTCTGTTTTTCGGGGGAAAGACGGGAGAGTGTGTGTGTAGAAATAAATACAGAGAGAGTCCAAAATGCAAGAATGGCATAAATCGGAGTTTCTCCCTCTTTTTTGGAGCCTCGTCTCCCATTGTATTGCATGTGTTGGTACACATTTTCAAGAAAAATGGGATTTTCGAGATATGAGTTGATGTTGTTTTGTTGTTTGGGGGAAAGACGGGAAATGGAATCCGTGATCGTAAATGCGGAGAAAATACGAAATACAGAAGAGGCACTGTCTATATCCTTTCCTTCTTTTTCGGAACTCTCTATAACCTTGTTTTGTACATATTGATATGCGTTCTCAAGGAGAATGGGATTCTCGA
>JAKANR010000064.1 GCA_021823645.1 bacterium
TATAAATCCGCGAAGAATTTATTCGAGTGCCACGGTTGCACCAACCGCTTCGAGCTTTTTCTTCAACTCTTCGGCATCTTCTTTCTTCATTCCCTCCTTCACCAATTTCGGAGCCGCGTCGGCAATATCTTTTGCCTCCTTGAGTCCCAAACCGGTTGCTTCTCTGATGGCTTTAATGACGTTGATTTTCTGATCTCCCGCCACCTTCAACACCACGTTGAATTCAGTTTTTTCAACAGCTTCCGCCGCCACTGCACCTCCGGCTGCTGCCGGCATTGACGCGGTCACTCCAAATTTTTCTTCGAGAACTTTTACGAGTTCCGCAAGTTCAACCACAGTCATTTTTTCTATTTTTTCTATAATATCCTTATGTTTTTCCATAATTATTTACTAAGTTGTTTCGACCTCTCGCTCAACACATAGAGGAATGCGCTCATGGGAGCCGCGATCGTACCCACAACCTGTGCAATAAGCACATCGCGGGGCGGTAACTGACCGATTGCTTCCACCTCAATCCCCGGAACAAACATTTTATCCTTGAGGTTAAGTCCCCCGAGAATTTTGAATGTTTTAAATTGCTTTGCGAATTTATACACCGGTCCGGCGATTTCATCCAATCTTTTGTCGGTATAAATGACACCGAGCTGACCCGGCAATGTTTCGGGATTGAATTCAAATCCTTTCTGTTGCAACGCAACGCGAAAAAGGCGTTTTTTAAACACCTCGAATTTCGATTCAAAGTCATGCAAACTTTTCCGAAGCGTGTTCATGTCATTCACCTTTGTTCCGGTGAAATCCGCAAACACCACGGTATTTTTTCCCTCAATGATGATTCCCCCGTCTTCAACCTTCTTTATTTTTTGAGCTTTTGTTTTCATGTGAATTTTATTTTGTTTTGTAATTTCGCTTCACTCAAACAAAACAAAAAAATCTCCGACCTTTCGCCGCAGACTCTTAAAACTAGGTAGTTAGGCGGTTAGATCATTAGTAATTTAGGAATTCCCTAAACGCCTAATACCTAACTTGCTAACACCTATTTATTTTCCTCAGCAGGACTTCTACCGTTTCCGGTCGCCTATCCCGATACATTTTTCTGATCAGGATCCCGACTTAAGCGGGGCTATCTACGGGCTTGTCTATATAATACACAAAATATATCTTTAGTCAATCTATAATTCTCTCTCCAATTCTTCCAATAATTCCTTCGCCTTTTTGGAAAGTTTTTTCGGCATTTTGAGGGAAAAATGAACATACAAATCACCGCGCGACGAAGATCCGAGATACGGCATTCCCCTTCCCGAAACCTTGAAGGGCGCGTCAAAACCGAAATCAACCGGAATTGAAAAATCAAAATCGGTTCCGTTGATATCGCGAATTTTTATTTTTTTTCCGAGAAGTGCATCGGCAATTTTTATTTCTTTCGTAATGTATAAATCGTTCTTTTTTCTCTTAAACACGGGATTGGGTTTCACGTGAATATGCACATATAAGTCCCCCGACCCACCCCCGCGCTCTCCCGCCTCTCCCCCGCCTTTTATTTTGACCACCTGTCCCTCTTCCACGCCCGGCGCGATATCCACTTTCACTTCTTTCATATCGGTGATTCTTCCCGTTCCCTTACACGTTCCGCATATTTTATTCGGGGTTTGTCCGCGACCAAAACACACATCACACGTATTTACTTGCGCGAAATTTCCGAAAAATGTTTTTTTCTCGACGCGAATTTCTCCTTTTCCGTTGCATCGCGTACATTGTGAAAATCCTTTCGCCGCGTCATGTCCCACTCCCCCACATTCTTTGCAGACGATGTGGGTTTTGAATCTCATGTCGCGTTTTATCCCAAAAAATGCCTCTTCAAGCGTGAGATCAATCTCCGTTTCTATATCTGATCCTTGCTGATAGGTCTGGCGTTTTCGTCCGGCGTTTCCCCCGCCGAATTGTTCGAAAATCGTTTCGAAAATATCTCCGAAGTCGCCACCCTGAAACCCTCCCTGAAAATTCCAGTTTTGAAAATCACTCGGGTTGAATCCGCCGAATCCGGAAAATCCTCCCCCGCCACCGGGTTGCCCCTGATCGAATGTGGCACCGAATTGATCGTATTGCGCACGCTTCTCCTTGTGGGAAAGAACCTGATATGCCTCGTTGATTTCCTTGAATTTTTTTTCGTCACCGCCCGCCTTATCCGGATGATGTTGATGTGCAAGTTTCCGATATGCTTTTTTTATTTCGTCTTCGGAGGCGCCACGGGCGACTCCCAAAATCGAGTAATAATCTTTAGCCATGATTTGAAAAATATAAAACGTCTACGACAGCAATACAAACTCTCTGCTTCTGCTTTCAAGGTTGATGTAGGCGAATCCTATCGCAACCAAAAATTTATACACGAAAAATGCGAGAAGGCTGATGAGCCAGTGAATGAGGGAAAATATTCCCTTGAACGTGAAAAATGCGACGACGATCACGATCACGGGAAACATACTCCCCATGCTTTCGGAACTGCCTTGAATGTACTTTTTTGCCGCGAGAAATATCGCGCTTTTTATCGATGCATTGGGAGAAAACGGCGAATTTGCTTTTTCCTCGAACATCGCCCGTACTTTCTCTCCCACATCGGCGACAATCGTCTTTTTCATATCGTCCGTGAGCGTCTTGAATTCGACAGACACTCGGGCTCCGTCGTTCCGCGTCGTTTCCACGCGGATATTTCTGAGTTGCGCTTCGGCAACCGATTCAAAAAATGATTTTACGTTCTGATTGAAATTCACGGTGGGAAACCATAACTTCACCACCGGTTCGCTCGCTATCAATGCTTCCGAAACAATCGATTCTCCCAACGTATTGGTAAATTTATTGAGCTCGAAATATTGAACATAGAGCACCGAAAGAAGAAAAAAAATCATTCCCATCACCACTTTCGGCAAAACAAGTTTTGCCATAAATGAAAAACGAATAGTGAGACTCTCCTGCAAAAATTTCCATCCCTTATGCGACCCGAAAATCAGAAAAATGACGAATAATCCCGCGCCGATTACGAGTGGCATGGAAAGACTTGGGTACAATTGATCGGGAAAGAGCGCAAGCGGAATAATTCCCTGCACAAACATAATTCCCATAAGACGCATCCGGCTTTTTATGAGAATCGTCTGAAGAAGAATTACGACAAGAAACACGATTGCCGCGGCAATCCATAGAAAGAAAAAATCCGTTCGTATTTCCAGCAAAAAATTCAGGAAAAGTTTTGCGGAAAGCACCGAGCACCCCGCGCCAAAAAGCGCGAGGAGAATGATTTTCAACGCACTCCTATCTACCTCCGCTTCAGTTGCTTGGGCTGTCACTGTTGGACCCGGTGTCATGATGTTCTTCGTTTCCCTCCGGAGGTTTTTGTTCTCCTCCTTGAGGTTGATTGGTATTATTATACATGAATTGACCGATCTTTTGTAATTCCTGGGAAAGTTCCTGCGTTGCGGTTTGAATCACACCAAGATCGGTTCCCTCCTT
>JAKANR010000065.1 GCA_021823645.1 bacterium
CTGCTCGCACCTCTAAGGTTACCCTCGATGGGTGTTACCCACTACACATACCCTTCGATAAACTCGGGGTTGAGTGTCCGGACTTTCCTCTCCGATGTGACATCGGAGCTATCGTTTGATGTGCTGAAATAATTAAAACTGATTTAAACAAATGCGTCAACCCCGCAAATAACTACCCCTATACTAAATCAAGCGCGTTATTTACCATTTTATCCGCTTCTTTGTTCTTCTCTCTCGGAATATGAACAAATGTAACATTCTTAAAATCCTTCAATAGGTTTTGTGCTTCGACAAATAAATGTTTCAAATTTTCGTTTTTTACCTTATATTTCCCGTTCATCTGATGCACCAAAAGTTCGCTGTCCGACCGAATTTCAATTTCGATTTTTCCATATTCATCTTTCAACAACTGTTTCGCTTTTTTAAGTCCGAAAATAACCGCCTTATATTCGGCGATATTGTTTGTCGCAATTCCGATTTTTTCACCATATTCTTTTTTGAGATCGGGAAATACCACTCCGATTGCCGCGGGACCCGGATTTCCCCGCGCTCCCCCATCCGTATACACAATAATTTTTTCGGTTTTCATGGTTTCAAATCTTCAATTTTTAGTTTTCGGTTTTTTGTCTTTTGGTTTTCAACACCTTCCACGGTTTTTTGCCGTTTTTTATTACAAACGCCGCCGCATTTTTGTGTCCGCCCCCTCCGTATTTTTGTGCGATCTTTGACACGTCAATTTTTCCGGCGGCACGGAGCGAAACTCTCAATTCTCCATTTTCCTCATACCAGACAATCCCCAATAAACCGGCTTTTTGGGTAAGTTGGTGCCCAAGTTCGGAGGTAAGTATTTTATATGAGGAGTTTACGGCATACACTTTCATCCCCTCGAATAAAACTCCGCCCGCCTTTTCCATAATCCTCTTTATTACTCGCTTTTCATAGGTTTGTATCAGATTCCCGTTTTTTATGTACTCATTTCTTTTTTTGATATTTTCCACGTCATTCACTATTTTCGTCCACGCATGAAAATCGTAAGGTTGCATGAGCGCATACGAAACCACCCTTCCCCCCTCAGGAAACTTAAATCGCCACAAATCTCCATCCTCGATATATTCCAAAAACTTTGGCACTTTCTTTTTCGGATGAAAATATTTCCATGAAAGTACTGCGCCTGAATGATTGTTATCAAATGTATTTTCCGGAAATGCCTCTGTATCATTTTTTCTACTTATATGGTGATCAAGCACCACAAGTGACGTGTTGTGTGCACGTAACTTTTTCTGTACGGAGGTCGGATAACTTATATCAACCGAATAGATTTCCCTTCCCTTGGGAAATTTTTCGGGAAGTGTATCGGGGTCAACCGCAACATATTCGGCTTTGGCGCCAAATTTTTTCCACGCCGCCCACGCCCCCCCGAACCCGTCCGGACAATTTTTGTGATAAATCACCAATATTTTTTTCATAATTATTTTTTTAACACCTCAATCCCCGGCAACTTTTCTCCGGACAAATATGCGAGCATTGCTCCGCCACCCGTCGAGAGAAATATGTTTTTCGGCACCTTACGTTTGGCACCCAGTAACTTGAGTGATGCTAAGGTCTCCCCCCCTCCCACGATCACCATCGCCTTTTTATTTTTCAAAATTGCCTTCCATATTCCTTCGGTGCCATGCGAAAATTTCTTTTTTTCGAATAATCCCATCGGACCGTTCCATATGATTGTTTTCGCCCGTGCGATAACTTTCGCATATTCGGAAACGGTCTTCGCACCGATATCCAAAATTTTTCCCTCAAGCACCTCCATGTCGACAGGAAGATGTATTTTAATCGACGCAAGATAGGGTCTGATATCGTCGAATGCCTTTTCATCCACAAGAGAGCTCCCGACGGGAATTCCGCGGGCGGCAAGACAGGTATTTGCCGATCCGCCCCCAAAAAGGAACGCGTCGGCTTTCTTCCAAAAAAATTTCACCATTCCGACCTTATCGATGACTTTTGCTCCCCCGATGAGTATCGCGAGCGGATGTTTTGAGTTGTGCATCACCATATCCAAATTTTCCAGTTCCTTTTTAAGCAATAATCCTCCGTATGAGGGTAGAAATCGCGTAATCGCGGAAACCGAAGCGTTTGCCCGATGACTCACCGCGAATGCGTCATTCACGTAAAAATCACCTATCGAGGCAAGCCTCTTTCCGAATTCGACACTGTCGATTTCCTCTTCTTTCCAAAAACGAAGATTTTCCAGAAGAAAAATATTTGCTCCCGATTTTTGAATTTCATCTTTTATATCCTCGATATTCACGGCATCGAGAAATTGAACCTTTTCCCGCATCCGATTCGAAAGAACATTCGCAAACGGCTTCAATGTATACTTTTTTTTGTCTTCGTCCGAAACGCGATATTCAAAATTCAAAATTCCCTGAAGCGATTGCGGTCTCCCCCGATGGGAAAGAATCACTATCCGTTTTTTCTTTTTCCTCAAAAACTCCATGGTCGGAATTATCGATTCGAGACGAAATAAATCTTTCGGCGATTCGATATTCAAGTCGATGCGCAAAAGGCACACGGAATTATTTTTTATCGGGGCACTGGCGAGATAGGTAATCATATATTCAGTATAAATAAAAAGAAGGGAAATCCAAAAACAATGAGACTCGAATAATCAATCCTTTATAAGGGGAACAAAACGAAAACCAAAATAACTCTTCTCCTCGAATTCCATGGCTCCCTTTTTCTCCAAAACGACAATTGATTCTTTTATCGGGGCGACAATCCGACCCCCTATTTTCAATTGATCTTTCCACGCCTGCGGAATGGAATCCGCGGTCGCGGCGGCGATAATTTTATCGTATGGCGCTGAAGCGGAAAGCCCCTCGTGCCCATCCCCCTGCACAACGGAAACGAGGTTTTTCTCCAAAAAGTGATATTTTTCTATATTATTTTTTGCCGACTCGAACAATTCGGAAATGCGCTCAACACCGAAAACCAGCGGGGTCTCATTGTTATCCATGCGTTCGCGCCCGACTATAAATGCGATAAGTGCCGTCTGCCATCCCGAACCGACACCGATATCCAAAACCGTTTCCCCCGGCTTCGGAGAGAGAAGTTCGAGCATGAATGCAACGGTAAGCGGTTGCGAAATCGTCTGATTAAATCCGATAGGAAACGGTTCATTCACGTATGCATATTCTTTCGTGTCTTCTGAAACAAAATCCGCCCGATCAATATAGGTAAATGCATCGATAATCGACGGAGTTTTCAAATATCCGTCGCGTACGAGCTCCTCGATAAGTTCCTCTTTCGTCATTATTATTCATTCTACATAATTTCGATGTAAATGAAACTCCACGGGCTTACGCCCGTGGTTTCTTTTTGAATACAAGCTTCGCTTGCCCACAATCTTCTCGTTCTTGCATTTTGATATAGCGTGCAATGATTGCTTCATTGATTCCTACCGTGGAG
>JAKANR010000016.1 GCA_021823645.1 bacterium
GATACGCGGGGAAAATGACCGCACGTTCTTTGGTGAGGAGTGCAAGAATAAACATAAAAATGGAGAAGAGAGAGAACAATGCTTGGACGTTGTACGTCCTTAAGGACGTACAACGTCCTTCTTTTTCCACACGATGAAATGCCATTAAAAAAAACAGGATTCCGAGAAGTATAAAAAAGAACGAAAGCGGATCACCGCGCCCCGAAACATAGGTGATTGCTTCCGTTTGGAGTGGGTGGATAAGGAAGACGAGAGAAGGAAAAAATCTGAAGAAGAAGTCTTTTGAAATGTACGCAAGTATGAAAAACAACAATATGGCGTTCAATATATGGATGAGAGTGTTTGTGATGTGATATCCCGGCGTCCAGTTTCCCCATAGTTTCCATTCTGAGGCATATGTGATGAGGAGCATCGGTCTCCAATAATTACTTTGAAATCCCGCGCCCGCGATGAGGTTTTCAGTGAAGAACTTTTTTATCTCAAAATTTTTCACATATGCATTATTGATAATGCCGTCGTTATCATCCCAAAATAGTTTGTTTCCGAAACTGTTTGTGTAGATGCCGACCCCCACAATACAGAGGGCGAGAATTCCGAGTGCGGTGTGATGATTTTGAAAAAACCGCTTTGCGTGATCCATAGGTTATAACTCCCGTACGGCGTTGCAAATGAGTTTCGGTTCTCCGTTTCTCCACGAAAGGAATCCGTCAACGAGCACCGCTTTATTCGGTTCCCACGCTTTCGTGTTTTTTGCGAGCGTTCCGGAAAATACGAGAAGTTCAATGTGGTTGGTGAGATCTTCAATGGTCACAAAAAGCATCGGGTCTCCTTTTTTCGTAATCATCTTTTGTATGCCGGAAATTATGCCGGCTGTTTTTACCCGCGGTCCACGTATTCCTTCCTTTCCCTGCGGAATTTTTTCAACGTCTTTTATCGTTTTTACCGCGCTTCCGAGCATTTTTGCGTATACGGCAAACGGGTGATCGGTGAGGTAGAGTCCGAGCAGTTCCTTTTCCCATCCGAGTTTTATATTTTTATGCACCGGTTTTACGGGAGCGAGGCGCAACGATACGAGCGACGTGGAGCTTCCTCCGAAAAGACTCGTTTGGTTACTTCCCGCGGCGCGTTTCACCGCCTGATTGAATTTGAGCAGTTCCTCGATATTATGTAACCCTTCCGTCCGTTCAAGTCCCAGAGAGTCGAACGCACCGGTTTTTATGAGACTCTCAAGCGACTTCTTATTGAGATCGCGATGTTGAATTCGGGAGAGAAAATCCTTCAGGTCGTTATACTGTCCGCCTCGACCCCGTTCTTCGATAATCACATGGACAATGTTCGCTCCGAGGTTTTTCACCGCGGAAAGTCCGAATCGGATGTGCGCTCCCTCAACGGTGAATTCCTCGAAACTCGAATTGATATCCGGAGGGAGTACGTTAATGCCGAGACGCCGTGTTTCGTTGATGAGGAAATTTATTCTTTCTATTTCAGTTCCCGAAATATTCAGAAGACTAGTCATGAATTCAACCTGATAATTCGCCTTCAGATATGCGGTTTGATAACTCACGAGCGCATAGCATGCGGCGTGACTTCTGTTGAATCCGTATCGCGCAAACGGGGGAAAGAGATCCCAAATCGCTTCGGCACTTTTTTTATCGATGCCGTTTTTTATCATTCCCTCGATGATTTTTTGCTGTTGCTCATCGAGAAGACTTTTTATTTTCTTTCCGATCGCTTTTCTGAGCGTGTCCGCTTCGGCAAGCGTGAATCCCGCAAGGTCGCGCGCGATGCGCATCATCTGCTCCTGATAAATTCCAACCCCGTATGTTTTTTTGAGAATCGGTTCCAGTTTCGGATGGAGATAGGTAATTTCTTCCCTCCCGAATTTTCTGTCAATATAACTCGGAATAAGTTCTATCGGTCCGGGACGATAGAGCGCCACCATGGCGATAATGTCCTCAAGCTCGTTCGGTTTCAGATCTTTCAGATATCGTTTCATTCCGGAAGATTCGAGTTGGAAGACTCCGGTCGTTTCACCGTGTTGCAGTATTTCGAAAGCCTTTACATTATTGAGTGGAATGCTGTCGATGTTTACGTTTACCCCTCTGTTTTCGCGGATGAGCTTCAGCGTCTTTTCGATAATGGTCAGGTTTTTCAATCCGAGAAAATCCATTTTCAAAAGACCGAGATCTTCAACACTGTGCATTTCGAATTGTGTGATGACCGTGTCGTCTCCCTGCGGAGCTTTTTGAAGTGGTACGAATTCACTGAGCGATGTCGGCGATATGACCACTCCGCATGCGTGCACGGATGCATGGCGAACGGTTCCCTCGAGTTTTCGCGCGGAATCGATCAGTTTTTTCGATTGTTCATCTTTTTCGTAAAGATTTTTTAATTCCTGAACGTCGCGCAGACATTCATCGAGCCATCCTTCCTTCATTCCCTGTGTCGGATTGAAGGGGATGAGTTTCGCGATTTTGTCGCAAAAGTCGTATGAATATCCCAGTGCGCGCCCGGTGTCCCGTATCGCGGCGCGCGCCGCCATTGTTCCGAATGTTATGATTTGCGCCACTCGGTCGTGCCCGTATCGTTCGCGGACATAGGCGAGCACTTCGTCACGTCGCGTATCCGTAATATCAACGTCGATATCAGGGACTTGGATTCGATCGGGGTTCAGAAATCGCTCAAACAGAAGATCATAGTCGAGTGGATTTAGGTTCGTAATTCCAAGTACAAACGACACAAGACTTCCCGCCGCGGAACCTCTTCCGGGTCCCACGACGATTCCGTGATCTTTCGCCCATAAGATAAAATCCTGAACAATCAAAAAGTAATCCGCGAACCCGGTTTTTTCAATGACGGAAAGTTCGATGATGAGCCGTTCCTTTATTTCGTCGGTGATTTCCGCGAACCGATATTCGGCACGTTCATACACCAGTTTTTTCATGTATTCAAACGGAGACGTTTCTCCTTCGGGAAGAATAAATTGCGGAATTTTCGTTTTTCCCAATTCGATTTCAATATTGCATTTTTCCGCAATACGAACCGTTTCCTCGAGTGCTTCGGGGATATCGGCAAAAAGTTTTTCCATTTCTTCCTGTGAAGTGAGTGAAATGTCGTAATTTTTCAGCGTCAACCGATCCTCGTCGTCGAGTTTGCTGTTTGTTTGCACCGCAAGGAGAATTTCATGCGCCATCATATCGTCCTTTTGCGCATAATGAACATCGTTGGTCACCACGAGCGGAATTCCGAATTTTTTCGAGAGGGCGATAAACGCGTCTTTTAATTTCGGAGTGTGTGATTGTATTTCGAGATAAAAATCTTCTCCAAAAAGATTATGGTACCACCGTGTTGTCTCTTCCGCTTCGTCGATTTTTCCGCGCGCAAGAAGTTTCGCGATTTCTCCGGAAAAACATCCCGAGAGACAGACAAGTCCTTCGTGATATTCTTCGAGGAGTTCCTTATCGATGCGTGGCTTGTAATAAAATCCTTCAATATGGGATTTGGTGACGAGTTGAATCAAATTTTTCCATCCCGTTTCATTTTTTACGAGGAGGGTGAGATGATATCGCGTTTCATCCATTTTCGGACGTTTATTGAATCGTCCGTTCGGAGCGACATACACTTCCACGCCAAGAATCGGTTTGATGCCCGCCTTTTTCGCTTTTTTATAAAATTCGATGGCGCCGTAGAGGTTTCCGTGATCGGTGAGTGCAATCGCACTCATACCCAATTTTTTTGCGCGGTTTACGATATCGTCGATTTTTGCGAGCCCATCGAGCAGGGAATAGTGGGAATGGACATGGAGGTGTATAAATTTTTGTTTTTTCGTGTCCATGATATTTTCACTTCCCGTATACTCCATTAGTGTAGAAACTTTTTCCGCCGAAAACAATATTGCTTTTTTCCGTTTTCTGTTTTTCTATTTGATTTTTCGTTCCGTGTTACAATAAATACCGAAGATGCAAAAAAATAAGAGGATCAAAACCGGTCAAAAACAATTTTTGGGAGGTGTGGCGCCGAAGGATGCCACGGGGGGATGGATTATCGGCATTGATGAAGTGGGGAGGGGGCCACTCGCCGGACCAGTAACCGTATGTGCGGTTCTTGTGCCGAAAAAAACGAGATTTTTCATCGATGCACGGTCGACGCTCAGGGATTCGAAAAAACTTTCCGAAAAACAGCGGAAAAAATGGAATGAGTGGGCGAACGAAAAGCGAAAAAACGGGGAACTTTTCTACGAATTGGAAAATATTTCTCCACGGGTCATTGATCGCATCAATATTACCCGCGCATCATGTCTTGCGGCAACGCGCGCCGTTCAAAGACTTTACGGAAAATTCGGACTAAAAGGATGTCCCGTGAGTATATATTTGGATGGAGGTCTTTTTATAAATGATGATGTGTTGCGAGCACTTCATGTTTCGGAGCGACACACAAAAACAATCATAAAAGGAGACGAGAAAGTTTCCGCAATAAGTATTGCTTCCATCATCGCAAAAGTCTCGCGGGACGCATATATGGTAAATTTGGATAGGCAGTATCCCCAATATGGATTTTCGGCGCATAAGGGATACGGGACAGATAGACACAGGAGGGCACTCCGGCGATATGGCCCCTCAAAAGTCCACCGTTTGACCTTTTGTAGAAATTTTTATACAATAAAAAAGTAGAATATATACACAAATACGGGAGGAGATTAATGGTTTCCTTTTTCGTTTATAGTCGTTTTTATTAATTTTTATATCATACTATGGGTGGAGTACCTCCGTTTCGTCATTCTCGATCAAAAGTAAGGAGAAGGCGATCTCAATTAGGCTTAGAGAAAAAAAATATCGTTGCCTGTCCGAATTGCAAGAGTCCGGTATTGCCGCATCGCATGTGCACGAACTGCAAGACACTGGTAAAAAAGCCTCGAGTAAAAAAATCGTAAAATAATTTTGGAATCGCTCGTTTAAATTTTTTAGGTATTCATTTTTATGGCCACACGACATCTTGCGAGAACTATCGTACTTCAATCGTTCTACGAATGGGATTTTTACCATCAAAAGACGGATTTGGTGCATGTGGTTGAGCGCAATCTTGCGGAGTTCGGACCGGGTATCGATGAACCCGATTTTGTGTGGCGTATTGTGAAAGGAATTATCGAACACTTGGATGAATTGAACGGAATCATCACGAAATTCGCTCCCGAATGGCCACTCGATCAGGTGGCAATCATCGATCGGAATATTCTCCGCATCGGGCTTTACGAATTGTTGTATGCCGACAAAAATGAAGTGCCCCCCAAAGTGGCAATCAATGAGGCGATTGAACTCGCGAAAAATTACGGCGGGCAAAATTCTTCCCGTTTTGCGAATGGGGTGCTCGGGGCGGTATTCAAACAAATGGTCAACACGGAAAGTGCACAACAGTAATTATCATCATTGTGGGGAATAATTTTTCTGATTTCGAAAAAAATATAGGCGTTGCGTTCAAGAATAAAAATTTATTAAAAGAAGCGCTGACGCATCGGTCATATTTAAACGAGCATTCCGATTGGCCCGTGTTTCATAATGAGCGTCTCGAATATTTGGGAGATGCGGTGCTTGAACTTGTGACTACGGAATATCTGTTTAATTTTTATCCCAACCATCAAGAGGGGGAACTCACGAGTTTGCGTGCGGCGCTTGTAAATTATCAGATGATGGGAAAAGTTGCCCGAGAAATTTCGCTTGAAAAATTTCTCTTTCTCTCACGTGGTGAAGCAAAAGACGAAGGAAAGGCGCGGGAAGTTATTCTCGCGAACGCACTCGAATCGTTGATTGGGGCGCTCTATCTCGATCACGGGTATGAGGTGACAAAAAACTTTATTGAACGATTTGTGATTCAGCATCTTCGGGAAGTGGTGGATCAGAAATTGTACAGAGATCCGAAGAGTTTGTTTCAGGAAATTGTTCAGGAGAAAAAGAAAGTGACCCCCACATACAAAGTAATCCGCGAAACCGGTCCCGATCACCAAAAACAATTTTTGGTGGGTGTATTTTTGAACGACGAACCCGTGGCGCAGGGGCAGGGAACGTCGAAGCAGGAAGCGGAAAGTAATGCGGCGAAAGCGGCGCTCGAAGCGTTCGAATCGGAACACAAGGAATAATTATACGGTATGATTTTTTTGAAACGTCTCGAATTACAGGGGTTTAAATCTTTCGCGGGAAAGACCACACTCGACTTTACCGCTCGTGTTGCGGGAGTTGTCGGTCCGAACGGTTCGGGAAAATCAAATGTTATCGATGCACTGAGATGGGTGTTGGGGGAACGGGAAGCGAAACAACTCCGTGGCGATTCGTTGGAAAATCTCATTTTTGCGGGGACTCCGAAGCGTCCTGCAGTGGGGCTCGCAAAAGTGACGCTCTATTTCGATAATGCACACGGGCAGTTTCCGTTTGACGCTCCGGAAATAGCGCTTCAGCGCCGTGTTGACCGATCGGGAACATCGGAATTTTTTATCAATGACGAGGAGGTAAAACTTCGTGATCTCATTTCCATGCTTGCTCGCGCAAAATTGGGCGCACGCGGGCTCACGATGATTGGGCAGGGACAAAGCGATATGTTCGTGAAAAGTCCCGCGGAAGAGAGAAGAATTATGATTGAGGAGGTGTTGGGACTTAAAGAATTTCGCATAAAGAAAAGTCAGGCGGAACGGAGGCTTACGACCAGTGCGGTGAATATGGATAAGACTCGAGCGATGTTGGAAGAATTACTTCCCCATTTGAGATTTTTGCGGAGACAAAAACATCGATGGGATAAACGGAGCGAAGTGGAACGCGAATTGAACGATTTGGAGAATGCCTATTATTCGTTTCAATATCATAAATTATTGCATTCATTGAGAGCGGATACCGGCAATCATCCCGAAGAACTCGAAAAAACAAAAAAACAAAAAGAGAAGGAAATACAGGAACTCGAAACGCGAATCCGTGGTATTGAACAGAAGACTTCCGCTCCGGAAAAAATCCGCGCAATTCGCACCGAACTTTCCGAATTGGGCGCGCGACGGCTTACACTTGAACGGAATCTTGCGCGCGTTGAAGTGCGAATGGAATTTGAATCAAAGGAAAAAAACATTCCGTCAAAAAATGCCGAAGAACTTTCGGGAGTGATACAAACCGCATCGAAAGATATCGAACACGCTCTTTCGTTGAGTGGCGTGGACGAAATAAAAACAGTGCTTCAGAAAATACTTCAATCGCTTTCCGGCGTATTTCAAGCGGGGGCGGTAAAGGAGAAAACGGAAGATTTGGACGGGGAAAAGCATAATATAAAAATCGAGTTGGAAAAAATAAATAGGGATATCACCGAGCTCCAAAAAGCCGAAGATACGCTCGCACACGAACAACAGGAGGCGAACAAACAATTCAGGGAGCAGATCGAAATTCTTGAATCAAAAAAGAATGAAATACGAAAACTCGATCAGCAGATTCAGATTCAGCTTTTCGAAAAAGAAAAAATAAATATTCGCATGGGGGAACTCGAGCGGGAATGGCACGCACTTGGGCGTGAGATTACGGAACTCGCATCACTCCCTGTTTCAACCGAATCCGATCCCGATACCGGGGAGATGGAGCGGAAAATGTTGAAACTGCGCGGAGAACTCGCCTCGATCGGAGAAATCGATCAAAATCTTGTCGCGGAAGCGAGTGAAAGCGAAAAGCGATACGAATTTTTGAGTACCGAACTCGAAGATCTCGAAAAAGCAATTTCCGATCTGAAAAAATTGATTAAAGATTTGGACGAAAAGATCAACGAAGATTTCAAGAGTGCGTTCAAACTCATCAACGAAGAATTCAATAAATATTTTCGGTTGATGTTCGGCGGGGGAAAGGCGCGTTTGTTTGTCGAAAAAAAGAAAAAACCCGAGGTGGAGGCGGGAGAGCAAAAAGAGGGTGACGAACCTCCGAAGCCGATTGTTGCGGAGGAGCATGAACCCGATTTGACCGCAGGAGTCGAGATAGAATTGAATCTTCCAAAAAAGAAAATTACGAGCCTTGAAATGCTTTCGGGAGGGGAAAAAAGTTTGGTTTCCATTGCGGCGTTATTTGCGCTCATCGCGGTGAGTCCGCCTCCGTTTCTCGTGCTCGATGAAATCGACGCTCCTCTCGACGAGTCAAACGCCCGCCGATTTGCCGATTTGGTGAAGGATTTTTCGACAAAGAGCCAGTTTATTATCGTGACTCACAACCGATCAACCATGGAGGCGGCCGATATACTGTATGGGGTGACTATGGCGGACGACGGAGTTTCAAAAGTCCTTTCACTGAAATTCGAAGAAGCTCCGAGTGCATAAAAAGGTGCGGGGTTGACCCCAATAGGCAAATACAGTACTATACTATCGAAAAAACAAAGACATGTTAGCAATAAAGTTGAAACGAGTGGGAAAGAAACATCAAACGACATTCCGTGTTATCGTTGCCGAGCGACGTTCAAAATTGGACGGTCGTTTTATTGAGGATTTGGGATGGGTGAATCCTCATACCGATACATTTGAAATAAAAAAAGACCTTGTAAAAAAATGGATTTCACAGGGAGCACAGCCGACGAATACCGTACATAATCTTCTTGTGAAAGCGGGAGCGATTAACGCTCCGAAAATTGCGGTGCATAAAAAATCAAAGAAAACAAAAACCGCCGAAGCGAGTGCATAGTTCGTTATAAAAATCGAATCGAATAAAAGCAAAGGTCGAATGTGTTGCAAAGCAATCTAAGAAACGTTATGTCACAAGCAGTTGATAAAGATTTTCTCGAAGCCATTGTAAAGGCGATCGTTGATCACCCTGACGATGTGGTTGTAGAGAGGAAAGTCGATGAGATGGGAGTGTTGCTTTCACTTAAGGTGAACGCTCAGGACATGGGACAAGTTGTCGGTCGTGAGGGTTCTACCGCGAAAGCCATCCGATCTCTCTTGCGCATTGTCGGAATTAAGAACAATGCACGGGTAAACCTCAAAATCGAGGAACCGGAAGGATCGACGAGACAGCCTCGCTCATAATCCACAAAGCACACATTTCGTTTGCTTTATCCCCGCCATCGGCGGGGATTTTAGTTAGAGTAAAATACGATATATTGACTTTTTAATATATTTGTGCTAAACTCTAACATAGAATTAATTAACATATTTTTATACAAAAAGAGCGAGGTCTGAAATGAAAAAGAGTATTTTATGTTTCTCCGTCTTTTTATTATTTTTTATCGTTTTTATTGGGTGCTCTGTAAAAAAACTCAGTCCAGAAATTAAACCGGAATGGGCAAAATATCTCGATAGCCAAGAACAACAGATATTTTCAAATCTGATTTTCTTCAAACCTTCAGGAATTGGAGAAACGATTTTATATGCCCAATATCAGTATCAGATGGGATATATAACGAATTGTCCGGTGCCGCGGAATGAAGCAATAGAACTTTCAAAGTTGGAAGCGGCGGCAAGCGCGCTGTATGACAACGGATTAAGGTATGAAGATCAGTTACGTTTGTTTGAATTGAGATATTATTACGGTAAATACTCGACATTGTCTCGAAATCAAGCGAAAGAACTTGCTCGGCTGTTAGTTGATACAAATAAAGGTTATGGCTCTTCGAAAAAATCCGCCCGAATCAGAGAATTATTCTTGGGTGGAGAAAACGGAAGTAGGACGGCAGAATAGAAATTATGCGATCGATCCCGATAAAAATCGGGATCTTTTGTTATTCGCCAATTTTTGCGTTTTACGATATGATAATTTTGTTATGCGTTTCAATATTATTTCAATTTTTCCGGAATCATTTTCCTCATATCTCGACAGTTCGATTTTAAAGAGAGCGATAGAAAAAAAGACAGTAACGGTGTCGGTGACCAACCCGCGTGATTTTACGCGCGATAAACATCACACAGTTGACGAATCGCCGTATGGCGGAGGACCGGGGATGGTATTGAAAGCCGAGCCGATATGGAAGGCGGTGTTGTCGGTCTCAAAAAAGAAAAAAACCGATTCGAAAAAAAGGAGAATTGTTTTATTTTCGACGCGGGGAAAAAAATTCGATCAGAAAATTGCGCGACGATTTTCGAAATATGAGCAGGTAGTTTTGATTTGTGGACGATACGAGGGAGTTGATGAACGGGTTGCCGAATATCTCGCCGACGAGGAAATTTCACTCGGCGATTTTGTGCTTTCGGGAGGTGAACTTCCCGCGCTTGTTTTTTTGGAGGCGGTGATACGCCATGTGCCGGGGGTGCTCGGAAAATACGAATCACTCGAAGAAGAAAAAGGATCATATCCGGTTTACACGCGACCGGAAGTGTTTGAGGGGTTGGTGAAAGGGAAAAAGAAAAAAATGAAGGTTCCCGAGGCGCTCCTCAGAGGAAATCATAAACTTATAGAAGAATGGAGGAAAAAACACGGGAATTCGGTGTCCCGTGCGTAGTCAGCCCGAGGCAGATTATTGCGGGCTTGCCCCGCACCTTTTCTCAATTACAAAACCGCTTTCGCGGTTTTTAAAAAAATCCTTGAATTACGGGGTTGACCCCGTGTAATGATAGAAAATGCTTTTAAAAAAGCGTTTTCGTACGTCTTTTTCTTTCAGATATTACTCCGCAACTCTTTTTTGTTGGTTTTACGATGTATAATGTCTTTTCCTTGTTTTGTGTAAAGGACTATCATTAACGGGGTTGACCCCGTGAGTAGAAACTCAATATGTCACAAAGTGACATGGTTTTATGTGATTTAACCTCGATATTTTGTATTGATAACGAGGTTATGGAATAAGAATATTTTTATACAATTGAGTTTTCACTACGGGGTTGACTTCAACCTGTATTTTATTTAAGATGAATTACGCGTATTTTTATGGCATCAACACAAACACAAGAGGAGCTCGTAAGAGAAATGATCCGCAACGGAGTCGTTTTGGGTCACAAAAAATCAAAAACTCATCCGAAGATGAGACCGTTTATCCTTGGAAATAAAAATGAACTCGAATTATTGAATCCGCTCACAACATGGGAAACCATGGAGACGGCAATCGAGATTATGAAAGAAAAGCTTTCGGGAGGGGGACACATGCTCCTCGTTGGTACAAAACCGGCGGCGAAAGCGATTGTCAAACAATTTGCCGATGAATTGGGATATCCATTTGTGATTAGCCGATGGCTCGGGGGAACGCTCACTAATTTTTCGGTAATCAAGGGAAGGATTGTCCATTATGAAACATTGAAGGAAAAACATGCAAAGGGTGCATTCGCAAAATATACCAAAAAGGAGCAGTTAAATTTCAGTAAAGAAATTTCAAAAATGTCGGAAACATTCGAGGGTCTTTTGAAATTAAAGAGATTGCCGGAAATACTTTTTGCTGTTGATGGAGAGGCGAGCATGACGGCGATTCGCGAAGCCCGAAGATTGAAGATTCCCATTGTTGCGATTATCGATACGAACGACAATCCGACACTTGTTGATTATCCGATTATCGCGAATGATCACAGCCGAAAGAGTATTGAATGGGTGATTGAAAAAATAAAAGAATCAATTATCCCCATCATAAAGAAAGCGGAATAGGATATAATAAAAAAATATGAAAGAAGACGTTATTAAGTTAAGAGAGCTTACGGGAGCGGGAGTGATGGAGTGCAAGCGCGCACTCGAGAGCGCGGGCGGGGATTTCAAGAAAGCGGAAGAGTTAATTCGTGCATCGAATGCCGCGCGTGCCGAAACGAAAAAGGAGAGAAAAACCGGAGCGGGTTTTTTATATTCATATATTCACAATAAACGCGTTGGCGTATTACTTGAGATGCGCTGTGAAACCGATTTTGTGGTGCAGTCCGACCCGTTTCAGACGTTGACTCACGAAATTGCTCTTCATATTGCGGCGATGGGTCCGGAAACCGTTGAGGAATTACTCACACAGCCGTTTGTGAAAGATGAGTCAATCACGGTGAACGATCTTATAAAACAACTCATTGGAAAAGTGGGGGAAAATTCAAAGGTGGAACGTTTTTGCCGTTTTGAATTATAATCCTCAAATTTCATGTTCTCCTTCATTCTTGAAATAATTATCTTCGTAAGCCTTTCGGTTATCGTGTATCTTCTTGCGCGTACACTTCCGCGTATCGACGATTCGGCGATTACGAAAGATCCGTTGGAATTCAGGACTCATTGGCTCATGGCATATTTGGAAAAGTTCGATGAATGGCTGAAAATATTTTTTGAAAAATTTCTTCGACGAGTGAAGGTATGGATTTTGAAATTGGATAATGTGGTAAGTGAACGTCTCAGCCGTTTCAAAAAAGAAGTGCCGAAAGATTTGAAGTTGCAGAGAGAGGAAAAGAAAGTTTTGGAAGAAACACGGGAAGAAATCGAGGAGGAGATTGATGAAGAATTGGGGGAACAAAAGTAGCGGGTTGTGTCGTTCTTTGATTTTTTAGAAAAAATGGTTGCGCAGGTGGCAGCCAGCCCGAGGCTGGTCCCTGCCCGACGGCAGGCGGGCGCCTACGGCGGTGGGTGGTCATTCTTGGTTGTATTTTTAAATAATTTGATGGAAAATATTGAAGGTAAGTTAAATTTGCGCAGGTGGCAGAGCGGTCAATTGCACGAGACTGTAAATCTCGCGCCTTCGGGCTACGAAGGTTCGAATCCTTCCCTGCGCACTAAGTATCAAAAGCACCAAATTATTATTTGGTGCTTTTGATATCCGATATTGTGCACGGGAGGATTCGAACGGAAAATGAGATTGTGATATACTTGATTTAAATCGCTGGGGGATTAGAAGAAAAACGGTCGGCTTAAAAAGATTTTTGATTATATAAATTTTGTATGAAAACTCCTTATAAAATAATTTTATTTTTGCTTATTTTTACACTCGGATTTTATTTATTAAGAACCCAAGGGGAATATATTTATTATAGTGTTGAAACTCTTGTCGCCGATTTGGGCGGTCTCGCATACCTGTATTCTACCGTAGGTATTATTTTCGCGATTTTTGCGGCTTTTGTGATTCTTTTTGAGGCGGAACGTTGGAATAATCTTACCGACGCGGTAAAAGGAGAGGTTGGTGAACTGAATGAATTATGGTTATGGTCGCATCATTTACCGGGAAATTTAAAAACGGATTTTGAGGGTAATATTAGGCAATATTTAGAAACCCTCATCGAGGATGGATGGCAAGGTGGTGAAAGCGGACAAAAAAATTTAAAGATTAATAGTATATTGGATTCATTGCATGGTAATATTTATAAAATTCTTAGAGAGGCACCGAATCTAATGCCCGAAATATTTTCAACCTTTACCAATGTAATAAAATATCGTGAGAAACGGGTTCATTACGTTTCTTTTCATTTACCGAAAATATTGAAAGTTACCCTGCTCTTCAGTGATGTGTTGCTTATTGTACTTTCGCTCTTAATCGGAGTTCGCAATCCATGGTTGGATTATTTATTTGTAGTAAGTGTTGCTACACTTGGTTATCTCATTTATTTAGTGGTTGATGATATGGATAATCCGATTCGTCCGGGCGGTTGGCATCTTACTACCAGTGACTATCAAGAATTATTAATCAAGATAAAAGTTTAAAATTTACTGAATATAAAATCCCCCGATATGCAGTGGGGGATTTTTTATTCTTAAACACGGAGGTCAACACCATTTTCTTTCGCCCATTCGGCGAGTGTTGGTCCGGTGCCTTTAAAACTGAAACCTGCGGGTCGATCTTCCTTTCTGTCGTTCTTTCTTGCCCTTGTAATATCTTCTGCCGTTCCATTTGTTTTTTCACGGTAGTTTCTAACGAGTTTATTCCATTTTTCGAACGTTTCAATAGTTCCAAAAAAGAAGTTTACATCCAAATCAAAGGGGATCCATTTCTGTTCCGACATGGTTACTCTCCATTTTTTATGTTTAATTTTCTGGTTTTATTGTGGGACATATTATCCTTCGAGTCAATGTTTTTTATCTTCGACGTAGATGTGTCAGGGGATTGTCGGTTGCATTTTTTTGAGTTTGTGGTATAGTATTCCCATGTGGAAAAAATGTCGACAGCCTAATACAAAGAACACAAACGCCATCACGTTGATGGTCGATTTCGCCGTGTCGTATGGACACGCATCATTTGTATTCAGCCGAGACGTTTTTCAATCTTTCGTGTACTCCTAAACGCGTAAAAACATCTCTTTTTGGGGACATCCCGGCTGAATGGAAGCCGGATTTTTTTATTCAGCAAAAAAACGAACATTAACAATTTCATAAAGAAAGGAGGAAACAATGAACGCGCACGATGTATCGCGGAACGCACGATTATATGCGTTGTATCTCACATTCAGGGATCCGATATTTTGGGGTCCGGTTCTTATTCTCAGTATTATGCGTCTCGGGAAGATGACACTTTCCGATATCTATATTATGGAAGCGATTGTGCTTACGGGATTTATATTTCTCGAAATTCCGTCCGGAGCTCTCGCCGATCTTATCGGAAGAAAAAAAACCATCATGGTCGGGTCTCTGTTTCAGGTTGCAAGCAAGATTGTGTTTTTTCAGATTGATTGTCCGTTGGATGTATGGATCGCAAACATTCTTTGGATGATTGGCGCATCTCTTTCTTCGGGTGCGGATTCCGCATTTCTCTACGACTCACTGAAGGAGGTCGGAAGAGAAGGAGAATATAAGAAGATTGAGGGACGGGCAACGGGAAATTGGCTCATTCTTGTAGCGATCGGTTCGCTTGTCACCGGATTTCTCGCGGAATATTCACTCAGATTGCCCATGTTCCTCTCCATTCCGGGAGTGATACTTTCCTGTGTCGCAACGTTCTTTTTCAAAGAACCGCCCGCAACGAAAAAATATACACCACGAGAACAGGTGAGTATTATGAAGATGAGTTTTCTTTTCGTGGTAAATCACAAAAAGGTGAAATGGATTCTTGGATTCACCACCATGATTACGGTTGCGTCAAAAATATGGTTTTTTACGTACAACCCGTATTTTGAATTGGTTCATCTCGATTTGAAATACTACGGCATCATCTTCTTCATTTTGAATGCGGTTGCGTGGTACTTCAGCAGATATGCGGATTTTTTCAGCAGGAAAGTAGAAGAGAAACGCATCATGACGATAGTGGTTGCATTAATCAGTGGGCCGATTTTTTTCATGGGGTCCGTGATATCGGTATTTTCCGTCGGTATGGTATTTTTGCAAAATGTCGTACGCGGATTTATGAAGCCGTTTTTCGGGGAATTTCTGAATCGTCACCTTGATTCCGAAAATAGAGCCACCGTGCTTTCCATCCAGTCTTCGGTGTCCGGCTTCGGGCAATTTATTTCGCTTGGCGCGTTCGGTCTTTTACTCTCCGCGTACGGATTGGCATTTTCACTTCAGATATTGGGAGGAGTAGTGCTTATTCTCGGGGTGTGGTGTATGATCGCGTACCGAAGGATATTCATGTAATTAAAAAGCCACGCATAATGCGTGGCTTTTTTTATATGCCATTCCGAGAAAACCACGGGCGTAAGCCCGTGGATGAAGGCATCTTCACAATCTTCTCGTGGAGTATCATAAAGACATGGAGTATTTCCGCCAA
>JAKANR010000066.1 GCA_021823645.1 bacterium
GTCTCATGCTTGGAGGAAAATTCCGGCTCGGATTTTGGCTCACCCCGAAGAAAGTGGACGAGTAGGGTGTGCCCAGTAGTGAAAACTCAATTGTTGGTGCCTGCAGGGTAGTGAAGCAGTGCTTCTACTACCTTGTGGATAACTCGGAGTTGTGCGGACACGCGGATGATTTATAATACCTGTGTGTCCCATAAGGATACAAAAGTTTTTTTCTGTCCGGCCGCAGAAAAAATAAAAATCGCTCTTCAACATACACCGCAATTACTTCCTTTCTTGCACTCATAAATTTTTATATTAGGGACCCAACATTATCTTGGGTCCCAAATTTTTTCCAGGTAGTAGAAATTCAATTTGCCGCAAAGCGGCATTTTTGTTTTTTACTGGAAGAATAAAAAACCATTTTGTGTGAGAAAACAAATTTATCAAATTAAAAAATTCATTTTTCTATTATTGAATTTTCACTACCTGGTTTTTATCTATATAATGAATGATATGCATGAATTTGTGAGCGATGCGTTTGTGTTGGGACGGCGTCCGCGGGGAGAGCTCGATCTTACGGTTGATTTATATACTGAACGGATGGGGCGAATCGAAGGGCGTGTCGTGAGCGGTCAAAAAATAAGTTCAAAATTTTCCCAGCACCTCAATGTGCCGAATCTTGTCACGGTGCGCATGGTGGAAAAAAACGCATTTACCGTAACCGATGCGCTTACCGTATCCGCGTTTTCGGGGCTCAAGGAGGACAATGAGGCGCTTCAGCGCGTCTTTCGCGTATTTTTCCTCTTACGTATCGCAACGCCCCAACACGCTCCCGATGAGAGATTGTGGAAATATCTCTCCGGAACAATGTCGAAAAACGCCGTTTTCATGAAGGAAATCATGGATATTTTGGGATATGACGTTTCCTCCGCATTATGCGCATCGTGTACACGCCCCTCGGTCAGCTACTTTGAATATGGGGAAGGATCGTTTTTGTGTGACGACTGTGGTGTGAAACAATATCGCGATAAGGTAATATTAATAACGTAATCACATACTATGTCTCTTGAAGATTTGGAAAAACAATTGTATAGCGCTCGACAACAACAAGCGGGGGAGAAGAAAACGGGAGAAAAAAAGATTCCCGCGGAAGAAACGCCCGTGCAGGCTCCTTCCGCCTCTTCGTGGCGCGCCGAAGATGTGAAAGAATTCGGGCTTGAGGGAAAAAAGAAAAGTAATTTTAAAAAAATGTTTTTTACCGGAGGCACGGTTATTATCCTTCTCAGTATTGTGGTTGGGGGTGCGTTCTTTTTTCTCAAATATTTCACCACTCCGAAAGATGTGAGTGTGGAAATTTACGGTCCGAACGAAATATATCGCGGAGTGCCGTTTGAGGTGACGGTGCAACTTACAAACGAGATTAACAGTTCTCTGGAGGACGCAAAAATTCTTCTTTCCCTTACTCCGGGAATCATAAGTCTCGAGGAGACAGGGGGAACGAACAGAAATATGTTGATTGATACCATCGGAAATCTCGGAGGGGGGAGTCTTACCAAGCGGTCATTCAAACTTCTTTCCGTCGGCGATATACATTCCGTGCAAAAAATTATTGCGGAGGTTTCGTATCGCACCGGCGGACGCGCATCGTTTCAGGTGGAGAAGTCAAAAGAGGTATCTATTTCCGATTCGGCAATCACACTTGAGATAAAAAAACCGGAACAGATTCTCGCCGGTTCGAAATTCGATGTCGAAGTAAACTACCAAAACGTTTCGAATTTTGATTTTCCTGACGTTGTGCTTCAGGCGACATATCCCGCCTCCTTTCAATTTGATTCGGCGAGCACCCCCCCCTCTTCACTCAATAATTATTGGCGTCTCGGCGAATTGAAATCGGGTTCGAAGGGAAGTATTCAGATAAAAGGCTCACTCGATGTCGCGAGTCGCGGTCCTTCGAATATTCCTTTCGCAATTTCCGCCGATTTTCTCGAAAAAAATTATCCCGTAAACGAACAACTTGCGTCACTTTCCATTTCCCCTTCCCCGATTTTTGTGCAAATTACCCCGAACGGGAAGGAGGATTATATCGCGAAAATGGGAGACGAAATCACCTATGTGATCGCGTATCGAAACGACAGTGGAATCGCACTGCAGGATGTCGTCTTAAAGGCGCAGTTGGTGGGAGATTTATTCGATTTCAAGACACTGAGCTCGAACGGGGCATTCGATTCGCTGACGGGAACGGTGACGTGGACCGCATCGAAAATTCCCGGGTTGCGTCTTTTGGAGCCGGGGGGATCGGGAGAAGTTGAAATGCGTATAAAATTAAATCAGTATTATCAGATTCGCCGTCCAAGCGACAAAAATTTTGTTCTTCAAGTGAACGCGCAAATCGATTCGCCGACGGTGCCGGCTTCGTTCTCCGCGGAAAAAACATCGGCACTCGTGACAAAAGAAACAAAAGTGATGGGAGTGGTGATGGTGGATACACAGGCACTGTACCGGGATCCGGGTGCGGGGATTATTAATATGG
Source organism: bacterium (assembly GCA_021823645.1). Classification (GTDB taxonomy): domain Bacteria; phylum Patescibacteriota; class Minisyncoccia; order UBA6257; family GWB1-50-10; genus JAKANR01. The sequence continues at coordinate 2,510 of JAKANR010000066.1, forward strand.
GAACATTTCCCCCGAAAGTAAATCGTCCGACGCAATTTTCGATTCATTGGATATTGAAAAATTACATCACCGATGTGAAAAATGTCGAAGTGAGAGGATCACTTGGATCGGGGGTGAAATGGATCGGGCTCGTAAAAAGTGACGCCGAATCAAGTCCGATATACAACGATCGTACGCAGGAAGTCGTGTGGAACATCGATAAAATTTCCGCAACCCGTGGAATTTTAAGCGATCCGCTTGAAGCGATATTCAAAGTCGAGGTCACTCCCAACGTGACGGAGGTTGGGCAATACAAGGAACTTTTGGGAAAGACGACACTGACCGCAACCGACGATTTTACGGGGATAGACATGACGAATAGCGACACTTCCGTTACCACAAATCTTATCGATGACAAAACAGTGAGACCGGAAGATGGAAGAGTGGTGCAATAGGGGGGTAGGGTTTAGGGACTTCCGCCAGAGGCGGATCCTCCTTTGGAGGAAGGGTTTAGAAAAAGGGGTGATATATACGAATTATGTACAGAAACACAAATATTTCCTATTATTAACGGGATGAATATATTCGAAAAAATAACCGCGCTTGCGAAACGAAGAGGATTTATTTATCCGGGGTCCGAAATATACGGGGGACTTGCGGGCACGTGGGATTACGGACCGCTTGGCGTTGAGTTAAAGCGAAATATAAAAAATGAATTCTGGAAGTCAATGGTGCAGATGCGCGACGATGTGGTGGGAATCGATGCGGCAATCATCATGAATCCGAAAGTGTGGGAAGCGTCCGGTCACTTGGCGTCATTTTCCGATCCGCTCGTGGAGTGCAAGGCGTGCCACAGCCGATTTCGCGCCGACAATCTCGGAGTATCGGAAGGTTTGTTTAAAGTTGATTCGAACGATATGCCAAAATGTCC
>JAKANR010000017.1 GCA_021823645.1 bacterium
CTGGTGATAAGCAATGCCAGGCGACCATTAAACCCAATCTGTTCGTTTTTTATCAAATGGGGACCGATTTTCTTTCGTTCCTCAATACGCGGATCCGGAGTGTGTAAATTTTTCATATACATCATTATACAAAATTCGGAGGATAATGAATAACCAAAAAATCAAAAAGTGACACCGTGGGTGGTTTTTTTAATTACTCCCCCTCAATTTCCCGCTTGATATCCTTAAATTCGTTTTCCACTTCCTTTAATCTTGTTTTGCTCAATTTGATAAGTTCGGAAGCCTGCTTCACTTTTTCGAGCGCTTCCTCGACGTCCAATTCTTCCTGCGCATTGAACCATTCGAGGATTTTTTCTATTTCCTTCAGTTGATCTTTAAATTGTTTTGATTCTTTCTTCGCCATAATTATATAGTAACACGATCGACCGTTGATTCGACACCTCCGTCACTCAATTCAATATTCAATGAGTCCCCCTTTTCCAATCCCTGAGCGTTTCTCATCACTTTTCCTCCCTTTCGCACGATTGAATATCCGAATTTCAGCTGTCGTGTCGGATCATTGAATTTTATCGTCTGTTCCGCAAACGCGATTTTTTGTTTTATCGCTTCTATCCGCTCCGCGGTGTGATTGAGCATGGCACTCCATGATAATTCCAAGTCCGCATAAATTTTTTTGATTTCCTGCGCGACACGGAGAAGAATGTGCGATATTTGATCGATCTTCGCATACGCTTCCTGCCACGAACGATTGATGAGATGCGTCACGGCAGTCGGAGTGGAAACCATAAAATCCGCGGCAAGCGCCACAAGCGGAATATCCTTATCATGTCCAATTCCCGCAATAACCGGGACGGGAAAATCCACCACTTCGCGGACAAGCGCTTCGTTATTGAACGCCTGGAGTGATTCCAACGATCCCCCTCCGCGAATCATAACAAGCACCTCAATGTCTTTTTTCTTCAACGTGTGTATCGCCTCAATGAGCGATTTTATCGCCTGCTGTCCCTCAACGCGCGAATCCACCACATTCACCTCGTATCCGAATTTCCCCAGATTATTCACAAAATCGTGGATCACCGCTCCTTCACGGGACGTAATTACCCCGATTTTATGGATAAGCTCGGGAAGCGGGCGTTTTCGTTCGGGGGCGAATATTCCCTCCCCTTCCAATTTCTTTTTCAATTCGTCGTATGCTTTTTTGAGCACCCCCTCACCCCGCAACTCAATCGTCTCCGCGACAAAAGAAAATGTACCCCGCGGAGCGTATATCTGCGGGTGACCCGTGAGCATCAATTCCATTCCCACCTCCATATTGATTCCGCATCGCATATAATTTCCCTTCCATATGACCGAGCTCATCACCGCATCTCCGTTTTGATCTTTCAACGAAAAATAGACGTGGCCCGAAACCGCTTTTTGCACCTGTGATACTTCCCCGATCAGTTTTACTTCTTCGCGTTTCAGGAACACATTCAAGACCTCGATATATTCCGAAACGGTAAAAATCTTTTCCGGTAATTCCATATTCACCACTCATTATATCCGAAAAACATATAATCCAAAAATAAGTATCGTGGTGGAAAAAATTTTGTAGTTACCTTCCGCAATGATAGACTGAATACATGCAATGGTTTTGGATCGCACTCGCCGCCCCGATGCTTTGGGGAGTGGTGAATCATGTTGATAAATTCATCATCTCAAAATATTTCAGCGGAAAAGGTGTCGGCTCGCTTGTTATATTCACGAGTTTGAGCGGGTTTATATTTTCTATTTTCATCGCCTTATGTTATCCGAGTGCGCTTTCGATATCCGTATTCAGTGCCGTCGTTATCGCCCTAAATGGTGCACTTCTCGTCGCTTCATTTATTCCCTACCTTCACGCGCTGGAACACGAGGAGCCTTCGATGATTACCGCACTCTTCCAAATCATTCCCGTGTTCGGCTATTTTCTCGCGCTCATCTTCCTCGACGAACATCTCACCGCACTGCAAATCCTCTCGTCGCTCCTTATTCTCGCGGGAGGCATCGCGATTTCTTTCGATCTCTCGCTCCATATCCGGTTCAAATTGAAACCGTTTTTATGGATGATTCTTTCGACATTCATGCTCGCGGTCAACGGACTTATTTTCAAGATGATTGCGCTCGACGAAAATTTCTGGGGCACGGCGTTTTGGGAATATATCGGCGGAACGTTATTCGGCTTATTCCTTATTGTTTTTATCCCGCTTTATCGAAAACAATTTTTCGCGACCATCGCAAAAAGCAAAGTGATGGTGCTCGGATTGAATTCCGTTGCGGAATTTTTGAATATTGTCGCAAAACTTCTCGCGAATTTTGCGAGTCTCTCGGCGCCACTTGCGCTCGTGTGGGTGATTAACGGCGTACAACCGTTTATCGTGTTTGTTTACGGAATTATTCTCACACTTTTCTTTCCGCACATCGGAAAAGAAACACTCGATAAAACAACTGTTCTCCAACGGGTATTTTCCATCGCTCTCATCTTTATCGGCGTGTATTTTCTGTTTTAAAATTGACAGGGAATGGGGATAAGTATTATTGTGCATTCAGAAATAAGTTAAAAACTATAGAGGAGAAAACACGTGAAATGGAGAACACCGATTAGCCAGCGCATACAAATTGAAGTAGACGGAACAATGAGACGTCTCGGGTGGGTTGCCGAAAATCGCCCGCAGATACTATTGGACATATTATGGAAGGGCGAAGAGTGCCACAATTACAATATAAAAAAAAAGAACATCGGCGTTCCGGCAATTCTTTCCGCATTTGCAAAACTTGGAATGGGGAAAAAAGAACTCATAGAAATGGCGAAGGCACATCCGGAATGGAAAATCGATTACGAAATTTTCGGAGAAACACTTGGATTTTTTTCAATTTAAAAAGAAAAACCGCTCACTCATGAGCGGTTTTTATGTTATAACCCCACCTTTTCTTTCGCTAGTCGCAAGACAAATAAAAATGTCGGATCTTCATAATGTGATCCTTTCTTCCTGATTTTTTCGGTGAGCCACTTTTCGGCACGGAGCACATACCGCCCTAGAACTTTTTTTGAACATCTAAGTTTTTTATCAAATGCGATGCGGGCAAGATTAATGATAAAACACTTGAAACATCCGCCACATTGAGCTTCGTAAAACGGAAACCGTGGATATTTCGACCAAAAGATTTTCTTTTGCATTCTATCCTTCAATAACGGATAGGAAAAACAGCTATTTGTGTGCGCGAGATCGAGCGGATATTCCCGTATCATTATCTCGAGTATTTCCCATTCTTTTTTATCATCCCACACAATATCAATCAAAAATCCCAGTGCATAGAGCAGTTGGTTGAATTCCCTCATATACTTTTCCTGACCACTAAACAAATCAAAATCAGTTTCATCACCAAATCCCTCAATCGCAATGTTTCGTGCTCCATATTGAAATGCGTAGGGAATCATAAGCGCGACAAGAAACATGTCACGGCTTTTCATTGTCTCGAATCCGTTTCGCGGAGTTCCATTCTTCAAATGCACCATATCGAGACGCACTTTCTTCCATGCGGCGTATTTTTCGGCATATTTCTTTTCTTCCGAACAACACGAAATATTCAAATTCCGTATATGCACAAGATGCGGAGACTGTTTATTTTTTAACGCGTTTAAAAAATGGTAGACACTGTCTTTTCCACTCGAAAAAGGAACAATGACTCCCTTATCATCCAATGGGGGTACTTCTTGTTTCAGATAAGAAATCCCGGGAATATCTCCTCTACGGGAAATAATTTTGGGAAATGGCTTTCCGGATGTTTTATACATTCTCTTAATAAAATCACCCACCCGCTTTTCCAATTTGTAATTCACGAGAGTGATTTTTTCCGGCAAAAGTCCGCTTACCATATGCATTGTTCCGAACTGCGAAAACAAAAACTCGCTTTTCTCGTCATACAGATAATCCTTGTTTCGTATTGAAAGGCTTATGCGCTGTTCCTTATTCCCAATCAAAACACGATTTTTGGTCTTTAACTCAAAATCTTCATACACTATCTGCATTTCCATGCTTCACCTCTTTTTCAAGTTTTAAAATTCTAGTTTCTTTATAGTCCCATAAGAATGCGAAGTCAATCTCTTTATAATAAATTTAATAAACAACATTCTCACATTCTGCAGAATGTGAGAATGTTGTGTGCAATCGGCAAAAACACGCTACTTACTCCATCGAGCGAAAATACCGCAGGGAAGCAGGCGTTTCGTTTTCGATTCTTCAATCGTAAGTTCTCCGATTTCCACCGTCCCGCCACATTTTCCCATGATATCCAAAAGATTGTTTTTGTACGCAATCGCCGAATATCCGGATGCGTATCCGTTCACAAGAAAAAATGCGGGATCGGGGGAGAGCACTTCCCTACAAAGTTCAAAAAGCGGAATCAAGTCGTCTTCGATTTTCCACAACTCCCCTCCCGGTCCATGACCGAACGCCGGCGGATCCATAATGATTCCGTCATATTGTTTTCCGCGCTTTATTTCGCGTTTTAAAAACTTTACCGCATCGTCGAGTATCCATCGGATCGGCGCATCCTTCAATCCCGAAAGCTCCGCATTTTCCTTTGCCCAGTTCATTGCCACTTTCGATCCATCGAGATGACAAACCTCCGCTCCCGCGCGTGCGGCCGCGAGCGTCGCTCCTCCCGTGTATCCAAATAAATTCAATACCGAAACCTTTTTCTTTGATTTTTTTATCTGGCCTTCAATCCATTCCCAATTGGAAACCTGCTCGGGAAAAACACCCGTATGCTTAAATGCCCCGAGGTGAATCCAAAAACGCAGTCCATCAATTTCAATATTCCACTTTTCGGGAAGATTGTTTTTTGTGACCCACTTTGCATTTTGTGCGTCGCGGGAAAATGTCCCACTCGCCTTCTTCCACTCCATTTCCTGTTTTGTTTTTTTCCACAGCGCCTGCGGATCGGGACGCGAGAGCACGAATGTTCCGTATCGCTCGAGTTTTTCTCCATCTCCCGAATCGATCAATTCATAATCCCCCGATGGTGATGTGTTTAAAATAAGAAAATTATCCATCTTTTTTACTCTTCTATATTCTCACAAAACCGGAAAATAAAAAAGCGCGCACAAGGCGCGCTTCCGGTTTATATAATTCGAATACTCACGAATGTTTCATTTAAAACACTCGGAGTCACGGTAATGTGCAGCTGTTCATCACCGCGATAGATATGCATCGTGCCGTACTCTTTTTCCACTTCGGATCCCTTAAACGGATGATCAGGCTCGAAAATGGCGTATTCTTCAAATATATTGAAAACCGTTTCCGCATCCAAATCATCTTTGATTATCATAAACTCATCGAGACAATCCACATTTTGTACCTCCTTCTGTGCCTCGGAGATGCGTTCTTCGTCCGAGAGATACAGCTCCGAATCATTGTACAAATCGAAAATCTCGGCATTCAATTTTTTTCTGAAATAATCGCGAATGGCTTCCACTTCTTTTGGAAGCGCCCGGCGCATTATTTTTTCTATGGACTCCGCCTCTTCTTCGGAAAGAAAACAAAAAGATTCGACAATTTTTTTTACATCCACAATCATATTGATGCCATTCTCCTCTTCACTCTCCCGAAGTGAAGAAACAAATCCGCAATACAGTTTCATCGCGATTTGCACATACAATTCCTTTTTTTTCGAGAATGCGAAGTTTAAATACGGAGATAAAAAATCGCATATACCGTACCAAACTTTCCGTTCCGACACGAGAAAAGATCCCGTTGAATTTTTCCTGAAATTGCTTCTCGATATCCATAGCTACCTCCATATCCTGTTTGTAAAAAAACCTGTTTTGTACAATACAGTAATATCGGAAAAAAGTAAAGTATTTTCGGTTTTCCGGCCAAGAAGTGTGAAAAAAAGTAAAAAACCATGTATGATGAACCCATGCTTGTTGATGATGTCACGATACGCGTAAAAGCCGGAAACGGAGGGAACGGGGCTGTCGCGTTCAATAAAAACATGAAAAGTCTCGGTCCGTCGGGAACCCATGGAGGAAATGGGGGCGATGTGTATGCGGAAGGAATCCCGGATCTCGGAGGCTTAAACCAATATCGATTCAAAAAAGAATTGAAAGCGGAAAACGGACAGGAAGGGCGTTCACAGTTTCGCGACGGCCACGCGGGAGATAATCTCACACTCCCCGTTCCGGTTGGAACGGTCATTCACAATCTCGTGACGGGCACCGATGATGAAATAACGAAAATCGGAGAACGGGTACTCATCGCAAAGGGAGGAAGAGGTGGAAAGGGAAATTTTCATTTTCGCTCTTCGATAAATACGTCGCCGAAAGAATTCCAGGAAGGAACTCCCGGCGAATCGTTTTCCATCCGCTTTGAATTGAAACTCATTGCGGACGTTGGTCTTGTCGGGCTCCCGAATGCGGGAAAATCGAGTCTGTTGAACTCACTCACCAACGCGAAAAGCAAGGTGGCGAATTATGCATTCACCACACTCGAACCCCATCTCGGCGTATATTATGAACTCATTCTTGCCGATATTCCGGGAATCATCGAGGGTGCGTCGTCCGGAAAAGGATTGGGAGTAAAATTTTTGAAACATATCGAACGGACAAAAGTACTGTTTCACCTTATTTCTTCGGAATCGAAACATGTCGTCGACGATTACCACACTATAAAAAACGAACTAACCTCATTCAGTAGCATACTCGCCGAGAAAAAAGAATACGTCTTCATCACAAAAAGCGATCTGATGAACGAAAAAGAATTGAAGGAAAAAGTGAAAGAACTGAAAAAACTGAAAATCTCTGCGATTCCGATTTCGATAACGGACGAAAACGGCATTGAAAACGTAAAAAAGATTTTAAACGAAATAAAAAAAGAAAAGTAAAAAGCCTCATCATGAGGCTTTTTTTCTTACTTGAACAATTTCTTTCGCCATTTTGCCGATAAGCTGAACCACCGGCAAATCAAAATCGAGAATTCCGTCTTCCTTCAACAACACTTCAATTTGGAATGTTGCCCGTGTGAGCGTTATTTTTGCGAGAGAAGTACGATATGGAAACGGATTATCAATACCCCTGTCTTTCAGGATATTGATAAACGCCATATCCGTATACACCACCAAAGAAACCGTGATGTCATCGACGGTTCCGACGTATGTTTCCACGGTCGAATTCGGAACTTCGCTGTCCATGGCTCGCGCGATAATCGATCTGTCGTCCGCAAATCTCAAAAACACCTCGGAAAGAATATACGGAACCGATCCGGCATATTTTTCCCCAAGAAATTTTTGGATATTTTTGCGTACGTGTTCTTTCGTTACAATCACAATATCCTCCGTCCGTTTTTAAATTCCTGAATACACAATAAAATAATTTTGGTTCAATGTCAAAAAATACTTTACAAAATACAAAATCTGTATTAAAATACGCATATGGAATATATCATCGAAAAAATCGTGTGGGCATGGAATGATCTTGATTTTCTCATTGTCGCCGGAATATTTGTCGCATATTTTATCTATGATGTATTGTATGCGCATTACACGCTTTCGGTGGCAAGTCTAAAAGCGACGTCTGCGGCAACATTTGGAGCGATTCTGTACACCATCAGCGCATTTGGTGTTTTGAGTTATGTCGAAAACCTCCTCTATGTCATCCCCATGGTGTTGGGTGGATGGCTTGGAACCTATTGGGCTATTAAAAAAGAAAAAGAAAGAAGAATACCACTAATAAAAAAACCTCTTTAAAAAGGTTTTTTTATTGCATCATCCTTCTTAATTCGCAGAATTCGCAATCCTTTTCTCCGCAGAATGAATCCCAAAACGAAAGTCCAAGTATTTCATTCGAGACTTTTATAATGACACCCTTCAATTCCTCCACCTCATGGGGGAGTATTTCAAATCGTTCTTTTTTGTATTTTCCTTTCTCATCGGGTTCCACAAAATCGATATCTCCGGAAACCATTTTGAATTTTTCCCCTTCTTTATACAAATCGAGAAGAAGATGATAGAACACGAGTTGACGTTTTATTCCTCCCGCCGACACATCTCCCTCCAAAGACGCGGTTGACCCCTCTATCACTCCGCGCGATTTTGGTTTCCCCGTTTTGTAGTCCACCACATTCACGTCTCCCCGATCGTTCAAAATTTCCATCTTGTCTATTTTTCCCGTAAGTCGAATTTCCGACGAAATCATCACTCCTTGGATATCGAATTCCGTAAGTGTCCGCGTGTTCCACGTTCCGGCATACATATCGTAATATCCCTCAAGCGATATGCGTCCCTTCTCAAGTGATTCTTTGAAATCATTCGGAGAAAACGGCTCGCGATTCATGTAAAATTCAAATCTTTGAAGAAGAAATTCTTTTTCCGCGTCCCTCTGTTTCGCCCGTTCAAAAAAATCACGAAGCGCCCCGTGCACCGCCGTTCCGTACATTTGATGTTTTGTTTTCGCCTTCGGAATGCGGAGAAGATTCGTATAGAAGTATCGCCATGGACACGTGAGGTAATTATTCAACCCCGTTACGGAAAGTCCGTTCCGAAGAAATATATCGCGGACAAATTCCTTGTTTTTTATGTCGACCCCCGATACCGTGCGCGGGGCAAAAAGGGTTGTTTTCCCCGCTTCGTACTTTTTTTCGAACGATTCGGTGCTTTTTATTTCCATACATACTTCCCGCATCTCACTCAAAAATTGCGAGGGAATTTTTTCTTTCCCCGTCTCATCCGCGGAGGCGTAAGAAATAATCACTTCTTTTTTTGCGCGAGTGAGCGCAACGTAAAAAAGTCTCCGCTCGTCGTCGTTCTCGTCATAGGAAAGCGCGTTTTCGAAAAGAGAAAATACGCGTGTGGGAAGCGGAAGAATATTCGCTTTTTTCTTGTTTCCCCAATGTCCGTCGTACGCGTTCACGATATATATATATTCGAACTCAAGTCCCTTTGCCCGATGTGCGGTCATACATCGCACCTGCGAAACAATGTGTCGCCCCCCGCCTTTTTTCATCATGACATTGTGCGTTTCGAGTATTTCGATGTATTTCAGAAAATCTTCGAGTGTAAACCCTCGATGCACTTCCGCAAGCGACCGCACTTCATTGAAAAGCCCTATCAACTTATCCATTTTTTCCACGGCATTCGGAAGATTCAAAACATAAGAGAGGAAGCCCGACTCGCGCACCAATTCCTCGAAAAACACGACCACATCGCTGTTTTTGCTTTTTGATTTCCACCGCGAAAGGTTCTTATAGAATTTCTTTAGGGTTTCCGAAGATTCAAGTTTCAGCGAATCAAGAACGTCGGGGAACCGGAGAATCTCGAGAATCGATGTTTTTTCCCTGTTTCGAAATTCAATCAGTGTATACACGTCGATTGGAGAAACGGAAAGAAAGTCGATATGGAGCGCCTCAATCAACAATTCATCGGAACCAAAATCCTTTATGGTCCGAAAAAGGAGGAAAAGTTTCCGAATGTCTATATCTTCAAGTATGTTCTGATCCGATTCGATCGCAAACGGGATTTTGTATTTTTCGAACATTCGCGCAATCGGAAACACATCCTTGTTGTCACGATACAATACCGCGATTTCATGTGGCAAAACTCCTTCGTCGTTGATTTTTTTTGCTATCTCCTCGGCAAGAAAAAAATATTCCAATTCCGGCGACTTACAGGGATACACCGCGATTTTTTTGTTCGGGTGTGCACCGTGGGCTTTCAATTCTTTTTCGCCGGCAATAAGACTATGCGCCGAATCGAGAATCGACTGCGTCGATCGGTAATTTTCTTCAAGCGTGATGAGTTTTGCGTTGGGATACTTCTTTTTGAAATAAAGAAAATTTTCAAGAGAAGCGCCCTGAAAACGGAATATCGCCTGTTTCTCGTCTCCCACCACGAAAATGTTCGGGGTTTCGTAAAAACTCGAAAGAAGTTCGAGAATCTTGTTTTGCGCATTGTTCGTATCCTGATGTTCGTCAACCAATAGATACTGATGCTGTTCCTGGAGCATCAGTAATAAATCCCCGTTTCGGCGGAGCGCTTCATACACTTCCATAATCATATCGCTGTAATCGTAGAATTTTCTCCGCGCAAGCTCCTTTTGGTATTCGAAAAATACAAGGGAAAGTTCTTCGTTTTTCTTTATCTGTTTCAGGGCTTTCTGATATTCCCCTTTCATTTTTCCGGCGTGCGCGCCTTTCTCGTGATATAAATCCTCTATCGCATCAAATTCGGTTTTTCCTCTTTTCACGATATCGAGGAACCTTTCCGGATTTATCCCCTCCTGTTTCAATTTATTGATATTCGAAAGCGCCGTGCGAAGATAATGAAATGTGTCGCCGAACGGTTTCAGTTCTTTGAGTGGCAACGAATCAATGATTGATTCGAGAATGCATATCTGATCGACTTCGGTGATATTTTGCGATCCAATAATGTGCGGAAACTCTTCCGGATATGTTTTTATCACGTCATTGCAAAACCCGTGAAATGTATTGATGGCCACTCCATATGCGGGACTTCCGATAATTTCAACCAACCTCCTTCTCATTGAAGTTGTCCCTGATTCCGTAAACGTAAGCGCCAAAATATTTTCGGGCTGTGCGTCCGTTTTTTTCAGGATATTCGCGATGCGAAGCGTCAAAATCTGTGTCTTTCCCGTTCCCGGTCCCGCGACCACCATGACCGGTCCTTCAATCGCATCCACCGCCTCTTTTTGTGCGGGATTCAGTTTTGTGTACAGTTCATCAAATTTTTCGTTTCCTTTTTCCATGTCCTTCAAATTTTACCACTAAAACAAGAAACCTCGAAAGGAGAAGTTGACAATATTCTATATTTGTATTAATTTAATACCAGAATTATTAAAAAGGAGTTTATATGCTGTCACTCTCACAAAAATATGAGTGCCGTCTATATCACAGACAAGCACTTGAATTACCGGAAAAAGTTGGGGAAATTCCCCTCTTTTCTCTTCACAGAATAAAATCTATATCATCAAAGGGAATTAAACCACTTACAAATGACGTTATCTCTACATTTATGAAAATTCTTATATCTAAAAATATAAAATATAAGAAGGAAATAAAAAGAGACTGGAATTGCGTCACGGCAAATCATGTGGTTGAAGCGGTTTCTTCTTTTGAAAATGAGTTGAAAATAGGAATAAGAACACTCATCCCCAAAAAGAAGGTGGAATTAACCCAAGTAGACAAAGAGACAATAAAAGAGCTTGTAGCGCGAAAAAACGTTATCATAAAGATCTTAAAAGAATGGTTTAATGAGAACTATGACTCTTTACTTTACGATACAAGCAAAAATATCCCGTGGGCGATCATTCAAGACCTGCGCGCTCGTCTCAATATTTGGGTCTTCAAAAATACTAATTCATTCGGCGATGAAATCAATGATGTCATATTTAGTGTTGCAAAGAAAAGTGGCATCGAAACAGAAAATATTTCTGCTGAAGACGCGTGGAAAAAAATGGGAGGAAAACTTTTTACAGAATAAACAAAATACACCCAATAATCTTGGGTGTATTTCTTTTTGTGGACTCTATACTATTTCCGCCTGATAGCATTGTTCGCAATACACAATCTCCGATCTATCCAGAGAATAACTTGTTTCAAATTCATTTGGACACTGTTCATTGTGCCCATGAGATGATTCTTTACACATACATTGCCGATGCCAAAGTTTTCGAGGCGGACGAAGTGATATTCGCTTTCGATAGCGACATTCGGGACAATTTCTGGGAATCGGAATATTCATTCGCTTATAAAACTCAACTTCGGGAGCAACCACATTATAATTTCGATCGCATGAAATACAGGTGAGTGCTTCTTTTGTTATTGAATCTGAGACATCGGCGATTGTGTCGGGAATTTGATCGGGAGTGAGAGTTCCTTTTCCGCGAGTTACTTGAACATCATCCTGCCACCGAAATCCCCGAGAAATTGCGACCTCTTTCGTCATCGGCATATAAATATCACCATGTGTTTCGTTATATCCAAATGGAGAAAGTGCTGGAGGAAAAAATTCACCATATTCTCCCCTTTTTTTCATTTCTACAATAAGTTCATTTTTTATGCGCTTATACTCCTCTTCCGAATATTGCATATTTAAAATACAATATTCTCCTTTTCTCAGGCCAACACATCCAAAAAGATTTTGTGAATTATGGCACGAATCACAATAATCAATAAATGTGTTCTCATATGAGAGATGACAAAATCTCACGTTCGATGCATTGGTAAGTGCATGCGATTCGTAGGTAAGTTCCGTTGTCCCTAATCCAACACTCAAAAGGTCCATCGAATCCTTCGCAATAACGATTGCGCTATGACGAACATTCTCACTATCGTAGGCATAATAGCCATTATATACATTTCGGGAATTATGAATTTCGTCCCCCACCACATTATGTGATTTTTCTATCTGTGCATATTTGTGTATTCCCTTATTTTGAATAATATCTATCCACTTTTTGTATAATTCTGCGCGTTCGCGATATGATCCAAAATTAAATTCTTTCAATTTTTTGTCATATTCCTCTTTCGTCAATTGTTCATTTAAAAAACAATGTTTTTTATTCCTTAAATTCCAGCTCAGGAAACAATTTTGACAATTAGTACAATCAAAACAATACTTACACTCGATACTGTCATGCACAAAAAAGCAAAATTCACACTTAAAATCCCTATTACAGTGAAAACATTCATATAAAAACTCTCCCCCTTCATATGCAAGGTTCACGTCACAGGAGTCTTTTGTGCCATTCCAGCAATTACTCAGATAAAATCCATTTTCACAATTAAAACAGTCAAATGAAAGATATACATTTTTATTGTCCGCCGAATGGTTGGTATATTCACTATTTATTGAATTCTTTCCCAAAAGTGCAACCCGAGGAACTTTCAATTGCAATTCTTTAAATTGTTCAAAAAACGGACGGGTTGCATCTATCCTTACTCCAAAATCCATAGGACTCCACGCATCACCCCACCAACACGTGTGACAATACACTTTATATGGCGCGTCAGGATGATAAATCGTCACCGTTGACTTCCCGCATAAATCACAGTTCCTTCGATAGAGGTTACGCTCATTGCGCCATGCATAACGTCTCATCTGCCGACAATCGGGACACCACATTGGCAATGGAACATTTATTTTCTCGTAAAATTCGAAATCTTCGGGTTCAATAACAAAACCCTGATGACAATTTTTACATATTTTCGTTTCCGAATTCATATGTTTATTCTAGTAAAAAATCAGTTAAACCGCGAGACGTTTTTGTATTTTATTTTTCTCCGAAAGCGGAATTTTTGTTTTCTCCACGTACTTCTTCATCGTATCAATCGTCACATCATACGTGCTCCTGTCCACCGGATATGGCGTCGCATCCTTTCCTCCATGGGCAAACGAATATCGTGCGGGATCTTCATACGACGGTTTTGCACCATAAATGACTTCCGACACCAGTGCAAGCGCGCGAATGGTTTTTGGTCCCACCCCTTCGGTTGAAAGAAGTTTTTCATACCCCTCCGGTTGTTCGTCGCACAATTTCCACAAAATTTTCTCGAGATACGCGCTCTTCGAAAAATCTTCGGTAATTACTGGGTGTGTTTTGAACTCCTTATTTTCAAGCTCAAGAAGCGTCAATTGTTTTCCCTCACCATTTCCCAACGAAACCATTTTTGAAAGCGGAGAATAATATTTTCGAAGAAGTTGAATATCTTTCATCAGCACTCCAAAACTCTGATGAGTGAGATCGGCGCTTATCTCCCGATTTTTTTCGCTTTCATTCGCGGTCATGTTCAACACATTCGGAATTTTTATCTGACTTGAAATCCCCGAATGCGGTTCGCGAATCAAATCTTTTGCCGTTTCCGAATGCCAATGATATCGTCGCGCGGTTTGATTTTCTTTATTCATTCCCTGTTGCACCACCGTCCACGCGCCATTCTTTGTAAAGAAAAACGTGTGATGATAAATCTGAAATCCATCCTGAATGAGTGCACTGTCCACCTTTGCCGCCATGCGTGAATTATACGAAAGCGCACGCGTATTCTTTTCACTGAGCGCCAATCGAGATCCCCATATAAATATTTCGTCGGGTGTTTTTCGCGATGTCTTTCCCTTCCCTCCGCAAATAAAAATTCCCAGGTTGCGTTCTTCCCCTCGAATCGCCTCCTTGAGTGCGGCGGTAAGAATGGTGGTAAGTCCCGAAGCGTTCCAATCGAACGCTAAAACCGTCCCCAGGGACTGAAACCACACCGGGTCCCCAATACGCCGTATAAAGGCATCTGGGCCCTCCTCCGCGACGATTACGTGCATCATTTCACGTCCCAGCATCACCATACGGTCAAAAAGCCACTTTGGGCACTTCCCGTAATCAAGTGTAAATGTGGCAATTCCGCGCTGAATCCCGCTCGAGTTTTTTAATGTCATAATATTAAAAACAAGAACATATCGTTATATGTTGCGACGCAAAACTCCCGCGGAATAAATTATAAATTATCGGTGGCGGATTGAAACCTTTTTCCCCTGCTTTTTTGCGTGTTTTCTTTTCGCTACTTTCCGTGATTTGTTCATATTTTTATTTTACCACCTATTTTCCCGATGAACAATTTACATTAAGAAGTCCGCAATGGGAAAGATCATGGATTCTTTATTTTGCCATTGTTTTCTTCTCCTCTTTATACTTAATACCTAATACTTTTTGACCTTACCAACCCGCGCTTACCACTCTTACAAAACACCTCCGATCGTAGGTATTATGTAAGACTAGAAAATTTTCATCTTTTCTCCCTTTTTTCTGTTTACCCGCCCATTTATAGTCTTTGGTGTAAGCGGGTTAATTATCGGCAATTATGAGTTAATGGTCATCCCTCTCCATACATAATACCTGATACTTTACACTGAATACTTTCTGTTTCTCCGTGTCCCTTCTTTTATCGGCTATTTTTCTCTTCCTTGTTACCAGTTACTTGTTACTAGTTATTCTCTTATTGGAAATTGGTAATTTGGTCATTTCCTGATTCCCCCTTCTCCGTCATTAGTCATTGGAAATTGGTAATTTGTCATTTTCCTAATCTTCCCTCCGGTCTTGGGGGAATCTTCTCGGTGGGGTTCAGAGCTTCTTTCGCGAATGTTTCATCATCGATCTTTTTTCCTTTTTCACGGAGATAGTCTTTCACGGT
>JAKANR010000018.1 GCA_021823645.1 bacterium
CGGTTTTTCGATTTCCGGGGCTGTTTTTATCTCACCCGCTTGACCCGTTGTGGGAGGAACTTCTATTTCTTCATATTCTTCTTCGTCATCTTCCTCAAGTTGTTTCTTTTGAAACAGCGTAATCGGCTTATTGATGGTCACAAGGAATGAAATAATGAGAATAGTGAGGGTAATGACAAGTGCCGCAATTGATCCGAACGGATGTTTCAGGGATCCCACGAATGTCCCGAGTAGTCCCCCGCTTTCCGGAACGAGAATATCGATGAATCCGAGCCCCGCTCCGACGAAAAAGAGACCGCTCACGAGGCGAAATCCGAGCATCTGTTTCCGTTCCTCGGATACGAACGAAAATGCGAGGACAAAAAATATGAATGGGATGAAAAAATATCCCCACCCGAACAGTGTTTTGAGTCCATGATACATCCCCTCTCCCCACGGCCCCGCCTGACCGAGTCCCGCAAGAAGAAAGACTACCGCAAGCGCCAAGAAACTCACCATCCACACACTCTTCTGTATCTCCGGATGGAGCGGATTATTCGCAGATTTTTTCTTTGAGTCCTTTTCCGCGGTTTTTTTATTCTCGTTTTGAGGAGACTTCTTCTTTTTCTTTCGTGACATATACACTTATTAAAACTTAAAATAAACAATTATTCAATTATAATGAATAGTATGAATACCAGACGAAAAGAATCGGTGAAGAAAAAGAAGATTATCGTCTTCGATATCGACGGAACGATAACAAAAAGTAAAATGCCGATCGACAAAGAAATGGCGACATTGCTTTCGACACTGCTTTTGAAAAAGACCGTGGTGCTCGTGAGTGGAGAAAAATTTCTATTGTTCAAAAAGCTGATTGTCTCGAAACTTCAAAATACTCCCTCGGTACTGAAAAATCTCGTTCTTCTTCCCACGAATGCCGCAATGTGTTATGTATACAAACGCGGGAAATGGGTTCGATTGTACAATCTGAAAATTTCAAAAAAAGAGGAGAAGGAAATTTTAAAACAATTCCATGGCGCATTGAAGCGCGCGGGATTCATTCCCCCGGCGCATATATACGGAAAGACGATAGAATATCGGGGAACGGAAGTTGTGTTTTCCGCACTTGGTCAGAATGCCCCGCTTTCGAAAAAAACGAAATGGAACAAAACGCATGACACGCGGAAAAAAATAAAAAATATTCTCGAAAAAAATCTTTCCGGATTCGATGCGAAGATTGCGGGGCTCACTTCGATCGATGTGATTCGCGAAGGAATCGATAAGGCATACGGGGTGCGAAGAGTAAAAAAATATTTTCATGCGCGTACGAAAGATATGTTATTTGTCGGTGATATGATTATCCCCGGAGGAAACGATTACCCCGTGGTGAAAACAGGTGTAGAATGGATACGCGTGGGTTCTCCGAAGGAAACAAAGAAACTGATAAAATCTCTTATCTCGTAATAATACAAAATATACGCGACGCATAAGAGTTGTGCGCGGAACATATATGGAAAAAAACATTCATACTCTCATTGTTTCCGATATACATATCGGTTCGGAAATTTCGCGGGCAAAAGAATTGGTGCGGGTGTTGAAATCTCTCTCCCCTCGCTGTCTTATATTGGATGGAGACATATTCGACAACGAAAATCCGAGAAGGCTGAAAAAGGACGATTGGGATTTTCTGTCGTTCCTCCAAAATCTCGTGTCCAAGGGCACGGAAGTGATTTGGATTCAGGGGAACCACGACGGATTTGCGAGAAGTTTTTTTCAGCTGATTGGGGTGCACACTCGCAGAGAGTTTCAGTTTATGTTTGAGGGAAAAAAATGTGTTGTTCTCCACGGTCACCAATATGATCGATTTCTCATTAAAAATAAAATCATGAGCATTACGATGAACGCATCATATCGCGTATTTCAAAAAATGGATCGGGGGAAACGGCGCACAAGTAGGTTTCTGAAAAAGCAGTATAAATTTTGGTTGAGGCTTTCCCCCCGTGTGATGAAGGGGGCGGTGAAACACGCGATTGAACGAAAGGCGCAGATTGTGGTGTGTGGACACACACATCAATATATGGATAAAACGGTCCGGGGTGTCCGGTATCTGAACACGGGTTCGTGGACCGACTCCCCTTCCTCGTTTGTGGTGTTCGGAAAGGATGGAATAAAAATTGAATCATTTCGTTAGCCCCACACCTTTTCTAAAAAGGATTGGAATAAAAATAAAATCCCCAGAATAAGGGGATTTTTGCTATAAACCTAATAAACCTGTTAAATCAAAAAAATCAGCCTCATTTTTTGAGAGGCTGATAATGCGATGAAACCTACATTTGATGTTTTTTGTGTCATAAAAGTGTTTACCGCTAAACATTCTGTTCAAAACCCGATAATGCGATGAAACCTACATTTTTGCATTTTCGGTAATAAAAGTGTTTACCGCTAAACATTTTTAATCATCTTTTTCATCAATTCCGTTGTCGGCATGAGGCGGAGTATCCATCTCAGAGATAAATTTTTTTGCAAAGTGCGGGGAAAAATACCCGATTATTATCGAAATTATGGAGCCGATCATTAAAATCAGAAAATTGACTCCTCGGATATCTTCCGATACAAGCCTGAGAAAAAAGAAGAAGGCGATTGAAATCAGAAAAAGGAGAAAAAAGAAATTTTTCGGCTCATGCTTAACCTTTCCGCTTATGGCGAAAAAGGTTAGTGTTACGAAAAATATGAGTACTACATTTTCCATCGGGATCTCCGTATTATGATGTGAATGTTAAAAAACTATTCATATAGTAATACAACTATTTAATTATGTCAACAATGTGACGATTGGTATAATAAAAACAACATGGAAAAACCGGAAAGACAAAAAACGGGAAAAGAAGGGGAGGATTTTGCGTGCGCTTTTTTGAGGAAAAAAGGATGGAAGATTATAGAGAGAAATTTTCG
This sequence comes from bacterium, assembly GCA_021823645.1. GTDB lineage: Bacteria > Patescibacteriota > Minisyncoccia > UBA6257 > GWB1-50-10 > JAKANR01. The sequence continues at coordinate 2,932 of JAKANR010000018.1, forward strand.
GCAGGCGTACGGGGAGCTCGATATCGTGGCGAAATCTTTGGATAAAACACTTATCTTTGTCGAAGTAAAAACGACGAGTCAATTTCGTCCCGACGGAGTGCGTCCGGAGGATCAAATGACGCGGGCAAAAATATCGAAATTTAAAAAAATCGCCGAAGGGTATGTAAACAGATATCCGAAGCTCGTTTCGGAAAAAATGGGGTTTCGGCTCGATGTGCTTGCACTCACAAGGGTGGGGAATGATTTTATCGTGAATCACTATGAAAATATATAACTGTTATATTTCCATAAACAAAAGACATGGGATTGACCCGGTAGTAGAAACTCAATAAGTCGCTTTGCGACAAAGTTTTATACCTCCTTGATTGTGTCACCTCTATATTAAGAATTAAGTTTAAAAAATAAAAGCATCTTTTATACCCAATTGAGTTTTCACTGCCGGATTGATTTTTTTATCGAATGTGATATACTTGCACTTGAAGTGATTGACCGCTCTTTTTGGGGCGGTGATTTATTAAAAAGGTCAGAAAAAATAAATATATGATGGATATTAAAACACTCGTGACGGCAGTCGATCAGATTGCGGGAGAAAAAGGAATTCCCGCGGATCGTGTGCTCGAAGCGGTTGAGTCCGCGATTGCCGCGGCATACAAAAAAGAATATCGAAAAAGATCGGAAGTGATTCACGCGAAATTCGATGTGAAAAACGGCGATATACATTTTTGGCAATCGAAAACCGTTGTTGATCCGAATGAGGTGAGAATCGTGCTCGAAGAAGAAGAGGACGAAAAAGATAAGGATCGGGAGAAGGAAAAAAAGATCGAGGAGAAAGAAGAGGAAAACGGAGAAACATTACTTCCGCGATACAACGCCGATCGGCATATTTTTCTTGAAGAAGCTCGGGCGATAAATCCAAAAATTCAACTTGGGGACGAAATGGAATTTCCCCTCGAAACCCATGAAGACTTCGGAAGAATCGCGGCACAAACCGCAAAGCAGGTGATTCTGCAAAGTATCCGTGAAGCGGAAAGAAGTTCCATTCAGCAGGAATTTGCGGGAAAAGAAGGGGAGATTGTGAGCGGTATCGTACAACGATTCGATCGGGGAAATGTGTATGTCGATTTGGGACGTGCGGTGGGAATCATGTTTTACAACGAAAATATTCCCGGAGAACATTATCGTGTCGGTCAGCGCATGCGATTCTATGTGCTTGCGGTGCAGGACGATCCGCGAAGACCGGGAATCGTGCTCTCGCGCGCACATCCGAATTTCGTACTCAAATTATTTGAATTGGAAATTCCGGAAATGGCGGAAAACATCGTGGCGATAAAAAAGATTGCGCGTGAACCGGGGAACAGAACAAAAATCGCGGTTGCGTCGAATCAGGAGGGGGTGGATCCGGTTGGATCGGCGGTAGGACAGCGCGGAATGCGCGTGATGGCGGTGACGAACGAACTCGGAAACGAAAAAATAGATATTATCGAGTGGTCGGAAGACCCGGAAAAGTTTATCGGAAATTCGCTTTCGCCGGCAAAAGTAAAACTTGTTGAAGTGTTACCGAAACGGGAAGCGCGCGTGCTTGTTGCGGAGGATCAGTTGAGTCTTGCAATCGGGAAAGGAGGACAAAACGTCCGTCTCGCGGCAAAACTCACCGGATGGAAGATTGATGTGCGATCACAATCGCGCCCGGACGAAGTGCAGGAGGGCGGAATTGCTGATGCACCCGAAGTTTCCTCTGAAGATACTTCATCTTCGGAAACGAAAAAAGAGAACGAATAAAAAAAATTAAACATTATTATGAACTACAACATTCTTTCGATTGTTGTTGCTGTGTTTTCGCTTGGCATAGCAACATGGATGGCTCTCGCAGTTTTGAAAAAACAGACGGGAACCGAGAAAATGAAAGCGGTGGCCGATGCGATTCGTGTTGGCGCAAACGCATTTTTGAAGCGTCAGTATATTACGATCGGTATTATTATTGCTCTTTGTGCCGTAGGGCTCGTGGGTGCGTATGGTGCCTCAGGGGATCTCGGCATGGGAACAAAAACCGCAATCGCATTCGTGATTGGAGCGGTTTCGTCGGCAATCGCGGGAATTGTCGGAATGTGGATGAGTGTGCGCACGAACATCCGTTCGGCGGCGGAAGCGCAAAATGGAATCAAAGGAGCCCTTCTTGTCGCGCTTCGCGGGGGGGCGGTCTCGGGAATCACTATTGTGTCGCTTTCACTTTTGGGAATTTCGGGACTCTTTGAAATTTACACGGTGCTCGGATATGAAATAGTAAAAATTCCGCACCTCATTGTCGGATACGGATTCGGAGCGAGTTTGGTGGCGTTATTTGCCCAACTTGGAGGAGGAATTTATACGAAAGCGGCCGATGTGGGAGCCGATCTTGTGGGAAAAATCGAAGCGGGCATTCCCGAGGACGATCCGCGAAACCCGGCGGTCATTGCCGATCTCGTGGGAGATAATGTGGGAGATTGTGCGGGACGAGGAGCCGATCTTTTCGAATCGACCGCCGCGGAAAACATCGGGGCGATGATTTTGGGTGTTGCGCTCTATCCGGTGTTCGGATTGAACGGAATTCTTTTTCCGCTTGTCGTTCGCGCACTCGGACTTCTCGCGTCGATCGTCGGTATTTTTGCGGTAAAGCCGAAAGAGGACGAAGATCCGATGAAATCATTGGATCGCGGATATTGGGTGGCGAGTATTCTTTCCGCGGTTGCATTTTATTTTGCGACAAAATATCTTCTCGGAAACATGTGGTTTTTCGCATCGGGACTTGTCGGAATTCTCATGTCGATCGCATTCGTCTATTTCACACAATATTATACCGAATCGAAATATCGTCCGGTTCGGGAAGTTGCGGAAGCGTCAAAAACGGGTCACGCAACAAATATTATTCAGGGATTTGCCGTAGGACTTGAATCCGTGGGGGTTACCGTGATATCGATTGTGGTAGCACTTTTTACGTCATATAAATTTGGAGAACTTTCGGGAATCCCGGGAGGGGGATTGTACGGAACCGCAATCGCGACCATGGGAATGCTTGCGAGTGCGGCATATATTCTTGCGATGGATACATTCGGCCCCATCGTTGATAATGCGGGAGGAATTGTTGAAATGTCGGGTGCGCCGGAATCAATAAGAAAAAACACCGATCGACTCGATTCGGCGGGAAACACCACGAAGGCGCTCACAAAAGGATATGCGATCGGATCGGCGGCACTTGCGGCATTTCTCTTATTTTCGGCATATCTCGAAGAAGCAAAAATTACGGTTGTCGATCTCGCAAAAGTACCGGTCTTTATCGGCGCGATGTTGGGAGCGATGCTTGTGTTTCTTTTTTCGAGTTTGGCGATTCGCGCGGTGGGACGGGCGGCATATTCAATCATTAATGAAGTGCGCAGACAATTTAAGGAACACCCGGGAATTATGGCGGGAACGGAAAAACCCGATTATTCGAAAGCAATCGATATCACCACAAAAAGCGCATTGAAAGAAATGGTGATTCCGGGACTTCTTGCGGTGGCGCTTCCGGTCGCGGTCGGTGTTGTTTTTAAAGCCGAAGCGGCCGCGGGACTTTTGATGGTGGGTACTATTGCGGGAATACTTCTTGCAACATTTATGAATAATGCGGGGGGTGCATGGGATAACGCGAAGAAATGGATTGAAGAGGGGAATCTCGGAGGAAAAGGATCTGACGCGCACAAGGCGGCGGTGACGGGAGACACGGTCGGTGATCCGTTCAAGGATACCGCGGGTCCGTCACTCCACGTACTTATTAAGCTCTTGAGCACACTTACCCTCGCGCTTGCGTCGCTCTTCATGTAATAAATGTTTCAAAGTAAACATTTTACCCCTCCGGTTATGGAGGGGTTTTTATATATAACATAATATAGCCGAACGATAATGTTATGTTATACTTGGAGCGGAAAAAAGCGGCACATTTTGTGCCGCTCTGATTATAGAGAATCAATTTCTTCCCATTTAGATGGAGGGTTGCCACATATGAACTCATCTCCAAGTAAAGTGATTTTTATTGGATGATAATTGCTCTGTGTGCCAATTTCTGAATCATAGTTTTTTGGTTTTCCAAAAACGGAAAGTGTGATTCCTGTATACACTGGAAATTCACCCATTTTAAAACTTTTCTGTCCAGTTATCTTAAATTTTTTATTTCCTAAATCAATTTCTACTTGATTAAATAGTACTGAAATAGGAAATAAGTGGGATAACATTTCCGAACTTGGTGGATTTAATCGTATTAGCTGAAATTCAACATTTTTTGGGACAAAAAATGTTTTTTTTCCAAATTCACTATTATTCCATCCGAATGCCGATTTTTTGTTTTTATTTAACCAGGCATGCCATTCATTATTTGCCTCGCACAACAATTCTGTGAGTTGATAAATCTTTTTTCTTTCCATTTCTAACTCCTCGATGATTATTTAATTTTTTGGACAAGATTTAAAATCTCATCTTACTGTTCATAATTATAGCACATACATTGTATGTTTGTCAACTGATATCGAATAACCTAGTTTTCTGGTATTTTATATATATGGATAAGAGTGCGCTCATAGAGAAAGTGGTGGAAAAACTCCAAAAAGAGGTGGCTGAGCTTGAGGCGAATGTCGCCTCGATACACGAAGCGGCCGTTGACGCACCGAATGCGATGCAATCACACAGCGATACCACGAAATTTCAGATGAACGCGCTGAAAGACGACATCGAAAAACAGCTTTCCGCAAAAAACAAGGAACTCGAGATATTGGAACGATTCGAGATTGCGCCGGTGCCGTCATCGAAAGAAGTGGGAAGCGGAAGTGTCATAAAAATCCGCGACGGGGAAAGGGAATTGAACTATTTTTTTCTCGAAGGGGGATCGGGAATACAAATTGAAGACGAATCGGGAAACCCGATTATCGTGGTGGGGGAAAATTCTCCAATGGGAAAAATTCTTGCCGGAAAAAAAGTCGGAGACAATATTGTCGCGAAATTTGGATCGAAAGAAAGGAGTATCGATATTATCGAGATATGGTAAAAAAACAATTTCAGGACAAAAAAATATTGATTGTCGGACTTGGAGTATTGGGCGGGGGAGTCGCCACCACGAAATGGTTTTTGAAACGCGGGGCGGAAATTACGGTGACCGATCTCAAATCGAGAGAAGAATTGAAAAAATCGATTTGTGCGCTCGGGAATGATGCAAAAAAAATAAAATTTGTTCTCGGGGTGCATAACGAGGAGGATTTCAAACAGGCGGATCTCATTGTGGTAAATCCGGCGGTGAAAATTTTGGGAAACAAATTTTTGGAAACCGCGATGCGTCTCAAAAAACCCGTGACGAACGATCTTGCTCTGTTTCTCGATGAGGTGAAAAATCCGATTATCGCCGTGACGGGCACGCGCGGGAAAACAACCACCACGAATTGGATTGCGCATTTTCTGAAGGCTCATTTCCCGAAAATACATGCGAGCGGAAACTCGTCGGATGAGGCGCTCCTTGCGCTTTCGGAGCGTTTTTCGAAAGACAAAAAAACTCCGGCGGTGCTTGAATTGTCCTCGTTCCAGCTTGAAATCGCGAACCGCGCCACGCGCGCACCCGATATCGCGGTCGTTACGAATCTGTATCAGGATCACATCAATCGCCACGATGCGATAAAAAATTATGCACTCGCAAAAGCGAATATATATAAAAACCAGACGGAAAGACAAAAACTCATATTGAATTTCGACAACGAATGGGCGCGGTATTTCGTAAATCAAAAACCAAAAGCGAATGTATATTTTATTTCCTTAAGACCGCTCCCGAAGAATATGAACGGAGTATATGTTCGCGGAAACACCGTGGTATTCCGGGACGGGAAAAAAGAATCGGTGGTGTATGGCGAACAAACGCTGAAATTGTTGTGGGCGCGCGGAGAGCACAACCTCTATAATTTTTTGAACGCCGCCCTCGCAAGTTTTCTTGCCGGAGTTTCGTGGAAAGAAATCGAAAAGAGAATCGCCACACTTCCGGATATTTTTCTCCGTCAGGAAATAATCATAAAAAAGAAGAATTTTATTGTGGTGAACGATTCCGCGGGCACGTCGCCCGATGCCGCAATCGCCGCACTGAAGCGTTTCTCGCGTGAAGGAAAAATCATTTTTATCACCGGGGGCACCGACAAACAACTTGAATTCAAAAAACTTGCGGATGAAATAAAAAATACCATAGAGCCGGAAAATTTGTTTTTCTTAAACGGAAGCGCCACGCGAAAACTCATGCGCGAATTGGAGACACGACACTATTTCAGAAATAAAAAGAAAAATACATTTGAGGATTTGAAGGATGTGCTTCTCGCGGCACACAAAAAAATGTCGGGTACCTATTCCCACCTGCCGATCATTGTGCTGTTTTCTCCCGGTGCGGCGAGTTTCGAAAAGTTTCGGAATGAGTTCGATCGGGGAGAAAAATTCGGAGAATATTCAAAACAAATATTCAAATAAAGGAATTTGATCTTTAACGGGATTGACTGTGGGGAGGGGTTTGTTTTATACTCGAAACAGATCTTCATATAGACAGGAGAAAAGATGCAAAAAAAGAAGAACCCGCTCGATGAGGCATTTGATATTCTGTTTCCGAATTACTCCCATCCAATTTCCCGCCCCAAAAAAGCGGATATGGTGATAAAAAATCTGAATGTGCGAAAGATAGGGGAAGAAAATGCCTTTCGTGTGTGTTGTGAGATTATTCTCAGGGTCAATTTTCCGAGTCGCGCCGAAACGACGAATGTTGTGGGTCGGGCGGAGCACTTGTTGCCCGAAATTCTCGGAACAAATCCTGACCATGAATATCACATGGATGAAGTCGAAAATCTCGAGCGAAAATATTTTGAATTGCGCAATGGGTTTGATAATTTTGTTTCCACATTGCATTAATAATAAAAACTCCCCCGAAGGGGAGTTTTTGCTAGTCGAGTCGCACTTTCAGTTTTTTTGCTTTTTTCTTCGTTGATTTCGGCATCACCACAGTGAGCACTCCGTTTTTCAGTGTTGCCACCGAATCTTCGGGATTCACTTCGACGGGGAGAATAATCGATCGTGAAAATCTACCCCAGAAACATTCTTGATAAAAATAATTTTTTTCCTCAACCTTCTCTATTTTTTCCCTTTTTCCGCGAATGGTAATTGATTCGTTTGTGATATTCACCTCCAATTCATCGGGATTCACTCCCGCAACGGTCGATTGCACCACCACATTGTCTTTGTCCTGATATACGTCAACCGTGAGTTGTCCCTCGACTTCTTCGTCGCTCAACGCGGTGCCGTTTTCTTCGTCGGCATCGATTGAAATTGGAGTCGGTTGAGTTCTCACTTTTGCGAGCTCAATAAAAATATTATCTTTGTCTTCCATGGTATCAGTATATCACATTATGCCGATTTCTCACGGCGCCTGTTTTTCCACATATCTTTCAATTTTTCAAAATCGATAAAAATAAAAAAGAGTATAAAAACGAGAAACATGCTCGGGTAAACGAGAAGATTTTTATCCTGAAAATATTCAATAAGATAGTTGAATATTCCGTGTACGAGTGTGCCGAGAAAAATTCCGAAGAGAATATAGCGTGTTTTCTTTTGCAGTAATTTTCCTTTTGCCCAATAAAAACCGACAAGTGCCGAAGAAACCGTGTGGAGAAGCGTTGCGCCGATAAATCGGAGGAGGAGTGTGGTGCCGACAACCGAAAGTGATTCGGTGCTTACAATGCTGAATGAGTTTCCGAGCACAAAGAGGTTTTCAATGGTGGCGAATCCGAGTGCGGCGACAATCATATAAATCATCGCATCGATGGGTTCGTCGAACGCCCGATCGTGTTCCACCGCCCACCGTGCCGAAAAAAACTTGAATAACTCTTCAATGAGCGCGAGTCCCGCAATCATTACCAAAACATTTCCCCCGAGTCCAAGCACGGATTGTTGAAATATATATTGGATAACAAGCACAAAAAGGCTCACAAATGCTCCGGCGCCGAATGTGTAGAGAATAAGGCGCTTCGGCTCCGGACAGGTGTCTTCGCGCAGGAAAAAGAGAAGCCACACAATACTTGGAGCACATGCAAAAACGAGAGTGAGAATAAGGGTTAAAAAGAGCATAAAACGATTACCATACTTCAATCATGAGATATTCTTTTTTATTTTCAAGAGGAATATGGGAATAAATCTCTTCCGTCACAAACGGGATAAACGGATGGAAAATTTTAAGCGATGAAAGAAGTACGTGAAGGAGGATTGTTTTCGTATTCTCCGAAAGGTTTTCGTCTTTAACGGACAATTGTTCTTTCGATGTTTCGAGATAAACATCGCAAAATTCATGCCAGAAGAAATCGTATGCGGTGTGGAGCGGTCTCGAAAATTCGAATTCCTCGATATCCTTTTCGACACTTTTTTTCATTTCTTCGAGTGCCGATAGAATTTTCTTATCCGCTTCCGTAGACGCGGATATATGCGGATTGGGCTGATGTATGCTGATATTATTTGGCGATGTGTTTGTAAGAACGAACCGTGCGGCGTTCCAAAGTTTATTTGCGAATTTCTTTCCGGCGATAATCGCGGTTTCGTCCCACCGAATATCCTGTCCGGTCGCCTGCCACATGATTCCGAATCGGGTTGCGTCGGCGCCGTATTGATCGATATATTTCAACGGATCAATGCCGGTACCCAAGCTTTTTGACATACGCTTTCCGTCTTTTGTGAGTATGGTGCCGTTGATAAACACATTTGTGAACGGAAGTTCTTTTTTAAATTCGATGCCGGAATAAATCATGCGTGCCACCCAGAGATTTAAAATGTCGCGGGCAGTGATAAGCGTTGTTCCCGGATAATAGTTTCTGAGATCGGATTCGGAAAGCCCCGCAAACGGCCATAACGCCGATGAAAACCATGTATCAAGAACATCGAGGGATTGTTCCATTTCACAATTTTTGCAAAATGGACACATTTTTGGTTTTTCCAGTGAAACTACATATCGTTCTTTATCTTCATTAGAAATTACCTGCCTGCCGGTAGGCATGGGAAATTGGGATTTGGAAATTGATTCCAGTTTATTTTTGCAAAAATAAACTGGAATTTGGTGTCCCCACCAAATTTGACGCGAAATGGTCCAATCGCGGATATTTTCGAGCCAGTCGAAATATTTCTTTTCGAAATTATTCGGTATAATTTTTACTTTTCCCGATTTCACGGCGTCGAGTGCGTTTTTTGCGAGGCTGTCTTTCCCCGAGGTGTCTTTCATGGACATTTTCAAAAACCATTGGAGTGAGGGAATCGGCTCAATCACGTGCCCGCATCGATAACAAATTGCCACACGATGATCATATTCTTCCTCTTTTTCGAGAAGTCCTTCCTCTTTCAGTTTTTCAACAATTTTTTCTCGCGCTTCCTCTGCTTTCATTTCGTTGTAGACCCCGGCGTTTTCATTCATTTTTCCGCGTTCGTTAATCACTTGAATCACTTCAAGCGTGTGCCGTTCTCCTATTTCAAAATCAACCATGTCGTGCGCGGGAGTGACTTTGACCGCCCCCGTACCGAATTCCATATCTATCGCATCATCGGCAATAATGGGAATTTCCCGATGCACAATCGGAAGCATGAGAGTTTTTCCGATGAGATTTTTATATCGCTCGTCTTTCGGATTTACCGCAACCGCGGTATCGCCCAACATTGTTTCGGGTCGTGTCGTTGCAACAGTAATATATTTGAGATTTGAGATTTGATTTTTGAGATCATATTTGATGTACCACAATTTTGATTTTTCATCTTTATATTCAAGCTCAAGTTCGGAGAGACTTGTTCCGCATCGCGGACACCAATTCACCACACGTTTTCCGCGGTAGAGAAGTCCCCTTTCGTAATAGTGTAAAAATGCGTTTTGCACGTCTTTTGCATACGCTTCGTCCATGGTGAATCGAATGCGCGACCAGTCACACGACACTCCGAGTTTTTTCAATTGTCCGATGATTGTATTTCCGTATTTGTTTTTCCACTCCCACACCTTTTCGATGAATTTTTCCCGTCCGAGTTCGAAACGGCTTATTCCCTGTTTTTTCAATTCTTTTTCCACGACAAATTGGGTCGCGATGCCCGCATGATCGGTACCCGGGAGCCAGAGCGTTCGGTATCCGTTCATTCGATGATACCGAATGACAATGTCTTGAATGGTATTATTCAAGGCGTGTCCCATGTGGAGTGTCCCCGTGACGTTGGGGAGTGGCATATAGACGACATAATTTTTTGTATTCTTTTCTACAGAAAGGTTGTCGGGGTTGAAGTACCCGGATTTCTCCCACTTTTCGTATATTTTCGATTCGGTTTCTTTTGGCTCGTATGCGCCGGTGATAGATTCCATGTTTTTGATTATACCCTGAATTTTGGATAATTTTAAAGCCCGAAATGAATTCGGGCTTTTTTGTTTTTTTAAAATGCCATTATGAGGAGCTTCAATAATCCTCCGGCGACAAGCGCTCCCCCGGATCGCAAAAACATTTTTTTGTAGAGTATTACGATTTGTCGGATTCGCCCCGTTTCTTCGTCATCGCTTTCTATTTGAAATTGATGATGATTCCAGGAGACCCTATAATCGTGTTTTGCGTACACGAAGATGAGGTACACTCCCGAAAATTCGAGAAACCCGGGATGATAGGGAATAAATGAGAATGTCCCTTCCACAAACCACAGCCATAGAATTTTTATCACCACTCCATGTATGATTGATCGGAGAAAAAATCCCACAATCCCCGTTAGGTGAAGGTCGAACAAACTTGTAACGTCTGTTTTGGTGATTTTAAAAACCTTGAGTATGCCAGATACTGTCTTTTTCAATTTTTAATCTCCTTTTCTGAATTTGTTCTGTTTCATATAATACATAAAAACTATAAATATGTCAAATATATAGAGAACCGCGCTACATCGCGGTGAGAGAAAAAGAGTAGATTTATAAAAAAACCCGGAAAAATCCGGGTTTTTGCTTGGTTTTTATGACATTGACTTTTTACTAAATTTGGTGTATAATTGTATCAGAAAATTAAAAGGAGAAGAAAGTTGAAAAACGAAAAGAAAACATTTCTTTTGTTTATCTTCCAGATAATTATGGTCTTTGCGTATACAATTCCGCAGATACTTAATATTGTCTCGGGGAGGACAAAGGGTTTAACACTTGTGCTATATGGAGGGTTCATAATTTACATAACCGTAAATCTTATCCTTTCCATAGACGCCTACAAAGTTGAGAGGACGAAGGGAAGAAAGTATTTGATTTTTATCTACTCTCTTTGGATTTTGGCAATCGGAAGTATATTTGTTTCCGGTTTATCAAAAATAATCTGGAGAGAAGAAGATACTCTGGTCTCGATAGTGATTCTTTTGTTTTCGATTGCGACCCTCATTTATTTTAAGGGTGCAAAGGATCCATTCAGCAAAGGATTTCTCGCTGTCTGGTTCAAATCTCTCCCGCAATTATGGCTCGCATATACCATGTTGAGTTTGGGGACCGGAATTGGGTTGCATCCGATAAACGTTGTCGCGGCACATTGCACATCGATTCCTCGCCTCTATCATGTATTTATTGTAGGGCGCGAAGGGAAGTGGGATCGTGAGGCGAGAGGATTGATGCTTTCCGAGGCATCGAACGTGGCCACGTGGACAATCGTGACTATCGTGTGGGTAATTTTAAGAACGGCGCTTATATAAGCGCCGTTTTATATGCCATTCCGAGAAAACCACGGGCGTAAGCCCGTGGATGAAGGCATCTTCACAATCTTCTCGTGGAGTATCATAAAGACATGGAGTATTTCCGCCAAGCACACGCCGTCTATCATA
>JAKANR010000019.1 GCA_021823645.1 bacterium
GGGAGTCGGGCCCGTGTATCTTGCTTGGGAAGCAAGCGTACTGCCACTGTACTAATTCCGCGTGTGTTTATTTTATCTTCTTGGGAACCTGCCTGCCGGTAGGCATGGGTCGCATTCCCCGCCTGAACAACTGATATTATTCAGTCGGGCAGGTGCCACTGAACCATGCTCGCAAAATTAATTTTTAATATTGTATATTTGAATTTTGATATTGTTTAGAAATTGGCAATCAGGATTTAGGACTTCCCCTATGGTGTCGTGCTTGTGGTTTTCGGAGGAATCACAATAATCATATTCTCCCCTTCTTTCTTATAATTCAACTGCCCGCGCAATTCTTTTATCAAATTTTCGGGATTTTTGAAATATTCGATTTTATCGAGAAGTGATGCGTTTTCTTTTTTCAGCGAATCCGCCGTCTCTCTCAATTTATACACCTCCTGAAGAAGTGTGTCTCGCTCTCCGGAAAGACGATAAAACCCCCACGCGAGCACTCCCAGAATTATGAGAAAAAGAAATAATTTTGCAAATTTCATATACACAATTTCACTCCAATATCATAAATTATAACAGACCCCACGTATCCCATGAATAGGCGGGGTCCATATTTCATATTCCGGAAAACACTTACTTTTTCTTTCCTTCAATAATAAGTTGAGCGACATTATTCGGAACTTCCGCATAATGGCTGAATTCCATGGTAAAGGCTCCTCTCCCCTGTGTCATTGAGCGAAGTTTCGTCACATATCCGAACATCTCGGAAAGTGGCACTTCGGCATCCACAACACGCGCGGTGCCTCGTTCTCCCATTTCGTTGATTTTTGCGCGTTTTGAACTCAAATCACCTGTGATGTCTCCCAAGAAATCTCCCGGAGCAATCGTCTGTATTTTCATAATCGGCTCAAGGATGACCAATTTCGCAAGTTTTGTCGCTTCCTGAAGTGCCATTGCTCCCGCAATTTGGAAAGCGATTTCCGATGAGTCCACTTCGTGGAACGATCCGTCGTATAATGTAACTTTTATATCGGTGAGCGGATATCCGGCAAGCACCCCTTTTCCGATTGCTTCTTTCACACCCTTTTCGATAGGAGCAATAAATTCCTGAGGAATGACTCCTCCCTTAATCGCGTCAACAAATTCAAATCCCTGACCGCGCTCCAATGGTTCCACTTCCAATCTCACGTGACCATACTGACCGCGTCCGCCGGATTGACGAATATACTTTCCTTCCCCTTTCGCCTGATTTTTAATTGTTTCTTTATACGAAACCTGAGGACGACCGACATTCGATTCAACGCTGAATTCGCGCTTCATACGCTCCACAAGCACCTCCAAGTGCAATTCACCCATACCCTCGATGATTGTTTCTCCCGAATCGTTTCCGCTGATACGAAATGTCGGATCTTCATCGGCGAGGCGACGAAGTGCGAGACCCATCTTTTCCTGGTCGGCTTTTGTTTTCGGTTCGATACGAATCGAGATAACCGGTTCCGGAAATGTAATTTTTTCGAGAATAATCGGGGTCTCGGGATCGGACAATGAATCTCCCGTTCCCGTACTCTTCAATCCGACAAGCGCTCCCAAATCTCCCGCATAAATTTCTTCAACTTCTTCCCGATGATTCGCGTGCATACGAACGATACGTCCAACACGTTCCTGTGTATTTTTTGATGCGTTCAAAATATAACTTCCGCGTTTCAATACGCCGGAATATACCCGGAAAAATGAAAGTGTTCCCACGAACGGATCGGTAGCGATTTTGAACGAAAGCGCGGACAACGGAGCGTCGTCTTTCGCGACAATTTCGATTTCTTCGTGCTTCTCGTTTAACCCCTTCACCGGAGGTTTATCAAGTGGTGAAGGAAGATAATCGACGACTGCATCAAGCATGAGTTGCACTCCCTTATTTTTTAAAGCGGAACCGGTCAACACGGGAACCAATTTTCCTTCGAGTGTCGCTTTGCGGAGCGCCTTCTTCAACACCGGCACGGAAATTTCTTTCCCTTCCAAATATTCGGAAATCAATTGATCGTCGGTTTCCGCGATTTTTTCGATAAGTTCATGTCTCTTTTTTTCAACCAATTCCTTCATGTCTTCGGGAACATCTCCCGCAACTATTTTTTCCCCGCGCTGTCCCTCGAATGTGTATGACTTCTTTTCGAAAAGATCAATGACACCGGAAAACGCTTCTTCCGCGCCAATCGGTAATTGAATCGCAATCGCGTTTTTTGTGAGACGATCGAGAATCGAATCGAAACTTCTCTGAAAACTTGCTCCCATACGATCGAGTTTATTGATAAAACAAATTCGCGGAACGTTGTATTCGTCGGCATAACGCCAGTTTGTTTCGGACTGTGGTTCAACTCCCGCAACTCCGTCGAACACCACCACCGCTCCATCAAGCACGCGGAGAGAACGCTTCACTTCAACGGTAAAATCGATGTGCCCCGGGGTATCGATGAGATTGATGCGATGTTCGTGTTTCTTTGCGTCGGGAGACGAATGATCGATATAGGTCGGCGTCCAAAAACATGTCGTTGCCGCGGAGGTGATGGTGATTCCGCGCTCGCGCTCCTGATCCATCCAGTCCATGACCGCTTCTCCTTCATGCACTTCTCCGATTTTATGCGAAACTCCGGTATAAAAAAGAACGCGTTCCGACACGGTGGTTTTTCCCGCATCGATGTGAGCGATAATACCGATATCGCGAACTCGTTCCATTGGGTATTGTCTGGGCATAATTTTTTTATTTAATTATTTTTTGCAAATATATACCAAAATAAATTTCGCATTTTCATACGAAATTTATTCGCTTCTATCTCACGTAGCTCGCGAACGCACGATTCGCTTCCGCCATTCGATGCATGTCCTGTTTCTTTTTGATCGCGGTTCCTTCATTTTTTGACGCCGCAATCAATTCTTCGGCAAGTCTCTTTGCCATCGGACCCCCCTTCTTCTTTTTTGCGGTGTCGATAATCCAGTGCGACGCAAGGAAAAACTTCCTTTCGGGTCTCACTTCTCTCGGCACCTGATAATTTGCTCCTCCCACACGCTTTGATACGACTTCAAGAAGCGGAGATGCATTCGTCAACGCTTTCTCAAAAATTTCGACAGGATCCGTTTTTACAATGTTTTTTATTTCCTCGAGTGATTTGTAAAACACCTTTTCCGCACTGGCTTTTTCGCCGTCGGTCATAAGGTAATTGATAAAACGAGACATATCGATACGCTCGTGTACCGAATCTCCGATAACTTCATTTTTTTTGAAACTACTCCTTTTTCTCATTGTATTAAAAAATTATTTTTTGGCTCTCTTTGCACCGTATTTCGATCGCTGTTGTTTTCGTGCGTTTACTCCCTGTGTGTCGAGTATTCCGCGAACGATATGATATCGAACTCCGGGAAGATCTTTGACGCGACCACCGCGAATAACCACTACGGAGTGTTCCTGAAGATTATGTCCTTCTCCCGGAATATATGCGGTGACTTCCATGCCATTCGTAAGACGAACTCTCGCCACTTTTCGAAGCGCCGAGTTTGGTTTTTTCGGTGTTGTGGTGAATACCTTGAGACACACCCCCCGTTTAAACGGCGACGCCGAATCAACCGGTTTGTTGCGTAAATAATTAAAATAGGTGCCAAGCGCAGGTACCTTGTTCTTTTTCAGGATTCTTTTTCTTCCTTTTTTGATAAGTTGTGGTGTGGTAGGCATACCCAGTAGTAGAAACTTAATTGCTTTTTGATTGTTGACTATTTTTTGTATTGTCGATTTTAGATTGCTCAATAGTTAATTTTCAATGATATCCACAAAACAGAGCGGATTCATTAAGTTTTCACTACTGGGCATAAAAACACTACTGCAAGTGCAGCAGGTATAAGAATAAGGCAAAACCTCACTTTTTGTCAATCCCTCGGATAAATCTTACATATTGGCAGACCCCAAAATATATACTAAAATATCACCAGTATAAATTTAACAATAATCTTTGGAGGCTATATACTGACCATACGAGAGGAAGACACGAAAACATTTGGGTATTTGGTGCGAAAAAACTATCTCCGCCTGCTCTCCGAGAGAGACATTCAAATAGGGAAGAAGAAAGGAGTTAAGTCGATTAACTTTGTCACCTCGGTATATACCGTGAAAAGAGAGCTCAAAGAGGAACGAAAAATGGCGAAAGAATTGATTGAACACCTGCAAGAAACCGGCTTTCCAAACGTGACCTACTCCGAAGAAGAAGTGGAAACGCCCGGAGACGATCCGCTCTACTTATACGAACGTCCGCTCTGGAGGATTTCACTCGAGATTAATTTATAGAAAAAAAAACGACACCATGTGCCGTTTTTATTTTTTTAAAATCCGATAAAGAGGCGGTAGAGAAAGCGGACAATCGGAGAAAGAAATTCCACACCGAGGAATATGAATATAATAAGCACATAAAATCCGTATTGCTCAAACGCATCCGCGACATGCTCATATTTTCTCGGAATAAACGCGAAAAGTATTTTTGATCCATCAAGCGGCGGAATCGGTACCAGATTGAAAATTGCGAGCATAATGTTAATCATCACCACACCGGCAAATAACGGCTCGAGGGTAAGAAGTGCACCTCCCGCGTTCGGAACATAAACGAAGAGACGATAAAAAACAGCGAATACTAACGCGATAATCAAATTACTTGCCGGACCGGCGAGCGCAATGAGCGCTCCTCCCTTTTTCGGATTTTTTAAATTCATCGGATTATAGGGAACCGGTTTCGCCCATCCGAGAATAATTCCTCCGGGGATGAGAGACATAAGAAGCGGAAGAATAATCGAACCAAACGGATCGATGTGCTTTATCGGGTTCAATGTAAGTCTTCCCATATCCCGCGCAGTCGAATCCCCCAACTCATCCGCAACATATCCGTGCGACACCTCATGAATCACCACGGAAAATATCAATACGATAATTTGAAACAAAATAATGAATTCCATTGTATTCACCATTATATAGGAAGATTTATTTCTATGCTATAATGGACACATGGAAAGAAAAAATGTCGGAATATATGTCATTGCATCTATTGTTGTTATCCTCATTGGTACCGGATTTTTCTTTGTTTTTGATTCCATCGGAACGCTTCGCACCGATGTAAGAAATCTTGAAATGGCGCTTGAACTCGCGAATAAAGAACGGCAAGCCACGATTGTTATCCCGACACAGAAGGAAGAAACCCAGGGAATTACAACCACCACGACACCGGAACAGATTCCGGATGCGACCGTACTTACCGCCGTTCCAACGGCGATATTGATGGATATGCAACCGGATGGAACATCCCCTTCCCAAGCAAATCTTTCCGTCTCCGTGGAAAGTATCAATAAAAATTCCGACGGCACCATTTCCCTTAATTTTAAAGTGTATACAAACAAGGCAACCGGAAATTCATCGCTTGATCCTTCAAAAATATTCGGAATTATTTCGATGGATAGTGACAATATCCAGCCGTTCCGCATAAACGGTCAGTTTTCCGCCATGCCTCCGAAAAGTGTCGTCTCCGGAAGCGTATTATTCAGAGTTTCTCAGGGTCAAAGCACAATAATCTTTCAGATAGGATCGGGAGAAAACGCGAAATTCTACGAAGTCGATTTCTTCAAAAAGACATATAAAGAAACGGTAATCGGGTAAGATACCCATCGAATATATTTGCCTTTTTTGAAATTTTCATATAGAATATTCCCATAATCAAAACATATGAGAGCTTGTGAAAAATGCGGAAAATCATATCAGATGGGGGGAACCAGAAAACTCCTCCGCGGACATTATAACCAAACAAACCTTACAAAAAAGAAGGCGAATTTACAGTGGACAAATCTTCTCACTCCGGGAAAACGGGCGAAAGTATGTACCACGTGTCTCAGAACGCTCAGTAAACCAAAAAAGAAATAAAAGAAAAATCCCCGCATTTGGGGATTTTTTATTCATTCTAATTTTTCATCAATATAGAGACAACCGGATATTGCCTCATCGCCTCTGTCCCCAGGATAAGACCTTAATGACTGTTTTTCTTCTTCGAGAAGAACGAGTCCCGATTTTTGTGAAAATGTTCCGATCGGAAATACAGCATTCAATTCATATTCCTCTCGTGTCTCTTTTGTCGGATCAAATGGTCTGTTTGGACCAATGGGTTTACTTGTCTCACTAGACATCTGAAACTCCTTATTATGTTTAACAACTGTTTTATATTCTAAACCAAATACATAAAAATGTCCATGGCTCCCCTATTCATACATTAAAACTCGGGTATAATAAGCAGGAAGGTTACCCCGGGCTGTAGCCCCGAAGGGAAGCTCCGCTTCCTACGGGATAAATATACCGGATTATTCTTCGGGATGTAGTATAGCGGTAGTACACAAGGCTGGGGGTCTTGTAGTCAGGGTTCAACTCCCTGCATCCCGACATAATTGTGAAATTTGTGTGGACAGGGTTTCCACCCGAAGCGCCCGCCTGCCGTCGGGCAGGGATCCTCCTTTGGAGGACAACTCCCTGCATCCCGACCGAACGAAGGTGAGGGAGATACTGAGCACAGCAGTGCGAAGTACAAGACCGAACGAAGGTGAGGGAGATACTGAACACAGCAGTGTGAAGTACAAGACCGAACGAAGGCGAGAAAAAATAAAAATCCCCGGTGTGGGGATTTTTATTTCATAGTCCTCTATACGTGGAGATATCTGCGTATCGCCACAACACTCGAGAGAATCCCCAACCCCACTCCAAACAGCAATTGATAGAAAAATAGAGAAAATACGTTTTCGTTGAAATAAAGTTTCAAATTTACTTCGGGAATGAAATTCGAAACATAGGGAGAAATAAAATTGATGATGGGAATAAATATGAGAAGTCCGAATATTCCCGCAATCACTCCATAAATGATTCCCTCGATAATATACGGACCGCGAATGAAGTTATTTGAAGCTCCCACGAGACGCATGACGCTGATTTGCTCACTATTCGAAAATATCGCCAGCCGAATCGTATTGAAGGTAATCATGACCGCGAGGAAAGAGAGAAACACAGTGAGCAACGCCCCGCCGTTTTTCACCGTATCGACAAGCGAGACAAGCCGATCAATCACCACGTGATTTTGCGCATACGTCACTTTATCGATTAAATTTTTGAACACGGGCTTATCGAGATATTCGGCGAT
This sequence comes from bacterium, assembly GCA_021823645.1. Taxonomy (GTDB): domain Bacteria; phylum Patescibacteriota; class Minisyncoccia; order UBA6257; family GWB1-50-10; genus JAKANR01. Next base: position 7,188 of record JAKANR010000019.1, read on the forward strand.
TGCATCATAATGGCGAGGATCGTTTGCCTTTACATTAATCGACGCAAGAAGCGGATTTTCTTCGAGTTGGTCAAGTGTCTGCGTAATCACCTCTTCATTCGCGTGGAGTTTTTTGAATTCCACGAGTGCCTCATCACGTGAAACATATTGCACCGATTTCACTTCAACCAATCCCTCAAGGGAACGTTTTATATTCAAAATAGAATCTTCGGCAACATTACTCTTAAAATAAACACTTACATCAATCTTATCCTGAAGTGCGCTCACTGCTCCCTTCGCCATCACATTGAAAAGGATAAGCCCCTCAAACACCACGAGCGCGAGAATCATAATACTGATGGTCGAAAACGAAAGCCATCCGTTTCTGAAAAAGTTACTGAACCCGTACCGAATAATTCTTGATATTTTTACCAACATATTTTTTTATCCAATAATAAATCGGCCATTCGCCTCGTCTTTAATGACGCGACCGCCATCGACGGTAATCACTCTTTGTCCCAACGTGTTTACAATCTCTTTATCGTGAGTCGCAAGAATAACGGTGCTTCCCAATTCGTTGATTTTTGTAAGAAGTTTTATCACCTCCCATGTGTTGAAGGGATCCAGGTTTCCTGTTGGTTCATCCGCGATAATCACATCAGGACGGTTAATCATTGCACGCGCAATCGCAACCCGCTGTTTTTCCCCGCCGGAAAGCTCTGCGGGAAAATTCAGCATCTTGTCTTTGATTCCCACCATTTCAAGCACCTGCGGAACAAGCTCGTTAATTTCCTTTTGGGGACGCCCGTTCACTTCAAGTGCAAACGCGACATTCTCGAACGCGGTCTTTTTCGAAAGTAATCGAAAATCCTGAAAAATAACTCCGATATGTCTCCGAAATTCGGGAAGTTCTCCCGACTTCAACTTATTAACTTCGTATGAACCAAAAAAAACCTGCCCCTTCGTCGGTTTTTCCTCACCAATCAAAAGCTTGATAATCGTTGATTTTCCCGCGCCGGATCGTCCCACAATCGAGACAAATTCATTCGGCTGTATTTTAAAACTCACCTTATCGAGAGCAACCATTCCGTGGTTATAGGTTTTCGTTACATTTTGAAAAATAATCATAGAAAAACTCCTTTGAGGAGAATCTGAATTTATTATACCTTATTTCATACTCTCCAACAAATCCAAATCCCCGTTTAATACCTCTTCCACACGCGAAATTTTAATCCCTGTCGCATGATTTTTGACTTGTTTATAGGGATGCAACACATACGATCGAATTTCGTGTCCCCATTCCGGTTTTACCTTCACTTTCAGATTTTCTATCGCCGTTTCATGCTTTTCCCGCATAAGTGCGATAAGTTTTATTTTCAATAACTCCATTGCCTTGTCCCTATTTGCGCTTTGTGAGCGTTCCGATTGCGAAGAAATCACAATTCCGGTCGGCAAGTGACTTACCCGCACTGCGGTTTCCACTTTATTGACGTTTTGTCCTCCCGGTCCCGATGAACGGAAAAAATCGATTTTTACATCTTTTTCGGGAATTTGAATTTTTGAAACTTCCACGGGAGGCAGAATCGGCAACACCTCGACAAGCGCAAATGACGTGTGTCTCAATTTTTTCGAATCAAACGGGGAAATACGCACCAAGCGATGCACCCCCGATTCCCCCTTCAAATACTCATACACTCCCTCACCTTTCAATGAAATTGTTATTTCATTCACATACTGTTTTTTCCATCCTTTTTTATCCGCGCATTTTTCATACATCCGGAGAAGCATCTGCGCCCAGTCTTTTGCGTCGTCTCCCCCCGCTCCCGCGAGCACCGAAAGATATACACCGTTATAATTTGTTGAGTTCATATTCTATGGACTTTAAAAACTTTTAATTTAATACCACCTTCATCAAACAAGATCACATACGACGGATAATCTCATTTATATACGAATTATAGTGGAAAATATCATAAAACGAAACAAAACATCACCTTTCCCCGATTGGAGAAAAGTGATGTTTTTTATTTAAAATTTAATTACGGAGTCGGTGATCCTGGTGGTGGGAGCGGAATATTTGTCGGCGGTTGAAATTGTTGCATCGGTTGTTGTCCTTGTTGTGGCATGAACTCCGCCGGTCCCGTTCCGGGTGCAAAACCCTGTGGCGCGCTCTGTCCCGAACCGCACGATGCTCCGGGCGGACATATCGGATTCAGCGAATTCTCTTTATTTAACGGAAGTCCCGGCATCTGTTCAAGAAACTTTTGTATTGCATCTCCGTTTTCCAATCCCATTGTTCCCGGTCCACCCGGCGCCATCATTTCCCTTTTTCCGCCCTGTTCTATCTGTCCGTTCGGTCCTCCGGGCATCATTCCCCGTATTTCATTCGGTATATTTTGTGAATCCCCTCCCGATCTGAAATTTGCACATGCCTGCGGGTTTGATTCGCAAAATGTCCTACACTCTTCCGCAGTCTTACATCCCCCGGGACCGCTTTGCCCCGGCGGTATCATGGTGCCACTTGGCACACCCTGCGAGCTACCCGAGCCACCTTCCTCCCGTCGATTTTCTCCCTGAAACGATCCGAAATTCTTACATGCGTCGGGATTTGCGGTACAATAGGATTTACATTCCTCAGGCGTTTTACATCCTCCTGGACCCGCCTGTCCCTGTGGGGGTATAAACCCGCCCTCCCCCGGCCCACCAATTCCCTTCATCTGCCGAAAACATTCACCCATTTTATCTCCCAACTCCCGCGGTGGCATCATGGTGCCATTTTTTAATTTCTCGAGATTATCGCTTCCGATTGCATTTGAAATACAATTCAATGTTTCGGGGGACATTTGATTCAACGATTCCGAAAATTGTTTTTTCCCTTCTTCCATTTTTTTCAGCTCCCCTTCGGGAATCATTCCGTTATCCCTTCCAAAACTAAAACATGTTTCCTGATTTGCGGGATTATTGCAAAATGCTTCACATGCATCTTTACTCGTGCATCCTCCGGGTCCCTTTCCTCCGGTCTTTCTCGCCATCTCGGCATCTTTCTCGTTCATAAATCCCGCGGCAACGGAAAATGCAATACATTCTTCCATGTGACTTTTCTCATTACAATATTTTTCACACTCGTCCTTCCCGTTACACGCCGGCAGTTTTGCACCCTTCTTTATCGCCTGAAGCATTTTTTGCGAATCTTTCGCTTCCTGCTCATTCATAAATCCCGCGGCCGCGGCAAACGTCATGCACTCTTCCATATGCGCCGCATCTCTGCAATATATATCACATTCGGCTTTTCCACGACATGCGGGTGGTTGTACGCCCTTCTTTATTGCGGTCAGTACTTTTTCCGATTCCTTTATCTCTTCCTCACTCATAAAACCCGCCGCTTTTCCGAAAGCGAAACATTCTTCCATGTGTGTCGGGTCACTGCAATATCGATCGCATTTGTCTTTTCCTCCGCACGCCGGCGGTTTCACTCCTTTCGCGATCGCCGCCTGCACTTTTTTCGCTTCCGAAAGTTCATTCGCCGACATTAAACCATTCTGTTCCGCAAACGCCACACATTCGTTGATATGAGAAATATCGTCACAATAGAGATTGCACGATTCCTTTGTTGTGCATCCGCCGGGACCCTTTCCTATCTTTGCGAATTTTTTCGCCATCTGAAGTTCTTCCGACGACATGAGCTTGTGCTTTTCGGCAAAGGCAAGACATGCGGTAAGATGACTTGCATCGTCGCAATACGTGCGACAAGATGTTTTATCCCCGCAATTTCCGAGTTCCGCCACCGGATAGATGATATCCGCATCCCCTGTGGTGGATGTCGGCGTTTGTCCCAAAACCCTATCCGAAACAAGAAGCGTTGAAATTATGATACTCACCACGAGTATACCTATGCTCATATATCGATGTTTCATAAATTTATTATTTGTATAAAAATGACCTTTATTGAAATGGATTTGTTTTAATATCCGCGAACGGATTGGTTTTGTTCACCGGATTTGCGTCAGGAAGATTACTTACCGGGTTCGCCTGAACATCCAAAGTCGGAAGCACTCCCTGTGCGGTGCTTTCCGTGAGAACTTTTGTGTTTTCTTCGGCCCTTTGTAATGCCTGCTCTTCCGGAGTGAGTGCGGTATTTTTCCAATACCAATACCCCATCGCAAGAAGTACGAACACGACTACGGTCGCAATAATAAGTTTTTTGCTCATGTATTAATTATACACTCTTTCGATGAATTTCTTTTCTTCAAGAAAGAAAAAGGAAAAAATTAAACATTGGTTTAATAATGCGACAAATAAACCAATAAGAGACCCATACCATATCGCGATCGCATATGCCTGTAATTGTCCAACCCCATACATCGGATTGTTAAGACATTTATATGGACCAGCCACTATAAAATCGCGGATTTTTCTCCCAAGAAACATATCCTTCCAATAATATATATCGATTGATGCCACTCGTGCCGAGAATACTTTTACCGCAAGACCAATTCCGGACATGGCAATCACTATGACGAGGAGAAACTCTTTTGGAATAAAATCAAATATATTTCCCACGGTTGACGAGGTAATATATGCGATACTTATCAAATTATTCAGAAACAAAAAACCGAGAATTGCCTCAAAGGCCAAATATCCATTTTCTTCACTCCCCCATTTTTTAATAAACCAATGACGGAGACCATTTTGGGGTAACACAATATATATAAAACCGATATACGAAATCTCCGCCACCAAAAAATAAATAAGCGCCAATGTTGAATTCAGGGCATGAAAATAGGAAAGATAGAAAGAAAAAACGAGTACCAAAAATATGGATGTCGTTCTGAGTAGCGTAGCGTGTTTCGGCACATATCCGGACATTGAAAGTACGACCACACAATAGTCACTGGCTTTTCTCAAAAAATTTAAAAAAATATTTTTAAACATAAATACCGTCTTTCTTCGGCAAACACCACTCATTAATCGGAATATTTTTAAATTGAGCCGAAGGTGAGATTTTCCGCCCGAGGCGCCCGCCTACCGCAGGCAAGAATTAACCAACTGAGCCACCTCCGAGATTCGAACTCGGGACCCCATCTTTACGAAAGATGTGCTCTACCAGCTGAGCTAAGGTGGCATACTCACGAACCTCCCCCGACCAAAAATATCAGGAAATGCAAACTTATTTTATCTGTAAAAGAGATGTGAGTTTTGCCTTATCAAAACCGACAATAATTTTCCCATCGATATCAATGACGGGAACTCCAAGTTGACCTGACTTTCGTATCATCTCTTCCTGCGCCGGAATGTCGGTCATTACATTCTTTTCTTCGTACTGAACATTGTGTTCGTTGAAATATGCCTTCGCCATTTTGCAATACACACATGTGGGTGTCGAATATACGATTACTTTTGCCATAACAATTTTATTTTCAAATACCGCCCGACCTCATTACGGTATGTACCGAATATATCACACCAAAAAATTTTCGCAATAATACTCTATTTCAAAACCATAAGTATCGCGCCAATAGTCACAAAGAGCGCGCCCAATCCCGATTTGAACGTCAATTGTTCCCCTAAAAAAATAAGGGCGAATATAAGCACAAATACGACACTCAATCGGTCAAGTGCCGCAACCGCGGACGTGGGTCCCGTTTTTAAAGCAAAGAAATAAAAAAGCCAAGAAAGCGCTCCCGCAATACCCGAAAGAACAATAAAAAGAAGAGGCTTGCTTCCTATACTCGAAAGAAGCCCTCCTTTTCCGAGTGCGAGTGAAACGCATACGAGAAAAAGAGCCATCACGACCGCACGCACCGCCGTTGCGAGCGTGGTATCAACACTTGCGATTCCAATCTTCCCCAATATCGCCACGAGTGCGGCAAATATCGCCGAAAGAATTGAAAATAGTATCCACAATGGCATAAATTTGTTCATTCTCACTTATTCAAGCTGTTTTTCTTTGGTCACCGCTTTTGGTCTGTATCTATTGATGAGAAGGTAAGTGAAATATACGGAAACTCCTCCGATGACAAGTCCCCCGAGAATATCCGTCGGCCAATGCACTCCCGCGACCACGCGGGTAAACCCGTTCACAATCGCAAATATAAAAATCCACTTTCCCCATTTTTTATCGAATATCCATAATGCAAATGCAAGGGCAAAGAAAAACGCCGCATGCCCGGACGGAAAAGAATGACCAGTTTCCGAAAGAAGCGGAGAAAAACCGAAAAATTCAAATGGTCGCGGTTTCGCATAAAAATACCGAATAACCTCCGTGAAAATACCCCGTGAAAATATAAGGGACAACACTATAAAAAACGACATATAAAATTTTTCTCGAACGTTTTTATGAAGCGCAACAAACACAAAAACCCCGACACATACAATATAGGGAAGATATTTCGCGAGAAACACAAAAAGAACATCGAGAATTCCCGACATTCCTTGAAGTGTGTGAATTATTTGAAACAATGAAGTCTCAAAAGACATAACAATAAATTATCGGCGAACGAATGGGAGAAGCCCCGCAATTCGCGAACGCTTGATTGCGTTTGCGAGATGTCGCTGATGCTTCGCACATACGCCGGTGTGACGCGGATCGATTATCTTTGCTTGGCCCGAAACAAACCGTTTCAAAAGCTCAACATTACGATAATCAATATCCTTTAGGTTTTGTGAACAAAAAAAACACTGTCGCATATACATTAAAATTATCTATGTGAATACCTTCTAGAAAGGTATATCCTCTGCCTTTATTTCATCTTCGTCGAGATTAATCTCCGGAAGCTCGTCTTTCATGTGTGCACTTTGATCTTCCTGGTCGGGTACACCTCCTCTCTCGAACCCACCTCCCTGATGGGAACTTCCTCCCCGCGGACCGAGTTGCATTCGTTCGCAAATAATTTCGGTTGTTTTGCGATTTTGTCCCTGCTGGTCTTGCCATGCACGTGTTTGCAACCTTCCCTCGATAAGCGCCGAACTCCCCTTTTTCAGATATTGACCCGCGACTTCAGCTTGCTTTCCCCATACCACCACATTGTGAAATTCCGCTTTTTGCTGACGCTGTCCGGATTTGTCGACATAAAAAGAATTCGTCGCTATCCCCAACGTGCAAACGGATTGCCCCCCCGGGGTTTGTCGCAACTCCGGATCACGAGTGAGATTACCGAAAATAAAAACTTTGTTTAAATTCATTTTTTAGGCACGGAATGTTTCGACCCTTTGTTTCAAAATCATTTATTGTTATTGAAGAATCTCCTCTAATTTTTCCTGCAGAGCCTCGTTCGAAAGTGTCACGCTGAACCCTCCCTTTGGTTTCGACACCGCTCCGATTTTTTTCTTTTTGGGAGCTCTTTCTTCGCCATCTCCACTATTACTCTCTTTTATTTCTTTCTGTACCCCAATAAGAAACCGAAGCATATCGTGATCGAGTTTTGCATCGGAAGAAAGACGTGCCACCGCTTCTCCGGGAAG
>JAKANR010000067.1 GCA_021823645.1 bacterium
TTCCGATCTTTTATCCGGATATGTTTCGCCGAAATATGCGAGGAGCATCCTTCTCCGACAATCTCCCGATGTACAAAACTCAACCATCTTATCAAGTTGATATTGGGCGATTGCCGCACGCTGTTCGTTTTTGCTCTGCCGAATAAAAAACTCGTGTTTCATTTTATCTCCGTACCCGAAAAATAAAATACAATCCGAGGGCAATCCGTCCCTCCCTGCACGCCCCGTTTCCTGATAATACCCCTCGAGATTTTTCGGAATGTCGTAATGAATTACGAACCGAACATTCGGCTTATCGATTCCCATGCCGAATGCGATAGTCGCTACAATCACGCGTAACTTCCCTTTTTGAAATTTTTCCTGGTTTTCCGTCCGCTCCTTCTGGGAAAGCCCCGCATGATACGGCGCCGCTTCAATCCCGTCCATCAACAAATCCTGCGCCATACGCTCCACCGATTTTCTGCTGTGACAATAAATGATTCCCGAATAATCCGGATGATCTTCGAGGTATGCCTGAATATGATAATATGCACTGTCTTTTGCGCGAATAATATAATTCAGATTTTCTCTGTTGAAACTTGCGCGATGTTCTCCATATGTCCCCTCTTTGAATTTCAATTGCGTTTTGATATCCTCGCGCACTTTTCTCGTTGCGGTTGCGGTGAGCGCCACAATCGGCACGCCGGGAAATTTTTCGCGAAGCATTCCGAGTTTTCGATATTCCGGACGGAAATCGTGCCCCCATTCCGAAATACAATGAGCTTCATCAATCGCAATAAGGGAGATTCTGCAATCGAGAAGAAATTCGAGAAACTGCTCTTTTACCAAACGTTCGGGGGCGACATACAGCAATTTCACTTTTCCACTCAACACGTCTTCTTTTATCTGCCTTGTTTCTTTCACTCCGAGACTGCTGTTTAAGTACGCCGCGGGAATATTTTTTCCCTCAAGCGCATTCACCTGATCCTTCATGAGTGAAATAAGCGGAGAAATCACGAGGGTCACTCCCGAAAATTCGAGTGCGGGCAGTTGATAGCACAGCGATTTTCCCGCGCCCGTCGGAAGCACGGCAATTACATCTTTTTTTTGGAGAATATCGGCGATAATATCCTCCTGATACGGGAGAAATGAATGGAAGCCAAAATGTTGTTTCAATAATCGTTTCATGGTTACAAATACCGACATGTCTTCAAAATATTTTTTACCTCATCCGCACTTTTTACATTCATAAGTTTTATTCGCAACTCTTTTGCATTCTCAAAACCGGAAATATACGCCTTAAAATGCTTTTTCATATTATCAAAGTTTTTGAGTGCTGTAGAGCGATCGATATTCGAATTTCCGAAATATTTCTCGAAAAGACGCACGTGTTCGACCATCGCCGAGAGACGTTTTTTCGGAGAAATTTCCTTTTTATGTTCCGCGAAGAAAAACGGATTTCCGAATATTCCCCTCCCCACCATTATTCCGTCGACTCCCGATTCTTTCGCTTTTTTCATTCCATCTTCCACACTTGCCACATCTCCATTTCCGACAATGAGCGGCTTTTCTTTCGCATCGGAAAAATATCCGTCGCGCAAAGAAACCGCATCGGCGATTCTCTCCCAGTGCGCGGGAACTTTTGACATTTCCTTTCGCGTGCGTCCATGCACCGTAATCACCGCAGGTTCCATTTCAAATATATACGGGAGCCAATCCTCCATCACGTCTTTGTTGTATCCGAGTCTCGTCTTTACGGACACGGGTAATTTCCCCGCACCGCGTTTTGTTTCTTTGATAATTTCCTGCGCAAGTTTCGGGTTTTTCATGAGCGCCGCACCGGCTCCCTGTTTTTCCACGGCACGATCGGGACATCCCATATTGATATCGATGCCGTCGAAACCCAATTCCCGCGCGAGTAACGCACATTCGTAAAAATGATTCGGAGTCGCGCCAAAAAATTGCGCCACAATCGGTTTCTGTTTTTTTGTGTATTTCAAATCAATCAACAGTTTTTCTTTCCCGCGCGAACACAAACCGTCGCACGAAACAAATTCGGTCCAAAATACGTCGGGGGCTCCGTATATTGCGATAATCTCCCGAAACGCAATGTCAGTGACATCCGCCATCGGCGCAATCGTAAAAAACGGCTTCTTTATTTTTTTCCAAAATCCAAATTCCATAAGCACTCTCTATTCTATATGTATTATTCTCTATGACAAGCGAAAATTTACCCCATATTTTTATAAAAGTACGGGGTTGACTCAATAATAAATTAATGCTAGAATAAATATAGTAAATTAACTAACTTTCAATAAGGAGAAATGCAATGAAAAAGCTATTTTTCATTCTTTTGGTAATCATTATATTGGCTTTATTATTCTGCTCGGAAAAAACAAACGGACAACAATGCAATGATAACGGCCCCAGTTGGTCGTTTCGCGGAGGTCAGGTCAATCAAATTGATTATGATAAGCGGGACCACAAGAAGTATGAGGAATTAGGTCTCCTCATGCGATACCGCATTAATAGTCTTGGTCTAATCGCATCCGGAAGAGTCATTGGTGATTCTTCTGCATCTGTTGCTGGTGGAGTGTCATTGTTCCTGCAAAATGCTACGTTCGACTTTTTGGTCGGACCAAAGTATTTCACAAACGACAAATACAAGAGAGAAACTGTCGCTGAATTTCAGATGAGAGCATGGTATGCTCCGTCTGATAATTTCGAATTCCGCGGATTCTTATACGCGGCTGATGAAATTTCCGGACGAGGCGATCTATTGTATTACATCGAAAAAAACTACTGGTTCGCCGGCGGACTAACTGCTGAATCAGATTATGGGTTTGGAATTGTCGCCCAGATTTCTCCGACGAAAAATATCGACATCTTGGGTCGTGCAATGACCAACGGGAATAAAGATTCCCGTGATCGGTATAAATTGACCACGAGGATTGAAGCAATTCTCACATTTTAAAGATAAAAAAAGCGCAACAAAATCGTTGCGCTTTTTTCTTTGTGCGGGATACAACAAATTGGAATCCTCTCAACTCTTTTTTCGCCGTCGCTCAAAAAGGTTTCGAGCCCGGACTCGCGGTGTATTCTACTGAATACACATCGCTCCGTCCTTCGATTCCCGATGCAATGCACTCAAGTGCATTGCTTATCCAGCACAAAACCCTATTCGGGGTTTTTATGTGCGGGATACGGGAATCGAACCCGTGTATCTTGCTTGGGAAGCAAGCGTACTG
>JAKANR010000068.1 GCA_021823645.1 bacterium
ATAAACGGGGTGTCGTCGGTTTCTTCCGGAGTGCTTGAGTATGCGGTCACCCACACCTTTTTTGTCCAGTTCTGTGATTCATCCTTTGTTGCCGCGTGGGCAATCGCCACCGATCCGCCCTTCAATTCATCCCCTTCTTTTGGGGTTGTCGTGGGTGCCGGGGTGGCTAAAAATGATGAAATGACCAAAAAGCTGATAGCTATGAATCGTTTTCCCATAAAAAAAGCCCTCTTTCGAGGATATGGTCATCCTACCACACTATTTTAAAATTGCAAGAGCCAGTCAATCTTTTATGTATTTTGTCAAGTTTTTAACTGAAGGGGGGAGGTGGAAAATTGGCTTCGGTTATGCTACACTGTGTCCATGATTAAAACAGCTAGTATTTATGCTAGTTTTTTATTACTTATAGGGCTTATCGCTCCCGTCACCCCTCTTTATGCGGTTGAAAAGGCGGAAAGTAAAATTGACTTTAAGGCCGGCAACGTCGGCATACTTCCTATTAGCCCCCTTTATTTTTTGAAAGAAATACGGAGGGACTTGATGCGATTTTTTACCACTGACCCCGTTTCGGAGGCATTTCTGGAACTCCAAATAGCAAACGAGAAGGCGGGGGAGTTAAAAAGAGTTCAGGAATTTAAGCCGGATGATGTATGGGCAATTACGAAGGCGATTGAGAATTATAAAAACTCCCAGAAACGTCTTTCGGCAAAATTGGAAGAAATAAAGAAACTTCCGGAGGGAAGGGCATCAAGTAAGCTCGTGGAGGAATTGGCGTCAAAAGCGGTCACCCACGAACGTTTTCTCAGATCATTTGAGGAGCGGTATACGAACCAGGAAGAGTTGAAGCAACTTGCCGAAAGCGCAAAAGAAGAGCTTGGAAAGACCACACAGGCAATCTCAAAAACATCTCCCGCAAAAGAACTTGTACGGGCGGTGAGAAAAACGCTTACTTCGACTACCACCCCAGTTGCTTCCGATGATGCGACAAAACAGGAAATTATCAAAAGTGTAATTTCAAATCTTGAAGAGGGCGCATCCGAAGAGACAAAAGGGGAATATGTGGAGTTAAAAAACGAACTCGTTTCCACATCAACCATTTCCACATCGACGGTAAACATGGGAACATCAACTATCGCAACTTCCACCATTTTGAGTACAAGTACAAAAAATATTATTCCCGCACCCATTTCGTTTTAATATTTGTCTTCAAAGGTCATTATAAAAATATACATATGCAACCAGGAGGATTTTTTGATCAATTTTATCAGCAGAACCCGGGACTTTTTTCGGTCGTTTTTATCATTATTCTTGCGTGGACGCTCTATTGGAAAGGGATGGCATTATGGAAAGTGGCAAAACTTGATAAACAAGGATGGTTTATCGCGCTTCTCATTTTGAATACATTGGGTATTTTGGAGATTCTCTATATTTTTGTGTTCAGTAAAAAACACGGAGAAGAGAAACAGATTGGAGTTTAATACAATTCAAATAACAAAACCCTTACTCATTTTTGTGATAGTGGGGGTTTTGCTTTTTATGTATTCTTTGAGTACTGTGGAAGTATTATGTTTAAGATTGTCTCAAAAAATAAACCCGCGGGAGATCAACCCGACGCAATCAAAAAACTCGTTGAGGGAATCAAAAAAGGATATTCGCATCAGACACTCCTTGGGGTGACCGGATCGGGAAAAACATTCACGATTGCGAATGTGATCGAAAAAATCGGAAAACCGACGCTTGTCATCGCACACAACAAAACACTCGCCGCGCAACTTACGAACGAACTTCGTGAACTCTTTCCACGCAATTCGGTGAATTATTTCGTTTCGTATTACGACTATTACCAACCCGAGGCGTATATTCCCTCATCCGATACCTATATCGGAAAGGAAGCGATGATAAACGAAGAGATTGATAAACTTCGTCATGCCGCGACCACGGCGCTATTAACTCGGAAAGATGTCATTGTGGTCGCATCGGTGTCGTGTATCTACGGATTGGGAGCTCCGGCTACGTATGCGGAAAATATTTTTCATTTGAAAATTGGGGGAATTATGGAGCGAGCGGAATTTGTGCGAAAGCTTGTGTCGCTTCAATATACGCGAACAAATTCCGATGTCACGCGTGGAACATTTCGCATTCGCGGAGAAAACTGGGAGATTATGCCTCCGGATCGCGAACTGATTTATCGATTTACGGTTGAGGGAAATATAATAAAAAAGATATATGAAGTGACTCCTGCGGAGGGAGTGCGTCCGGGAAAAACACCGGAGCGCACAGAGGTATATATTTCTCCGGCAAAACATTTTGTCACCCAGCAAGCGGATCGGGATCGGGCGACACGGGAAATTCAAGAAGAGCTCCGCGAACAATTGAAGAAATTCGAACAGGAAGGAAAATTACTCGAGGCGGAACGGCTTGAACGGAGAACAAAATTCGATTTGGCAATGATGCGGGAGATCGGTTATTGCAACGGAATCGAGAATTATTCGAGACATCTTTCGGGGCGCGGTGCGGGAGAACCGCCCGATACGCTTTTGGATTATTTTCCCAGCCAATCGGCAGGTGGGTTTCTTACGGTGATTGACGAATCGCATGTGACCGTTTCGCAGATACGGGGAATGTATGAAGGGGATGCATCGCGAAAGAAAACACTCGTGGAGTACGGATTTCGTCTCCCGTCCGCGGTTGATAATCGTCCGTTACGATTCACCGAATTCGAAAAACGAATCGGTCAATTGATTTTCACTTCGGCAACGCCGGGGGAATATGAACATAAAAAAAGCGCGCAGGTGGTTGAGCAAATTATCAGACCGACGGGGCTTGTTGATCCGAAAATCATTATTCGTCCCGTTATCGGACAAATCGATGATCTCATTCCGCGCATTGAAGAGCGCGTGGAAATGAAAGAGCGCGTGCTCGTCACCACACTCACAAAACGTATGGCGGAGGATTTAAGCGCATACCTCGAAGAGAGAAAAATAAAAGTGACCTATCTTCACAGTGATGTAAAAACACTCGATCGGATAAAAATACTCACGAATTTGAGAAAGGGAAACTTTGATGTGCTTGTGGGGGTAAACTTGCTTCGAGAGGGACTCGATCTTCCTGAAGTGTCGCTTGTCGCAATTCTCGACGCGGACAAGGAAGGATTTCTTCGGAGTGAAACGGCATTGGTGCAGACCATAGGACGTGCGGCACGAAACGTTCGTGGTGAG
>JAKANR010000069.1 GCA_021823645.1 bacterium
CATGATATCCGCAAGGAGGGTTTCTTTGGAGTAGTGCTTTTCTTGTTGTGCTTCTTTGTTGGGAAACTCAAAGTGAGGGAGAAGTCCTTCCTTTGATTTCAAGAAGCGTGCTTTGTCTCCTTGTGCTTTCTCGACGTGTTTCGATATATCGTTGAATTGTTCCATGGTGATGCGTTGTTTATCTTTCTCTGTCATTAGTAATTTCGTAATTATCTTTTTCCCCTCTCCATACTTAATACTTTATACTGAATACTTTCTGTTTCTCCGTGTCCCTTCTTTTATCGGCTATTTTTCTCTTCCTTGTTACCAGTTACTTGTTACTAGTTATTCTCTTATTGGCCATTGGAAATTGGTAATTTGTCATTTTCCTAATCTTCCTTCCGGTCTTGGGGGAATCTTCTCGGTTGGATTCAAAGCTTCTTTGGCGAAATTCTCATCGTCGATCTTTTTTCCTTTCTCGCGGAGATAGTCTTTCACGATAACGAGGGAGGAAAGAGTCTGAAGTGCCCAAGAAGCATTTTTCATATATGCCGTTTCTCTTATAAAACCTAACTCGGCATCATTTTGTAAACACCTATACGCATTTTCAAGGAGGATGGGATTCTCGAAATATGAATTGATCTCGTTTTGTTGCTCGGGAGAAAGACGAGAGAAGAAGTTTGTGGTAATGAGGGAGGAAAGAGTGTCAAATGTCCAAGAGGCATACTCTGTATCTTTTCCTTCTCTCTCGGAACCCCACATAGCATTATACCGTAAATATTTGTATATATTTTCAAGGAGGATGGGATTCTCGAAATATGAATTGATTCTATTCTGTTTCTCGGGTGAGAAACTGAAGAGGGCGTGTGTAGTAATAAGTGCGGAGAGAGCACGAGGCGCTCGAAGGGTGGTAACTTCATTTAATTCTTTTTTGGAGCTTTGTATGGCATTATTTTCTAAATCTCTGAATGCATTCTCAAGAAGGATGGGATTCTCGAAATATGAATTGATTTTGTTTTGTTGCTCGGGGGAGAGACGAGAAATGGTGTCTGTAGTGATGAGTGCGGAGAGAGTTTGAAACGCCGAAAAGGAATTGTCTATATCTTTTCCTTTTTTCTCGGAACCCCATGTGGCATAATCCTGTAAATATTCACATATATTCCCGAGAAAGACAGGGTTCTCCATTATTTTTTTCATTTGATCAATTCTCTCTTCATACATATCTGCAAGGAGGGTTTCTTTGGAGAATTGCTTCTCTTGTTGTGCTTCCTTGTCGGGAAACTCAAAGTGAGGGAGAAGTCCTTCCTTTGATTTCAAGAAGCGTGCTTTGTCTCCTTGTGCTTTCTCTACGTGCTTCGATATGTCGTCGAATTGTTCCATGGTGATGCTTTATTTGTCTTTCTCTGTCATTAGTTATTAGTAATTTCGTAATTACCTGCCTGCCGGTAGGCGGGCGGTAGGTATGGGATTCTTTTTTTTATTCTATGACATCGACACAAAAGCGCAACATTGTGGTGCGCGTATGTATAACATAACTCATACATTCTTGTGAGTGGATTTCTGATTGTAAATCCAAAAAGAATGCACTGTTATGCTATAGCATAACAGTGAGTATTTTGACGAAATACGATATATGATCTGATTTCATATCGAAAAATCAATGGAGATACTTCAAAAGATATTCTCTTTTTTACAAATACTTATGAGATTTAACCTTATAAGCATGACCGCTATGCTATAGCATAGCGGTCACTGTTTTTGTGAAATATAATTTTATCTGATTTATTCTTGAAAAAAACCGACAAAATGTGTAATACAAGCATAAAAAGAAAAGACTATGGAAAAATTCCATAGTCTTTAAAATCAAAAAAAAATATTGAAGTTTCTTATTTTCCTCCCGGCACTGCGGGTCTCACCTGAATTGTTTCGGCAGTCACACTTCCATCGGAATTTGTTTTTCCCATCACGGTAATTTGCCCTCCGAGAAGAAGATCATTTAATGATCCTCCCGCGGATTTCATAATTGAAGTTGAACTCGAAAAAAAGACGATTTTCGATCCTCCATCCCCCAATTTTACCGTCATTGTGGTCGCATCTTTTGAAATGATTTCTCCGTTCACAAAACCGCCCTGCCCAAATCCGCTCCGCTGTCCCACTCCGAAATTTCCCCCCTGTCGCATCCGTTGTTGTCCCCCACCAAAAGAAGAATTTACTCCCGATGTTCCCCCTTGTGAATTTTTACTCTCCCCATATTTCATTCCTCCAAAAAAAGAGAGCCCTCCTGCGATAACGACCGCAATAATCGTGATAATTAAAAAATTTTTCATATGTTTTTATATTGAGAACCGACGACCGACGATTCTTTTATTCATACCGCAACGCTTCAATGGGATTTAAACTCGCCGCACGGCGTGCGGGATAATACCCAAACAAAATTCCGATTCCCGCCGATACTCCGAACGCGAGAATTACCGATCCGGAAGAAATACTCGTCGCGATTCCCGCAAGTTGTGTCGTAAGAAACGCAAGAAGCCATCCGAACAACACCCCGATAATTCCTCCGAGAAATGTGAGTGCAACAGATTCGGTGATGAACTGAATGGTGATATCCGCCTTTTTCGCTCCGATTGCTTTTCGAAGTCCTATTTCCCGGGTGCGCTCGGTAACGGTCGTGAGCATCATATTCATGATTCCGATACCCCCCACCAAAAGGGAAATTCCCCCGATTGCGCCGAGCAAAATGGTAAAAATTCCGGTTACCGATGATGCCGCGGCGACGATATCCGATTGATTCAACACGCTGAAATCGGCAAGTTGTGAATCGGAAATTTTATGGCGCTGGAGAAGTAAATCGGTCACCTGTTGTTGCACATCGGCCATGGAACTTTGATCCTGCGCCGCGATACTTATGGAGGTCACATACGTGTCTCCCGCGAGAAATCGCTGTGCGGTGGAAAGCGGAACAAACGCCATGTCATCCTGATTTCCGAATCCGCTCCCTCCTTTTGTTTTTGTGATTCCCACCACCTTAAAATCAACTTTATTGATTTTTATCGACTGACCGATCGCTTCCGCGCCAACGCCAAACAAATCGTCGCGGGTGGTGGGACCGAGCACCACGACACGCGCAAGACTTGCGACCTGCTGATCGGTAATGAATGAACCGGAATCGATTTCGATATTGCGCACAATTGGATATGCCGATACCGTT
>JAKANR010000070.1:0-2258 GCA_021823645.1 bacterium
GAATAAGCACCCCCGCAAGCGGAATAGAATAGGAGTTACGAAGCACTCCCTCGGTATGAATCACCTCTTTTTCATAATGCCACTCGAGCGTAGAGAGAAATAACGGGAATACAATAATCGGGAAGAAAATAACATGACGGATGGAGATAAGCGGAAGACTGAATGCAAACAATACAAGTCCGATTTCGAAAAAATCATCACGAAGAAAATTCTTTTTTCTCTTCGCAAGGTTCCATAGTATGAATATCGTGGAAACACACATGAGAAGAATAAATGTTTTTGCCTGCCACGTTGAAAAACGGTTGAGAATCGAAAACCACTCCATCACTCCGAGTTCTTTCGCTGTGGACGCAATATCTTGTGAGTAGGTAAGAAGAGAAAGACCGTTTGGATTGAGAAGAGTGATAAAAACCGAAGAAAAAATCAAAATCCCCTTATAAAACAACTCTTTGGTGCGAAAACGCCATTCCCGAATGAGCTCCGAAAGAAAAAAAAGAAGGAGGAGGGCAATACCCAAAATAACCCCCGCGTGCATGTTCGCCCAAACAAAGAGAAGCGGAGGGAGAAAAAAAAGCTTTTTCAACACCCGATTTTTTTTGAACGAAAAAATGATATAAAGGAGAATGGATGTAAAAAGATACGAAAATATCTGCGGACGCGCGGACCAAAGATCAAACGTAAGTGAAAAAAAGAAAAAGAAAATAATGAACGGAATCCATAGGGTTTTACTGAAAAGACGCACAGTCTTGAATATCATGAAAAACGTCAAAAATCCGATGCATCCCACAAATAAAATTATCCCCCACACACCGAAAAGCGAATAAAAAAAGAAAAAGAAAAGCCCCGGTAACCAATAATGGGCGACCCATGGGGCATTGGGGGCGGTAAACGAAAAAATATCCGTATGGGGTACCATGCCCGTGTTCCATACATATTCCCCCGTTCGCAGAATAAATCCCGTATCGGACTCGCGAATCGGGTGGAGTGAAAATAAAAAAACCGCAATAAAAAATATTGCGAATACAATAAATAAAAATGTTTTAGACGTTCTCCACATCCAAATTAAGAAACCCCCAACGCTTTTTCAAAAAATCCTTCTTCGTGAGAATTCCCTCGGTCGCACCGACATGCTCAACCACCGATGTGGCATTCGCTGTTGCGAGACGGAGCGCGAAGTGAATATCGTTTTTTTCGATAAGTCCCGCGACAAATCCGGAACCGAATGCGTCTCCGGCTCCCGTTCTGTCGGCTATCTTTTTTTCCTCGAAAATTCCCGCGCGATAGGTATATGCCCCATCGGACACGATTGCCCCGCGCTGTCCGTCGGTGACCACCGCAATTCCGTCTATAATCCCGTCGAATTTTTTGAATATCCCCCGCTCATCGGTGTATTTCACATCCGTCATATATGACGCTTCTTCGCGATTCACCACCACCACATCGCACAATTCAAGCGCCTTGTAGAGTTCCGATTTTTTTATATCGAGATAAAATCGCGACGGATTGATTGCAATTTTTGTTTTGTTTTTCTTCAACGACGAAAGAGCGGAAAAAAGAACGGAAAATGGCATCGCCCCCGGAGCGATATATGCCCATCGTGCGGAAAGTTTTGACGCGGGAATATCGTTTTTCTGGAATGCACTCGCTGCCCCGCGATAAACGAGAATCGTCCGCTCTCCCCCCGGCGCAAGAAGGATTGTGGAATATCCGGTTCCCGTCTTCTTATCTCGAATCACAAAAGGAGAAATACGCTCCCGCCTCAATGATGTGCTGATTTCTTCCCCAAGTTTATCGTTTCCGACCCTGCAAAACGTGGCGGTTTTTAACCCTTGTCGCGCAAACGTTATTCCGGCATTATAAGCCCCTCCTCCCGGGGTAAAAATCGGTTCCTCCACGTCGATTTTTGCGCCGAACGCGAAACACTCCGCCTCCCCGGTTTTGAATCCCATGCGTTCAAGATGTTCGGGATCGCGAAGCACCTTAAAAAGGTTACTCCGCAAAAACACATCGTATGTTGCGGTCCCGATAGTAAGTACATCAACCATATCTCCCATTATACTCCAAAAAAAACAAAAAAGCCCTATGATAACGGGCTTTTAAGATTTTTTAAAACTTCATCATTTCCATTTTTATTTGTCCTCTCGAAGGACGAAGCTTCACCAAAACATTTCCAAAGTTTTCGGCAATTTCAACAGTGGTTCCCTCTTTCGCGGGAAAATTTTGTGATTTAAAGGTTCCTTTTTCTTGTAAAGTAACAG
>JAKANR010000070.1:2268-3111 GCA_021823645.1 bacterium
TTGACTTTGACATCCCCTTTTCTTGTAGAGTGACTGTAATGTTACTACTTGTTCTTTTTACCTCTATTGTCTTCCCACTGCCGTAAACAATTCGTACGGATCCGCATCTTTTCATGATTTTTTCTCCTTAACACCGGGAAAAATTAAATGAAACCTTACCAGTCCTGTTTTTAAACAAATATCTGAACAATGGAGCCCTTCGAATGGTCCGTTGATTCACCGCAACGACGTTTGGAGCAACTTGCACATTATTTTTCGATTTTTTCTGACCTGCATCGCAACACTGTTTTTTTGCCATAACAATCTTCCTTATTTAGTTATTAAATGAGCGTGGACATTCTTTATACCTCTTTTCTCCCGTATTGTCAATCTTTCTTTTTTGTTATTTGTAATCATTTGCCGGTTATTCGTCATTTGAGATATTTCTCTATATTCCTCTTGTGTTCCTCATATGTATTTGCACAATGAATTTCCCCGCTGTTGTCGTGAAGATAAAAAAAACATTTTGTTTCTTCGGGAAAAAGCACCGCGTGAATTGCGGTTATTCCGGGATTTGAAATCGGATGTGGGGGCAATCCTTTGTATTTGTAGGTGTTGTATGTTGAATCAATTTGTTTATCCGCAATTTTTATCGGCGCCCACCATCCTTTTTCCGTATTCCCGCGAATATACTGCACCGTCGCGTCAACTTCCAATTTTGTATCGTGAAGGAGCCGATTCCATAATATTCCCGCGATAAGTGGCATATCGTTCTTCCCCGCCGCTTCGCGTTGCACGATTGAGGCGATTTTCAAAAGCGTCGTCCATTTTATATTTTGCTTCACCGCTTCCGTCGCGGAATCA
>JAKANR010000020.1 GCA_021823645.1 bacterium
GTGGACATTAATGTGGGAAAAAATTGGGGAAATTTAAAAAAATATGAAGAATAAAAATACCGTCGCGATTGTTTTGTTTGTTTCCTTTGCCGTCACAGTCGGCATTCTCCATATTGTTCTCGAGTCCGCCACGTTGCTTTCGATACTCGTGTGGGCGCTTATTCTTTCTTCCGTCGTATTTATTATATTCGGAACCGGATCAAAAAAAGATTCCGGAGACGGTGTTTTCGAAAAAAAAGAACTCCTCACCATAACCGAAAGTTTGCGGGAGGGGCTTATCATATATTCACCCCAATTTAAGATCCTCGTGTTCAATCCGGCGGCGGAAGAAATATTTTTACTGAAAAAAGAGGAGGTGGTCGGACAAATTATAGAACCAAAACTGAGTCAGACCGAAAAATTCAAAACGCTCACTCAAATAATTTTTCCCTCTCTCGCGTCGTCCGTTTCCCAGCTTTCCGAAATAAATGTCTGGCCCCAAATAACAGAGGTTTTTATTGACGAACAAAACAAGAAATTTTACACCACACTGAATAGAATCACCGATGACCGCGAGGAAGTAGTTTGTTTTTTGAAACTCATAAAAGACGAGAGCAGAGAACAGGCGATTATACAAAGTAAAAACGAGTTTATTAATACGGCGGCCCACCAACTCCGCACCCCACTCACCGCGCTCAACTGGGCACTCGAAAACATCCTAAAACTTTCGGAAAGCGCGTCGCCCGAAACGCATGAAATCGCGGCAGAGGCGATAAAGGTGTCGGAACGAACTCTGAAAATAACAAACGACCTCCTTGATGTCGCAAAAATAGAGGAGGGAAAATTCGGGTATTCGTTCAAAAATGTCGACGTGGTCGCGTTTATAAAAGGAATTGTCGACACCGTCGTCCCGTTTGCGGGGCAACGCTCGTCGCGAATTACGTTTTCCCATCAAGGCATCGAGGAGTTGTACCTCTCAATGGATCCCGACCGACTTGGGTTGGCGCTTTTCAATCTTCTCGATAACGCCGTAAAATACAACACCGAACACGGGATTGTTTCGGTGGTATTGGAAAAAGTGTCCGGAGACGATTTTGTGAAAGTATCGATACAGGATTCCGGCGTCGGAATTCCCGAAAATGAGAAGGAAAAAATATTCAAAAAATTCTATCGCGCCACAAATGCGGCGCAAATTGAGCCGAACGGGAACGGACTCGGTCTTTTTATCACAAAAAACATTATCGCCCGCCACGGGGGAGAAATAGGATTCGAGTCGCACGCGGGACGGGGCACAACGTTCTGGTTTACACTTCCCGTCAAAACAACGACCACCGAAGAATCCGCGTCACTTTTCAAAAATTTCTCATAGGGTGTGTTTGTGATAAAATCATCACATCATGATTGTATTGGGAATTGATCCTGGAACGGTTCGTATTGGGGTCGGGATTATAGAAAAAAATGGGGGCACACTCACCTGTCTCGATGTTGGTCTTTTGTCTTTGGAAAAAAAATATAAAAACGACGGGGATCGTCTTTATTCCATCGAGTGTGCGCTTAAAAAAATAATAAAAAAATATAAAATCTCCTTGGTTGGCATTGAAACGCTCTATTTTTCAAAAAATCAAAAAACCGCCCTTGCGGTCAGTGAGGCGAGGGGGGTTATATTAAAAACAATTGCGGAACACAAAATCCCATATATCGAGATTTCTCCCTCCGGCGTAAAACTTGCGGTTGCGGGCGACGGAAAGGCAAAAAAAGAAATGGTGGCGCACATGGTTGGAATTTCTCTGCATATTTCCACAAACAAAATAATCGACGATGCAACCGACGCACTCGCGATTGCGATTGCGTCGTGTTATACAAAAAAATATTAATCCTGTGGGGTTGGCCCCGTTGGAAGCGACTTGTTTATTCAATGTTTCGCCTGAAAATATATAAGGAACAGTGTTTGGTGTGTTGAAAAAAATGTGGTTTATTGACGTGGCTTCTAACGGGGTTGACTTTTGTATCCGGTCAATATATTATCCCTACCGAATGTGTTCTATGCGCTTAAAAAGGTCGTTTAGGCGCACATAAATCACCTGTTTCCAAAAAATTATTTTTTCTAATTTACGGGGACGATGAATAAAAAACACCAAAGAAGATGAAAAAGACAAACGACGAGGATATTTTTGTGGAGGAAGAGGGGGAAGCGGAAACCGACTACAGTAATATTCCGGACGAGGAAAAATACGTAGCGGACAAGGACGACGAAACAAAAGATTTCCTTGGTGACGAAGAGGAAGAAGAAAGTTTCTAATAAAACAACAAGGCCTCGCTCATACAGAAAGCGAGGCTTTGTTATAAAAACTCGTGGTGGGGAAATGGTAAAATAAATACATGATTCGAAAACGAAAAACGAAAAACGAAAAAAAGAAAGTCACAAAACTTATCGTCTCCGGCTGTATTTTTGGTTTTTTCGGGCTTCTTGTTGTTGGGTCCGTATATATCGCTATTCTCATTCAAACACTCCCCTCTCCGGAACAATTTAACGTTCAGAGGGTGAGTCAATCGACAAAAATATACGACCGAAAAGGAGAGGTGGTGCTCTATGAAATACACGGGGAGGAGAAAAGAACCGTTGTCCCATTCGAACAAATTCCTGACGTGGTAAAGAAGGCAACGCTCGCCGCCGAGGATGCCGATTTTTACAATCAACCCGCATTCGATTGGAAGGGGATTCTTCGTGCGCTTTATGCAAATATAAGGCAGGGGAAAACCGCACAAGGGGGGTCCACCATCACCCAACAACTCGCAAAAAATGTTTTTTTGAGTCCGGAAAAAACCATAACTAGGAAGGTAAAGGAACTTATTCTCGCACTTGAACTCGAATCGAAATATTCAAAAGAAGAAATATTTTATTTTTACCTCAATCAAATTCCCTACGGATCGAACGCATACGGGGTTGAGGCGGCAACTCAAAGTTATTTTGGAAAATCCGTACGCGACATTTCATTGGAAGAGGCGGCAATTCTTGCGGCGATGTTGAAGGCGCCGAGTTATTTTTCTCCGTGGGGATCGCACACCAGTGATCTTCTCGATAGGAAAAATTATGTTTTAGATCGAATGGCAGAGCTCGGGTTTATTGAAAAACAGGAAGCGGAAAAAGCAAAGATGAGAGAAATAAAATTTTCCCCGCCGTCGCTCGGTTCGATAAAAGCACCGCACTTTGCGCTTATGGTAAAAGAATATTTGGTGAATAAATACGGTGAAGAGCTTGTGAATAATGGTGGATTGAAGGTGATTAGTACGATTGATTGGGATATGCAACAGATGGCTGAAACCTCTGTTCTGGAGGGCTCAAAAAACAATGAAAAAATCTATGGGAGTAGAAACGCCGCACTTGTCGCCGAAGACCCTAAAACGGGGCAAATTTTGGCATTGGTGGGCTCAAGGAACTACTTCGATATAAAAAATGACGGAAATTTCAATGTTGCGACACAAGGATTGAGGCAACCGGGATCGGCATTAAAACCATTTGTGTATCTCACCGCGTTTCACGAAGGATATTCGCCAAAAACAACAATTTTCGACGTAAGCACGGAATTTGATGTACGGAACACTCCCGAAACAAGTTACCGCCCGATAAACTTTGACGGAAAAACACGGGGACCCGTAGCCCTTGAAAACGCACTCGCCCAATCACTGAATATTCCGGCGGTAAAATTATTGTATCTTGCCGGAATAAACAACTCTCTAAAAACACTTCATGATTTCGGAATAAGCACGCTTCGGGAAACATGGAGATATGGACTTTCTTTGGTTCTTGGAGGAGGAGAAGTAAAACTCGTTGATCTCGTAAACACATACGGAACACTTTCCCAAGAGGGTGTAAAACACGATCAGGTTATCGTTCTCAGGGTTGAAGATCCAGAGGGTAATGTGTTGGAAAAATATTCGGATAACGCAAAAAGGGTTTTTGACGACACTCAATCGATTCGACTTGTCACGAAAATTCTTTCGACCCCAGAACTTCGCGCACCGATTTTCGGAAATTCTCTTCCACTCACTGTTTTCGACGGATACGACGTGGCATTAAAAACGGGAACGTCGGACGATCACAAGGATGCGTGGACGATCGGATATACTCCTTCGCTTGTGGTTGGAGTGTGGGCGGGGAACAACGACAATACGGCAATGATACGACAAGGAAGCAGTATTCTTGCCGCTGTCCCTATTTGGAATTCGTTTTTGAAAGAAGCGATAAAAAAATACGACAAGGAACAGTTCACAAAACCCGAACCAGTTCCTTATACCGCGAAGCCGATGATGAATGGAGAATATATTTGGAAACCGCTTGTGCAGGGAAAAACATATCCGCAAATACATTCGATTCTCTATTATGTCGACAAAGAAAATCCTCTCGGACCAAGACCCGAAAATCCGCAGAATGATCCGCAGTTTCAAAACTGGGAAACCGCGGTTATAAATTGGGCACAGGTAAACATCCCCGAATCATATACATGGAACCAGCCGATTTCCGGGGACGTTTCTTTTTCGGATCAACATGGAACCATAAACAAAAATGAACTGGGTCAAGTTGTAAATGAGAAAACAACCATTACACTCCTTTCCCCGAAAAATGGCGAATTTTTATCTTCGCCATTCGTGATTCAAGCAAATATAAATGCGGGAAAGAACAAGGAATTAAGAAGGGTTGAGTTATCAATAAACGATCGACTTATCAATGGGTTCGATATTGAGGGTACGTTTTACGGTTATTATTACTACTTTAATACACCACTCGATCCCCAAAATCTTCTTGAAATAAAAGTCACTGATTCATCCGGGTCTGTTACACAATCGTCGTTTATTCTGTATAAAAAATAGCGCATTTATATACCAAAAACCCCGCCTCTCCACAGAAGGGCGGGGTTTTTTATCAGGAAATCACGAAATCAATTTTTTATAGGCATCGCCACATAGACAAGCGATCCGTCGGTCTGATTTTTAATGATAACCGGTCTATCCGATGTATTCACCCCGATAATAAGTTCATCGGTTTTAAACACCTTGAAACCATCGGAGAGATATCTCCAATTGAATGCGAGGGTAAAACGATCGCCTTTCAGATGAATCGGAACTTTGTATTTATTTTCTCCAAGTGCATTATCCGAAGAAAAAAGTTCTATATATTTTTTATTTTCTCCGACTGTAAGCGTAATATCATTTCCCCTCCCCGAGAAAGAACTAGTGAGTCTGATTGCATTTAAAAACTCTTGGCGGGGCACAATCGCTTCCGCTTGTGTTTGTTTCGGAATAATCGCGTGATAATCAGGATAATTGCCGTCAATCAGACGCGAAATAATTTCCACGTTTTGCGTTTTAAATAAAATTTGAGTGGAATCTATAAATATAAATACATCTCCCTCTTCCTGATTGGAAAGGGTTTTCAACACTTCTTCCGATGTTTTGAGCGGAATGATACATTTTATCGATTCGGAAAATGTTGATTTCATAAATCCCGAATCCACTTTCTTTTCGGCGAGACGAAAACTGTCGGTTCCTGCGAACACCACCCCATATTCTTCGATTCCCATGAATACTCCGCTGATTTCCGGACGTATTTCGGAATATTGTGTGGCGATAATAACACTTTCAATGGCCTCAACAAGTACCTTTGAATTCGTCTGTAGGTTTTGATTTTTGTTGTGTATTGAGGGAATAATTGGAAATTCCTTTATCTCTTGAGTTTGTACAAATGCTTCATAATTATCGGTTTCGATAAAGAGTTTTTTCCCTTTTAATTCCAAAGTAATGCGTTCCGAGGAGATGTTTTTAATAATGGTGTTGAATAAGTGAAGTGGAATCGCAACCTCTCCGTTTTCTATTATTTTTCCGGAAGAAGTGTAGGTAATCGCCATTTCAAGATTTGTGGCGGTAAATACAATCTTATTATCGTCCGTTCGTATATATACGCATTTTAAAATAGGGAGATTTGAATTTTCCCCCACCGCGCGTTCAACTATCGCGAGTGCTTCCAATAATTTGTTTCTAAGCACAATAAGTTTCATATATAACTATTATTAATTTATTTTTCTTTTTAAGATAGTAGTAGTAGTGATAGTAATGTGGATATGTGGATATCTCTATTTTACCCCATTTTAAATCATTTTTTTATCCACACCACTCCGTGAAAAACTTTTGAAAAGGTGTGTTCCCTGTGTTTAAAACCGTCAAAACCGTTTTTTTATCCACCACTTCTTCTTTTTATACTCGTGTTATACACATGTTTTCTACGACTTATACAATTTTTCTTTTATCATCATTATTTTCTGATTGAATTGCTGGTTCCGATTTATCTCCTTTTCTATCTTTTCACATGCATGAATCGCCGTCGTGTGATCCCGTTTTCCCAACTTTTCCCCGATGTGCGGGTATGAAAGCTTTAACATATCCCGAAGCAGGTACATTGCAATCTGACGCGGTTCGACAACCTCCTTTTTTCTCCCTCTGTTCGTAAGGTCGATTGGAGAAATTTCAAAAAAATCCGCGACGGTTTTTATAACCTCCTGTACGGTGATATTTTTCGATGTCACCTGAATCGTCTCATTTATGATTTCGTCGAGTCTTTTTGGGTCGATTCCCCCCTTATGTTGGATATAAAACACAACTTTATTCAATACCCCTTCCAATTCCCGTATGTTTTTCTGGACTTTCGACGCAATATGTTCAAGAACTTTATCCTCAACAATAAATTCTTTTTTTTGCGCCTTCGTTTTTAAAATTGCGAGACGCATTTCGTAATCGGGATAACTTATATCCGCAATCATTCCACCTTCAAATCGCGAACGGAGCCGTTCCTCAAGAGTGGGAATTGCGGAGGGTGGTCTGTCGGATGAAATAATTATTTGTTTGTTGTTTTCGTATAATGCGTTGAATGTATGAAAAAATTCCTGTTCGGTGGTCGCTTTCCCGCCGATGAATTGTATGTCGTCGATAATAAGCACATCGACATCTCTATATTTTTTCTTCATATCCTCAATTCTTTTGTTTCGAATCGCCGAAACAACATCATTTAAAAACTTTTCCGACGTCACATAAAGCACGTTAATGTTTTTTTGATAATATCTTACAATTTCATTTCCGGCTCCCTGCATAAGATGTGTTTTTCCGAGTCCCACACCACCATACACGAAAAGCGGATTGTATTTTTTTCCGACATCTTTTATTACGGCCTGCATCGCCGCATATGCGAGTTCGTTGGAGGATCCGACAATAAACGATTCTAGTGTATATTTCGGATTTAAATTTGTCTTTGGGTCGATTTTCAATTCGAGGGGAAGTTGGGGAACCAATTCGTCCTTATCCCCGCCTATTTTTTTCTTTTGGGCGACCGAAATACCTTCGCCGACAAACGATTGGTGTACAACGGAATAATCGACATTCTTTATTGAAGAATCGAAGTTGCGCAATGACCCGAGAATTATTTTATGATAACGATTTTTAACCCACTCTTTAGCGAAGTTATTTGGAAGGCCGACAAGTGCAACTCCGTCTTTGTTGTCCTTTCCGATAAGCTGACTTTGTTTCAACCACGTAAGAAAATTTGGTCGCGAAATTTGCAGTTCTATTTCTCCAAGTACCGCTTTCCAAAGTTCTTGTGATTCCATGGTCTTTATAATAGATACATTCTAGAACGTTTCAATATTGATTCATAATTTTTTTTGTGCTTTAATTGTTCATAAGGTGTGGATAGTGATTTTCACACAAACATTGATTTCAATGCCCCAAAAAGGGTATGATACACAGGTCATATGAGCAGAACATATCAACCAAAAAAGAAAAAAAGAGCACGGACACACGGATTTTTGAAGCGATCGAAGACGCCAGGAGGGAGAAGTGTGTTGAAAAGAAGGAGAGCGCAAGGAAGAAAGAAGCTCTCGGTATAGCAATGAATCCTGTTATTGTTAAAAAAAGGAAAAGCGGATTGCAAAAAAAGCCGCTCTTTATCGTTATACGGACCGCGGATGTGCGGGGGGCGTCAAAGCGAAATTTATTGAAAAGAAGAATTCGCGCAATAGTCCGATTGTGGTTGAAAAACAAAAAATCGATAAACGACTACACGGTAATTGTAAAAAAAGGAGGAGACGTGTTATCATTTGAGGAAATTAAAAAGAATATTGAGAGTCAGTTGTAGAAACGCATTTGATTATTATGGTTGAACTTTTCCACATATATCTCTATGAGCCCATTTTATGGGTCTTTGTGTTTATTTATAAAAATCTCGCATTCAGGGATATAGGATTTTCGATTTTTCTTTTGACCGTGTTTGTTCGGGTGGTGCTCTTTCCGATTTTTTATAAGAGCGCAAAAGACCAGTCGCTTATGCAGAGAATTCAGCCGAAGTTAAAAAAAATTCAGGAAGATCATAAGGACAACAAAGAAGAACAAGCGAAACAAATGATGAATTTATATAAGGAGAATAAATTGAATCCGTTTTCCGGATTTCTTCTGCTTCTTATACAACTTCCTGTATTTATTGCGCTGTTTCAAATTTTTACAAAAGAACTTTCTACGCCGACATTTGACAACCAACTCTTTTTAGGCTTAATTAATCTTGGAGAGAAAAGTATTGTTATTGCCATTATTGCGGCGGGGTTACAATACCTCCAAAGCAAACTCCTTCTCCCCCCTTCACAGAAAGACAAAAAGGAGGACGAAAATCAGATGGCTCGCGTGGGAAAAACAATGACGATTGTGGGTCCGATTCTCACATTCTTTATCCTCATGAATCTTCCTTCGGCACTTGGATTTTATTGGAGTGTTTCTTCGATTTTTTCCATTGTGCAACAACTGTACATCAATAAAAAGATACCGAAAGAATTGTAAATACCATGAATGAAATATTTGAAACAATAAAAAACACAATCCACAAAATGGGATTTTCAAACACAGAGATATCATTCGATGAGGAACACAGGAAGATATCCGTGGTAATGGATGACAAGCTTATTCATGAAAACATAGCGACGTTTTTGCCCGCCCTCGATCACCTTTTGGGGCTTGTGTTCAGAAAAAACAACCAAGCGCCATTCGTACTCGATATAAACTATTATCGCAGGGAGCGCGAGCGGCTTATTGCCGAAATCGCTCGTGCATCGGCGAAGAAGGCGATGGTGACGAAAACAGACGTCGAATTACCGCCGATGAACGGGTACGAACGCCGTCTCGTACACATGGAAATTACTACTCACCCCGAACTAAAAACAGAGAGTGTTGGAGAGGGAAAAGAGAGAAGGGTTGTGATAAAACACATAGAATAATCCCCCGACGTGCGTTGGGGGATTATTTTTTTATAACTCTTTCGATATATCGAGCCTATAGAGAAAATTATCGTAGCGATTTTTGAAATATATATAATTTTCAAAGAATAGCACATTGGATGCATCGGTTTTGTTTGGGAGAGCTCCCGATGCGCTCAATACCCCAATTTCGTTCGTTGAAACATTAAATTTCATAAGTGTGTCACTTGTAAATATTTTTCTTTGATCATACGCGCCGAAAAATCCAACCACATCATTTTGTTCTTGGGGAACAAAACAATATGTGGTACTTGCGAACATATCACATTTGTCGGGAACGGTGAAAAAGTCGGCGTATGTCGTTGTTTTTATGGAATTAGTAACCACAGACAATTGTTTTTTATCCGGGAAAAGCGTGAATACGTTTTTCATATCTTTCGAAAAACCAAATACCCCGCCCGGCGTACTTTGTATGATAAGCGACACGCTCGAATCTTTCGGATTGAATTCCCATAATCTCGGAGAATAAAAAGCGCTTGACTTTTCATATATGAATATTCGATCGTTCGGAACAACCGAAATCGACACATCATTAAGAACAAAATCCTTTAACAGCGTTTTGTATGTTGGGGGTGTTTTTTCGGTATTTATTTCCACAAGATCTTTTCCGGCGCCCACGCGGATAAGACCGAAAAGTTTTTTCTCCGACGTTCCCCACGTCGCGCTTAAAATCTCGGAGGGAAGGGGTTTCCATGTTTTGTCGATAATATCAAATATGCCGGATCGCTTGTTTGTTCTTTCGCCGAAAAATGCCAATATTTTCTCTCCGGTTTGGTTTGGTTCAAGTGAATATATTGTTCCCACCGACTGAGGGGAAATTTTTTGATCCCCCATTTCTTTTGCGAGATATATATCCCCGTCCGGCGTGGTATAAAACGTCTCACCTGTTTTTTTGTTTATCCAAAAGAAAACAATTTCCTGATTCGACAGTTTTTCAAGTGTGGGAATTTTTTCTCCGAACATTTCGGTTGTCGAGGTGTTCTCGTTGCCACCACCCTCCCCGTTACCGTTTTCACCCGACCCGCCAATCACGCCATTCATGTTTGTTATTCCTTGGGGAAATGAGTTTATCCCACCCGTTTCCGTGGTGCCTTGGTCGATTGGGGTTCCAAACACAACCTTCCACGCGAAATATAATCCCGCGACACAGACGATTCCAATAAACGTGAGAATAATTATTTTTTTTGTTTTACTCATACGGACTAGTATTTGAATTGAATGTGGACGTGTTCCACCTGTTCATAATAATCACCACAACCCTTCGCGTACTGTGAATTTTCCTTTGTGGTGCAGATTTTCAATATGTTTGTGTTATTGTTTTTCAGATAATCGAGAAGTTGTTGATTTGTTCTCAGGTCGACAACAGGCTTATTTGGTCCGTGTGTGGCATGTCCATATTCCGCTCCGCCCGTTACCACAACCTCGCAATTACACTTCTTTTTTATCGTAAGAAGCGAGTCGATTGTCGATTCAGGAAGTAGTCCGACATTCGTACATTCTTTTTTGTTCGGATCGAAACAATTCCCACTACTCGACACCCCCACCCCGCCCAAGTCGAGTGTCTCCCGTGCTTGATTTTCCCTTTCTTTCAACTGTTCATCCGTTATTATGCCACTTCCATATGAACAATTACCCTCAACAAACCCATTTATACAACAACTTTTCTGCGATGCATCATCCCACCCCCACCCCCCAGTTTTACACGTCGCTTTTCCGAGGTTTTGTGTGACCGCAAGACAACAACTTATTCCGGTTGCAGCGGGGCTGTTACTTTTTTTTATTGCGGCGGCGCATTCCGTCGTTTTTGACGCTTCGCACCATCCCCAAGTTTTTCCGAGCGCCGATTCCGCGGGACTCTCGCCCACAAATTGCGGTGCGTCGGGTTCACGAAGGAGCACAATTCCCGGATTGATGGTGTTCAGAATAATATACGCGCCAAAAAGGAGCCCAAGACCCCAGAGCGCTGAAAAAATCATATCCTTTCCCTCATTTTGTTTATCGGGACTTCCCGCGGAAACGGTATACAATATTCCTCCGGCAACCATCATTCCCACGGCGAGTATGCCGGAAATTCCGATGGCAAACTGATAAAGGCGCTTTATGTAATTCGGAATACTTGCGGAAGTGTCTTGTGGGCAATCGAGTCCGATTGCATTCCCAAAATTGGAACAGGGAAATTTATAATCGATGATCGCCGCATGTACGGTAAGCGCAAAAAACATAAATACAAAGCAAAACAAAATTATTTTTAAAACCGGTTTTTGCATAAATTAGTGTATAAGGAGGGTTATTTTTTCTTTTGCCGACTCGATTTTATTGTTGATATTTTGTACAAACGCCTCAATAGTCATTGTTCTTTGCGCGTCCGTTTTCGGAGACCCGATATTCAGGGTGAGAGCGCTGTCCCGCACATCCGATCTTGTCTCGTTATTTATTTTCCACGAAACAAGGATATCCGATTGGGAGACTATATTGAAAAAATAAGGAAGTATTCTCAGATTTACTTGGTCGCCGGAAGAAACGATTCCGGTTGGGTTTTTATTTTCAATCACCGTTATCGGATTGAACACGGGAATCGAAACAAGTCCTTCATATTTCGTCGTTTTTGTCTGCACCACGGCGCGTACGGAATGAGAGCTCCTTCCCACTTTTGTGACAGGAAAAGAAAACTCCTTCATCCCCACCCCTTTATTGAAAAATGTGCTGTCGACAAACCATGAAATGGTCGCTCCCGATATGTTTTGTATCTTTTTATTCACCAAGAGCTCAACGGACACATCCACTATGTTCCCGTTTGTAGGGATGGCCTTCCCCGAAAAATCGACGGGTACGAAATTGTTTGCGTGCCACGTGATGAGAAGGTCGTTGTTCGTCTGCGCGGAGACGTGGAAAAAGGCGAGAATACACACAACGAAAAAAAAGAATGTAATCCGTGCTTTCATGTGTTTATTATACAACAAAAAACTACTTTTTCATCGCGGCACCGGGTTTTCCGCTTGCGGCAGAGGCGAGTTTTTCGAGTTTCGGATTGTTTTCTATCGCAACAATGATAAACCAGGAGAGTATTTGAAGAGGAAAAATTTGGAGAATCGGAACGCTGTTCGCAAGCCACCCAGCGATACCCGTTGTCCACGTCTTAAATCCCCTCACCCCCTTCAAAAAAAGATACAGCATAAAGAATGCCCCAACAACGAAGCTGAACAGACTTCCGAGTGCTGAGAGTACCTGACCGATAGCGGGAATCGGGAATGCGATGTTCATGAGAAAATCGAAGATTTCGGCAAAAAAAAGTAAAAGAGTTACGAATATAAACTCTCCGGTCCCAAATTTCTTTTTCTTTTCCGCGTTGTCGATTTTTACCGATGTTTTTTCCGTTTTTTTTGTTTCCTCGGCCATACCCAATAGTAGAAGTTTTATTTATTTTTTTACAACCTTATATTTTTAAATTGTTATTAAAACAGTATGAAGCACGAATCAAATTTTCACCCCCGGGCACAATTTAAAAGGATAATCCTTTTGTTTGGAGCATTTGCTCGGGGTTTGTGGTGATAATTTGATCCTCCGTGTATGAAGCGATTACTTTTATCGCAACATGTTTCATTCCCGCAAAAAAGAGTCCCTCTCCCACCCCCGCCTCGAGAAGCAACGACTGCTCTCCTCCTGTTAAGTCGAACGCCTGGGTAACCGCGTCGATACTCGACGGCGATTGTTTGAGAAGTAGTTGTATCGAAGAGTTTGTGACAATCGGCTTTCCGTATTCGGATTTCAGAAAGTCTTCGACGTCTTGGGTGATGGTGGTGACTCCGAGATAATATTTCCTTGCGCGTTTTACGAGTCCGAATAAAAACGATGCGCTGTCTTTGTATTTCATCATCCACCACGCTTCATCAACCACAAGAAGCCTTTTTTTGAGTTCCGCACGAACAAGATTCCACACGAAGTTCAACACGATATACATCGCAATGGGGCGAAGTTCTTCTTCGAGGTCGCGAATGGAAAAGACAATGAGACGGTTTTTGATATCTATATTTGTCGGTGCATTGGTAAATCCCGCATAAGACCCGCGAGTGAATTTTTCGAGTCGCTTCCCCATACTTTCTCCCCCTTCAGTGTTTTCAAGAACAGTCTGAAGGTCCTCAAGAAGCGGCGGATTCAATTCTTTTATCGTTCCGAAATTTTCGGCGCTGATATCGCGTGACGCATACGTTTCGATAATTACCCGATCGAGAATCGAATCTTCCTCGGCGCTTACTTCTTTCAACATAAGCTTCAAAAGTCCGCTCAAGTTCAGCACGTGCGATTTGAATACGTCCGCGGGTTCTTCTCCCTCCGGGATAATCGGAATATCGAACGGGTTTACATGATTTTGGGAGGTGAGAGAAATTTTGAAATAACTTCCCCCGATTGAATTCGCGAGATTTTGATATTCATTTTCCGGATCGATAACAATGACATTCGTTCCGAGCATGAGTGATCGGAGTATTTCGAGTTTTGATGCG
>JAKANR010000021.1 GCA_021823645.1 bacterium
GCAATATTCCCGAAAAAAGTTTAGAATTCCTTTCGCATTATCGTGTATGAAAAAAAGTATCTCGGAAAGAATAAAAATCACAAGAACCGGCAAGTTGAGGCGCCGGGCAACGACACTTGGCCACTCGCGCGCCAACAAAAGCAGTCTTCAATACAATAGAAAAAAGAAAAGTCGGGATTTAAGCATGGCGGTAAGTAAAATAATAATGCACGTATGACACGCGTAAAACGAGGAACAATCGCACACAAGAAACGCGAGCGATTGTTGAAAAAAACAAAAGGATACAAGTGGGGACGCAAAAACAAGGAACGGGCGGCAAAAGAAGCCCTTCTTCACGGACTCGCCCGATCATTCAAGGGAAGAAAGGAAAAAAAGAGAGAATATCGATCCCTCTGGCAGGTGCAAATTAATGCGGCGGCTCGATTGAACGGAACAAAATACAGTGTACTCATGAACGCATTAAAAAAGAAAAATATATTGATAGACAGAAAAATACTCGCACACATCGCAAAAGAATATCCGGAAGTATTCAAAAAAATAGTGGGAGAGGCACTCAAATAAAACAAACCCCGACAGATGTCGGGGTTTGTTTTTTGAATTCCGAGTGAAGCTCATATTACCGCGAAACTTGAAAATAAAATCTCTTCATATCAATCCTCGATTTTTGTATTTTTATTCCCTCTTTTTTCAATATTGCCGTTTTTCTCCCCATTCCCCACGCGTATCCCCCAACCCCTCCGTTTGAGAGTATCACTCGGTGACAAGGAACGCTCCTGTCCCTGTTTTTGTGCAACGCATTCCCCACCGCACGGGCACCTCCTTCGCAATTAATTGCTTCCGCTACGCCCTTGTATGTTGTTATCCTTCCTTTGGGGATTTGTCTGACGATGCGGTAAACCTTTTTTTCGAATGATGAGATCATAGGCGTTTTTCAGATTCTTTTTTAAATTCGGGTGGATGAGCATGTGAAGTGCGTCCCGATACAGAAACCATCCGTACCCCTGTTGTTCGGGATCGGGGGGAAGACGAATTGTTATCTTATCTGTTTCCGCAAGATAATAACTTACGGTCTTGAATACTTTTTCCTTGTTTTTGATGAATGTAAACCTGTCCTGTACCCGAAACCACTCGATAAAAAGAAGGTCCCTCTTTCCTATCCCCGTCTCTTCATATACCTCGCGCAATGCTGCGGAAAAATTTCTCTCTCCTTCATTCAATTTTCCCTTCGGAAAATTCCAATATCTCCCCCGGTGGTAGAGAAGTAAAAATTTCGGTCCCTCATCGCTCATGCGATAAATGATTATTCCCGCACTTATTTCTTTTGTCATATATTTATTTTCCGATGTTTGCCGGGGAGTGATCATGGAGTATTTCCGCATTATCCGAAGTGACCTTTGGCAAAATAAGATGGGGTACTGAAAAAAGTATGAATGCACCCACAAAAGAAAGGATTCCCACAAGAACGAAAATTGCTTGAAACCCGAATGCGCCCCCGATAATTCCGCCGACAAGAGCCGTAATCCCATGTGCAAAACCGATGGTGGTACTGCTCAATGACCAGTTGAACGCGGCGTGGGTTTTATCGATGTGTCGCGAAAAAATCGCCGACCAGGAGGGAATATAAAGCCCCATCGCAATGGCGTGAATGAACTGAACCACATAAAGACCGGAAATGGTATTCACCGTCAAAAACATCATTGCCGAAAATCCCGCGAGCACCAAACCGAAGAGAAGGGTGTAAAAATCATCTTTTTCTCCCTCCCGTTTGTCTATAAAAATAGCTACGGGAATCTGGACGATTGATTTTACAATCCAATATATCGACGATGTCATTCCGACCGTCACCAGTGTCGTACCAACAACATCTTCGAGAATAAAAATCGAAAAAATGGGACCAATAAGCCCCCATGCGCCCAAAAATATAAAATCGGAAATGACAAAATATTTTATTACTTTGTTCAATTTCAAAAAATCGAGATTCACTTTAAAATGTTTGTGCATGAAACGATATATTTATTCTACTATATTGAACACGAAACCGGATTCCTCATAAACGATGGAAATGCTGTTTCCCCGCGCGATTTCTTTTTTCAATATTTTTTCGGCGAGTACCCCGCGGATTTTTTCCGAAATAACCTGCCTCAATGGACGGGCTCCGAACACGGGGCTGTATCCCAATTCCGCAATTTTTTGTATTGCGCTTTTTTCCACACGAAGTGTGATTCCATGCACGTCATGGAGAAGATCGGAGACATCGCCCACCAACAATCCCGCCACCCGCTCTATTTCCTCCCTGTTGAGACTGCGAAATACGACAATATTTGAAAATCTGTTGATAAGTTCGGGTTTGAAATAATCACTCAATTTCTTTTTCAACTCCTCGCTTATCTCCCCCATATTTTTCCCCGCCTCAATGCTTTCTTTTATGAATTGGGAGTGGGCGTTCGATGTCGCGATAATGATGGTATTTTCAAAACTCATCGTTCTTCCCAAACTATCACTCAACCTCCCATCGTCGAACACCTGGAGAAAAATATTCAACACATCGGGATGCGCCTTTTCGAACTCGTCGAGCAAAATGAGGCTATAGGGATTTTGCAGTGCTGCATCGGTCAACGTGCCCGTCTTTGATCCATCAGGATTTCCGATAAGCCGAAAAACACTCTGTTTATCCTGATATTCCGACATATCGAACCGCTGTATCGCGTCTTTCGATCCAAATTGTATTTTTGCAAGTATTTTTGCAAGTTCTGTTTTCCCTACGCCGGTTGGACCAACAAATAAAAATGTGGCGATTGGCCCTCCGCTCCGGGAAAGTCCGCTCCGATATTCCCGAAGCGCTTGCGACACCCCGTTCACCGCGGCCTCCTGGTTCACCAATTTTTCGTGTATCAACGATTCTAAGTTGAGAAGTTTTTCCGTCTCGAGTCCCGATGCGCGTTGTATGGGAATTTTACTTTGTTTTTCCGCCACATCAATCACGATATCCGGAGTGAGTGTTTTTTCCCTCAAACGAGTTGCCTGCACAATCGCTTCTTTCAAAAGATCTGACGCGCTTCCGGGAAGAAGTTTGTTTCTGAAATATCGGTGCGCGAGTTCAACCGATTTTCTGATCGCCCCAAAAGTCACAAATACCTTAAAATCATGCTCAAGGAGAATACTCCGATACACGAGAAATCGCATCGCCTCTTCTTCGGAAATTTCTCCGACATTTACCACATCAAACTGATTCAAAAAATCGGTGCGCGGTTCAATGAACGACTTGAATTCACGCGGATACGAATCTCCAATCACCGGAATCTCGTGGTCCGTAATTATGGGTAACAACAAATCAATCGCATTAATCGCCTGGGCCTGAGCCGTGCGAAAGAGATCGTGGATGTTGGGAATAAAAAGAACAATGTTTCCTGCGTTCACTATATCCCCGATAATTTTTTGTATACGATCGCTCAATTGTTCGGGAGTTGCGTTGGAAATAAGTTTCGCGACATCGAGAGAAACAAGTCGCTTATCGAACAAAACACTCGGGACGTTGTCTTTTTTCATTTGAAACGCGAGATGTGCGACAATTGTCGGTTTTCCGGAACCTGGATCGCCCACAAGGAGCACGTTCGGCTTCCCTGGTCTTGAAATCACCTGAAGCACCCGTTCGTATTCTTCTTTATGACCGATGAGAAAACCGATTTTTTCCCTCCGCACCATTTCGGTGAGATCACTGCTGTATTGATCGAGATATCGCGTCGGTCTCGATGTCCATGCACGATTGATTACCCGCTTCCGCATAACACTCGATTCATACACAAGACCGCCTAAAAACGATGGGAGCTTTGCGATCCGCGAGAGAAGGCGACTGTATCTGCTGAAAATAATCGCCTCGGCGATATCTTCAGGAAGAATATTAAAAAGATTCAATAATTTTTGTACTCCGGGATGTTTGCTTGATGCGATTGCGGCAAATATATTTCGTGGCTCAATAAATCGCTCATGCACCGCGTCTGCATTTTCATAAGCGGCGAGGGCGACAAGAGAGATGAGGGGGCGTAATTCTTCGTTTTTCTTTTTTGTGACGACGGTAAGATTTTGTGAAATTTTTTCCGCAAATTCACTTGGGTTTACATTGAGCCGGGTAAGCACTTTTCGCATATCCCTTCGCCTCACGAGATCGGCAAGCATAATAAAATACGGATCCTCGCCGGTTACGGGGGCGCGACGAAACGCGCCTCCGAGGATTCGATACGCGGAACCGGTAAGTGCGAGGGCGACGTTCTGCTTTTTTTCTCCCTTTAATTCAATAATCGATTTTTCCCCTTTTCCGGCATGTAACATCCTGTCGAAAAGAAAAATCCCCAAAAGAAGCGAAAGCCAACGGAGCGATTCGATCGACGAAAAAAAGAGAATCACCACGACCGAAGTGAGCACAATGTATGTCGAATAGGTGACAAGTCGAACAACAGCCTCCCCAATTGCCGAAAGAAATAATCGATTATCTTTAAAATAGATATCCATAAAATTATGAACTTAGTGTCTTATAAAGAAGAAATGCCGGGAGAAAAATCCATAGGAGATACACAATAACCGCAACAATAAACACACATATATAAACCACTGTCGCCACAAAAAGACGCACAAAACGAAACAAAAACCCAAACACATATCCCACCAGAGAATAATCTCCGTAGAGGGGTTTAAAAATGTTTTTTGCGGTGATTTTCCACGCCAACACTCTATCAATCGATTCAAATCGCTCCATAACAAAATTGGAGTACATTCGGGCGCTTTTTACGTACCAATGCCTCAAAAAATCGGCTATCCGATAGAAAAATCTCTCCACAAGGTATACTGCGGTAAAATGCATATACGGTATATGTCTTTATTATACTCAACAAACGGAGAAAACACACTTCTTCCGTTAAATAAGTTTTTCTTGGTGCGTTGAATCCATTATTTCTTCGTTGGTCGGATTTTTTTGCACCAACGAGTCGTACTTTTTCACAATAAGAGGCAATTTGTGAAAACTTTGCGTAAGCCCCTTCAACATTTCCGTTGAACGAAGTCCAGCGGCGGGATGAAGAAGCGGGATGAGTAGTTTTCCGTTTCCGATTCTGAATATCTTTCCCTGATCGCGTGTGATTTTTGCGGTGGGAATAAAATAATTCATCGAAAAACGCCCCAAGGTCGCGATAATTTTCGGATTTATGATTTCTATTTGTCGCGTGAGATATGGTTTATATGCCTCAATCTCCTCGGGAAGCGGATCACGATTCATTGGAGGTCGGCGCTTCACGATATTTGTGATATACACATCCTCGCGCCTCCACCCGATTGTCTCAATGAGCCTATCGAGCAGTTTCCCCGCCCTTCCCACAAATGGGCGGCGCAACTCGTTTTCTTTCTGTCCCGGCGCCTCGCCGATGAATAGGACGTCACAATTCACATTTCCCTCGCCAAACACAAGGTTCGACTCCCGAAGCGGGAGAAGGGCGTTTTCCGTCAATTCATTTTCCAATTTTTTCAGCAGTTCCTCTTTTGACATGAATCAATTATAAATCAAAAACGAATTATTTCCTCCTCAAGATCGATGTTAAATTTTCTTTTCACATTCTTTTTAAGAACTGTAGTGATAGTATTGACATCCATCGCCGTTGCGTTTCGCGCATTGATAAAAAGATTTCCGTGATAGTCCGCGATTTTTATTCCCCCCACGCGCATCCCCTTTGCCCCGACGGACTCAAGAAGATATCCGGCGGGAATTTTTCCTTCAATGATTTTTGAGCCGTCGATTTTTTTTATGGCGTTTTTTGAAATATT
Organism: bacterium; assembly: GCA_021823645.1. Taxonomy (GTDB): domain Bacteria; phylum Patescibacteriota; class Minisyncoccia; order UBA6257; family GWB1-50-10; genus JAKANR01. Next base: position 5,809 of record JAKANR010000021.1, read on the forward strand.
CTTCATCAAAACGTTTTTGAAAAAACTTCCCGGGCATTTCAATGTCGGCGGATATTTTTTATTTCGTATCGTCCGAATTTTTTTTGAAACGGAACGGGCTTTTCCATATTTGTCTTTTTTTAGGTCTATCTCGATTCTCAAAATATACCAATTTCTTTTTTTGAAAATACTTTCGCGATATTCAAACCCGCATTCGCTGTTCTTTATCCAAAACATTTTCTTTCCGTCGAATATTTGAATTCTTTTTACCGATTCGGAAATGGAGTGTCCGTACGCCCCCGCGTTTCCATACACCGCCCCGCCAACCGTTCCGGGAATCGCGGTAAGCGATTCAAGTCCAACATAGCCGCCACGAAGTGACTTTTTTACCACAGAATCAAGCGATACCCCCGAATCGACAATATATTTATTTTTATTCCGTATTATTTTCCCCCCGCGTGCACAAATCAGCAGCTCCTTAATTCTGTTTTTTTCAAAGAATATATTACTTCCTCCGGCAAATATTTTTACGGGAATTTTATTACTATGCGCCCATAAAACCGCCGATACGATATCTTCCGGTTTTTTTGCAAAAACAAACAATTCGGCAACTCCCCCGATTCCGAATGTGGAGTATTTTTTCAGAGAAACATTTTTTCGGATTTTTATTTTATCCTTCGTCATTGTGCCCTCGAGAGGAATCCCCGCCTGCCGTCGGGCAGGGAACCTCTATTTCCAGTTTTCCGCCTGAAGCAGATAAACTCCGACCGGTAATTCTTGTGCCCTCGAGAGGAGTCGAACCTCTATTTCCAGCTTCGGAGGCCGGCGTTCTATCCATTGAACTACGAGGGCGTAGTACTGTTTTAATCCATTGTCTGCCTTCGGCAGATCTCCCGTAGGGAGAAACTATAGTGGCGTAGTACTATTTTAATCCATTGTCCTCCGAAGGAGGATCCGCCTTGGGCGGAAACTACGAGGACGGTTCTCTGCTTGCCCACATCATTATTCCCAAAACCAGCCACAACATCAACCTTCCCGACCCGAGTGTCCAGAGAAAATGATCGAATAAACCAAACACGAGAAGCGATGAAAGGAGTACGGCTCCAAACCAAAAGTGTGGTGGGGGCGATTTCAGAAAAACAAAAAACTTTTTTTTGAACGAAAAAAGGGTCGCAACCGCAATAATGTACAGAAACGAAATAATTCCGAATATCCCGAGTTCGGATGTAATGAGAATATAAAGATTGTGAATGGGTTGCTGGTCTATATTTTTGTAAATCCCGTATTTTTCGTACAATCCGCTTTCCTTCGAAAAAAATATCTGATTGCCCATTCCGACACCGAACGGTTTTTGAAACACGATATCGCGTCCTATGTTGTTATAGAGTACGCGGTAGTTTACCGACGGCTCATTTCGGGAAAGTGTCGCGCGAGGAAAAATCATCCACCCGAGAGACATAAAAAGAATCGCAAATAAAATACAGACCGTAATTCCAAGATGAATCGTTTGGCGACGGGTGCGCGGATAAAAAATACCGACACACAAAGAAAGAATGGTCGCCCACAAGGAAACAATCCACCCCGACCGGGAAAATGTGAGAATAATGCCCACAAAAATTACAAAAAGACAGATGGAAATAACGGCGCGAAAAAACAACCGGTTTTTCAAAAAATCTCCGAACGTCCGAATTTTTTTTTGTTCTTTGTTTATCCACAAAAATAAACATGCAATAACCCCCAACACAAGAAATCCCGCGAGTATGTTTGCGTGCGCCATAGTGCCATACGCGCGGAGAAGTGGGGCGCCAAACACGGGAAAACGCGCGACATTGACGGAAAACTCATCGATAATCGATTCGCCTAAAAACCACACCCCAACACTCTTTTGTGAGAGAAATTGGAGAAATCCAATAACCGCCTGAAAAACTGCCGAAAAAATGAACGTATACGAAAGAAATGTTACGGAAATGATGTTTTTCCTCAATACAAAAAAAAGAAAAAGACACTGTGCAAGACTAATGGTGAGACGGAGAAAAAAATACAAGCCTACGGGCAATTGCGAGGAGAATAATAAGGAAAAAAGAGAAAAAAACAAAAAAACGAGGACGGAGAAAAATATCCGCTTTTCTTCCTTTAAAAAAGAAATAAAATTTCCGTATGCGTTCCGTATACCGCCGAAAAACGCGATGCTCATAAAAAAGACGGAAATAAAAAACAACGCGTCGTCCAAAAAAATAAACACCGCATCGAATTCACTTGTTCCGCCGGTAAAAGAAAAAATAAATTTTTTCGTTCCGAGCGGTACCGAAAAGAGAAATAAAAAAAACGCGATGCGCGAAATCTTTTTGTTCTCGAGAATTTTTTTAAACATAATTAAAACCCGAATATAATGTTCAATATCTCATATATGATGGCGACAGAGAACACCCCGTATAACACGCCGGCAAATTTTTTGAATTTATGAAGAGGAAATGCGTTTTGCCACATGCGCGTGATAAAGATTCCGGCACACGCGGTGAAGACGCCACCAACAAGTCCCAATACCAACAAAAGATCCTTAAACCCGAAAAGATAAAGAAGAAGGGGAAAAAAAAGAGGAATACCGACGCCAATCCACCGTGACCACCCGGCATCCAACACGAGAATATCTTTTACATTGATTCCGATGACAAAATACGAGTCCCAAAGGGCGATAAGCCCCAATACTCCGAGTAGTGTCGAGATAATGGGAGGAAGAAACGTAAGCCCACTCAACGTATCGGGAGAAACGTCGCCTCCAAGCCGAAAAACGCCGAGAATAAAGAAAAAATATATAATTGCGGGAATAAGCGTTCCCCAAACAAGTGACTTTTTAATTGAAAATTCATTGCTCCCCCCCTTCGCTTTTTTGTATTCCTCAACTATTTTTGAAATGGCGGAACGTCCCGAAAAAGAAAAGAGAAGCGGACCGAATGGAAGAAGTAATAATATCCAATCGAACGACTTCGGAAAAAGGGATAGATTCGGAATTTCCGTTGTCGTTCCTCCGATAAAAAAAACAAAAACTATGAGACTGATAATGGAAAACGTGCTTAATATCTCAATAATTTCCAACCAGCGCAGACGAACAAACATAAAAACGGAACTCACCGCCCAGAACAGGACTACGGAAAGAATACCACCAATTCCGAAACTGAGACTCAGAAATTTTTCGGCAAGAATGAGATAGACCACCAATACAAACAACAACTCACCGATCGCAATGAGCGACGCGAGTTTCGAATATGGATTCGATAAATTTTTTTCGGCAAGTCTGAAAAAATCATGCGGTCCATTCTCCTTGATGAGGAGGGACGAATACATGAAATAAAACGCGATATACACCCCACTGAATATCAAAAGATATATTATACCGAGAAGAAGTCCGACGCGGGAAAAAAGATACGGAAGTGAAAAAATGCCGGCACCGATGATTGTACCGGCAAGTAATCCCACCGAAAGCACTGCTCGTTTATTCATATAAAGGGCTGTTATTCCAAAAACACTTCGTCTCCCTCGCGCACTTTGTCGCCCACTTTAATTCCAACCTCCTGACCCTTTTTTGCGCTCTCTATGCCCTTGTGATCGTATTGCATTGATTTTATTTTTTCGGAAAAATCGGTCGTGGCTCCTTTGAATTGAATCGTTTCACCGACTTTTATCGGTTTATTGAATTTCACTATCGCGACATCAATCGCCCCAAAAAAATGGGTAACCACGCCAATTGGTTTTTTTGCAACAATTTTTTTCGGCATAAATATATTCTTATAATACTCGGCCTTTTACTCCGTTCTTTTTTTCTTCATCTTCTATTTCTTCGAGAACTTTATCGAGTAACGTGCTTGGGTCTTCCGAATACACCACTCTCCCGGGACCCCGATGGGCGTTTTCCACAATACCCCTTAAATTATCGGCCATACCCCCCGTCCCCTCAAGAACCCCTATCGGTTTCTTATCTTCAAATGCAATGGTAAATTCGTTCAGCGTACCTATCCTTCCGCAAATGGTGATAACCGCATCGGATGAACGTATAAGAAGAAGGTTTCTTCCGGCATAATTGAACCCCGTATAAATAATGAGATCGTGATAGTCGATGGGAAGCTGATATGTTTTTATATGCGCAACTTTCGATGCCGCAGGAGAAAGCCCGATTACAATTCCTCCTTCGGACTTCGCGCCCTTCGCCGCCCAATACGGCGTCCCCGTGGTGGCGCCCGTTACGAGCACCAGTCCCCTTTTTGCAATTTCTCTTCCCAACGCCTCCGCTTTTTCCTGCGTCCCTTCCGCGCAACATCCCGTTTCCGCCGCTCCCGAAACACAAATTTTATATTTCAAATGATGATTAAAATTTGTTTCGATTGTTTTTGTGCTTATTTTTTTTCTTGGCATACTATATGTTTATTTTCATTATAACACCACCGATTCGCCAAAAGAAGGAATGTGAACGTCCGCTGAGTTTTTTTCCTTTATTTTTTCCGCGAGTGCCTCCGATTCGTCTTCATCACCCTGCACGACATATATTTTTTTTATCGGCAGTGGCATTGAAGAAATCCATTTCAATAATTGTATTTGATCCGCGTGGGCGGAATATCCGCTGATGGATTCGATGCGGGCGCGCACATAAATTTTTTCCCCATAAATAGTCACGGACGGGGCGCCTTCGATAATGGCCCTCCCCAGTGACCCGCGCGCCTGAAATCCGACGAATAACACAATATTGTTTTGGCCTTCCAAATATTGTTTCTCGTGAAAAAGTATCCTCCCCCCTTGGGACATTCCCGCTCCGGCAATAACGACTTTCGGCGCAGGAACTCGCGTAATACTCCTTGATTCTTCCGGAGTAAGCGTGAGGTGAAGTCCGGGAAAATTGAAAATCTCGTCTCCTTCGTTAATGTGCCCGATAACATCTCCGTTAAAATACATCGGATCCCTGGAATATTTTTGATATACCGAAGTGAGTTTAATGGCGAGCGGACTGTCGACAAACACCGGGATGCGTGGCACCACGTCGTTTTCGACAAGTTCATTTAATTCAAAAATCATCTCCTGCGTGCGCTCAAGCGCAAATGCTGGAATGAGGAGCACTCCTTTTTTGTCCGTCGCTTCGCGAATAACGCGTTCAAGCTCGTTTTTTCTCTCGTCGAGTTTTTCATGAATCCTTCCTCCGTATGTCGACTCAACGAGAATGTAATCCACGGGTTCGTGCGGGGTTTCGGTCGGTTTTATAAACGGCGTATGAATGTTGCCGAGATCGCCGGAAAATAAAATCGATTTCCCTTCCGCTTTTACGAGAATTGAGCTCGATCCCAACACATGACCCGCATCGTAAAATTCAACCTCAAACGGTCCGATGGTAAATTTCTCGTGATACGAACGCTTCTGCCACAACCCCATTGCCTTTATGATGTCGGCTTCCGTATAAAGCACAGGGAGTTCCCGCTTCTCCGCCTCTTCGAAAAGAAGGTGTTCCGCATCGAGCAGGAGCGCCTCCGCCATATCTTTTGTGGGCGGAGTTGAATACACGTGCCCGAAAAAACCCTGCTTTACGAGTTGCGGAATTCTTCCGATGTGATCGATATGTGCGTGGGTTACGCACACCGCATCGATGTGTTTTGGATTGTAGGGAAACGGTTCGAAGTTAAGGTCCTCTGAATATTGGGATCCCTGATGCAGTCCGCAATCGATAAGTATTTTTGTTTTTCCCGATTCGAGCAGATAGTTTGCCCCCGTTACCGTTTTTGCTCCTCCGTAAAATGTGAGTTTCATGCCAATAGTGTCTATATTTTCGAGCTCATCTGTAGCGAAGAAAATATAGCTACAGTATTGAGCACCCCGCCCTTATCAATTTTAGGTTCGACTGAATCTTTAATTGAGGTATACATTTTATTTTTGTATCTTTCTTTGTTTATCCACTCAATAAGGGCGGGGTAGGGTTTTGTAATTAAAATTTTCAGAAAAATTTTAGACAAAATCCCTATTTCAGTTTCCCGATATTTTTTAAAACGCTTCGCAAACGATTTTCGAATGATTCGTCTTCATGAAAAGATTTTTGCGTCGCTTGTATCGCCTGTTTCGCTTCTTTTTGTTGATATCCGAGACTCACGAGCGCCTCTTCCAGCTCAATATTTACATCCATTGATTTTGTAAGCGATGAAGAGGTGTGAAGGTGAAGTTTGCTTTGCAGTTCTATTACGATTCTTTCGGCGGTTTTTGTGCCGATTCCCGAAGCGCGCGTCAAAAGATCGGTGCGTTTTTCGAGGATTGCCGCGGTGATGTTTTCCGTGGAATCCACATCAAGGACATTGAGCGCCGTGCGCGGTCCGACACCGGGAACGGTATTTAACAATTCAAAAAACAAGAGAGACGGTTCGTCCAAAAAACCGAACAGGGTAAATTGATTCTCCGAAACATGAAGAAAGCAAAAACACTTGAATGGGGTTTTGCTTATCGCAACGTTTTTAAGCGCGCGGGCGTTCGTGAATATTTTGAATCCGACCCCCCCCACTTCGAGAATAAAAAAATTGTGCCCTTTTTCTTCAACCGTTCCGCGAAGTGTATGCAACATACTGCCATTATACCAGTGAAATGAAATGCGCCAAAGGGGTTGTTTTTTCTCTTTCTCTAATTATTATGAAAACATAACACGCTCCCCGTGCCTACAGGCAGACAATTACGAAATTACTAATTACTAATGAAAGAAGGCGGGGAATAGACAATCACCATGGAACAATTCAACGACATATCGAAGCACGTCGAGAAAGCACAAGGAGACAAAGCACGCTTCTTGAAATCAAAGGAAGGACTTCTCCCTCACTTTGAGTTTCCAAACCAAGAAGCACAACACGAGAAGCAATTCTCCAAAGAAACCCTCCTTGCGGATATATATGAAGAGAAGATCGACCAAATGAAAAAAATAATGGAGAGCCCCATTCTTCTTAAAAGTGCGTGTGAAGATTTGGTTTACTGTTCGGAAAAGGGAAGGGAGGGGGGGTGTGAAAGTTTTGCCCTAGATGCGCTTTGTACTTATTCTGCAATTTTAAATTCGGGTTTCTTTTTTCACTTTTCTCCAGAAAAACAGGAAGAGATAAAGTTTAATATTCACGATTCCGACTTCATTGAAAACTCATATAAAAATTTTACTGAAGAAATAAAGTGGGGTAGGAAAGGAGGATCGGGAGATGCATCGTATGCGCTTTGGACTTATTCAGCATTTACAACCTCGGATCTTTTTCCTTATCTTTCACAGGAAAAAAGAAGAGAAATGGAATCGGCGATTTTTGACCCCCTTATAATTGAAGCTTCATATAAGTACTTTCTCTCTGATATACAAGCGCTGGAGGTGGGGGGTGATGTCTTTGGGTCGGATGCATTCCGCGCCTGTGCTTCATTTATCACCTCAGATGTATTCACGCGTCTTTCTGAAGAAAAGTGTGAAAAAATAGAATCGACCATTTCCAACCCAATTTTCATAGAAATTCCATATCAATATTTTCTTTTTAATACGGGCGTGAAGGATAGTAGGGATAGTGCTTCCTATGCATTCCGCACCCTCTCCTCTCTCATCACCGTGAAAGACTATCTCCGCGAGAAGGGTAAAAAGATCGACGACGAAACATTCGCGAACGAAGCACTGAATCCCACCGAGAAGATTCCTCCTCGTCCCGAAACGAGAAACAATTACTGATGGAAAAGAGGGTATTTAGTATTCAGTATTAGGTAT
>JAKANR010000022.1 GCA_021823645.1 bacterium
GGGATTTTCAAAATAAAAATTTATGGTGCGTATTTCAGACACATTGAAAATGGCAATTGCCGGGATTTCTGTGCATAAAAATCGATCGATTCTCACCATTCTCGGAATTGTGATTGGAATCACTTCCGTGATGGCAGTTATGTCTATGGGACAGAGTGCCGAACAGCTTGTCGTCGGCGAGATACAACGTTTCGGCCCCGCAAATATTTTTGTTCTCCCCGGGAGGGAGCCGAAAGGACCGTCTGATGCGGCGGGAACGGTGTTGAATGATTCACTGAAAGAAAAAGACTTTGCCGATCTGCAAAAAAAATCGAATGTTCCCGGTGCAAAAAAAATAATTCCCTATGTATTCGGCTATGCATCCGCTTCGTTCGGATCGGATGTATATGATGCAATGATTATCGGAAGCAGTGAATATATACAACAGAATTTTGATCTTTCTGTGAATGAGGGAAGATTTTTCGATATTTCCGACGTCGAGCAGAAGGAACGGGTGATAGTTATCGGAAGTAAAATAAAAGAAGAATTGTTCGGAGAAAAAAATGCGATTGGGGAAAAAATAAAATTGAAGGATGGGAAGTTCAGAATTATCGGCGTGCTTGCTCCGGAAGGACAGGGTTCATTTATTGATTTCAATAAAGCAGTGATTGCTCCATATACCGCCGTACAGGAAAATGTTCTGGGACTTCACTACTTCAACCGAATCATTATTGAGGCGGATTCGATACAGTCGGTTCCCGGAGTCATTCGTGACGTGAAAACACTTTTGAGGAACAATCACAATATCGATAATCCCGACAAAGACGACTTTTTTATTCAGACGCAGGAAGATATCGCAAATCGAGTGAAAACGATAACGGGGATTCTCACTGTTCTTCTTACTTCGGTTGCGGCAATTTCGCTTATTGTCGGAGGGGTCGGAATCATGAATATTATGCTCGTTTCGGTAACGGAGCGTACCAAGGAAATTGGACTTCGGAAAGCGTTGGGGGCCACAAATAAAAATATTCTCACCCAGTTTCTCTTTGAAGCGCTTTTCCTCACCATTATCGGCGGAATTATCGGAGTCATCGGAGGGACGCTTCTCACGGGAGTGCTCTCATACGCCGCCGCAAAATTCGGAAATATCGATCTCCCGTTCGTATTTTCGCTGAAGGGAATGGCGTGGGGGATCGGAGTTTCGTTTATCATCGGAATCGCGTTCGGTATTTTTCCCGCACGGAAAGCGGGGCGAAAAAGTCCGATTGAATCGCTCCATTATGAATAATTCATTATGATACATCCTGAAGATCTCATTCGTACGTCGTTACAGGCGCTTTCCCGGAATAAGGGGAGATCGTTTCTTACGATTTTCGGTATCGTCATCGGGGTGAGCGCAATTACGATTGTTATGTCAATTGGGGGAAGCGCAACTCAATTGATCGTGAAAGAGGTGCAATCATTCGGATCGGAAAACGTTTTTGTCAATCCGGGAAAACCGTCGGATGGACTGTTTAGTTTCAGCGGACAATCGGCGGCGATGCTTTTGAAATCGTTGACGGAAAAGGATTTGGAAGATTTGAGGAAAAAAGCAAACGTTCCCGATGCGGTACTGGTAAATCCGTCCGTAAGCGGTTCCATAAGCGTATCGTACGGACCCGATGTAAAAACCGCAATTGTTATGGGAAGTGGCGCCGAGTCGTTTAGGATATATAACCTTTCCCTCATCAATGGGAGAAAGTTCACCAGTGAAGAAGTCAATCAGAAAGCCGGTGTCGCAATTATCGGAAAAAATATCGTGAAAGATCTTTTCGGACCGCAGGATCCGATTGGGGAAAAGATAAAAATAAAAGACAAAAAATTCAAAGTAATAGGAGTTTTTTCTTCTTCAAACGCATCGATGTTCGGCATTGATGATATGATTGTGGTGCCCTATACGACCATGCAGCAATATATTTTGGGTATTCGGCATTTCCATGAAATCGCGATACAGGCGAGTTCCGCGGATGTCGTTCCGCAAATGGTGATGGACATCAAAAGAGTGCTTCGGGAAAATCATAATATCGACGATCCAAAAAAAGACAATTTTATCGTCAGTACCCAGGAAGATATCATAAAAACCGTTGATAATATATTGAGTGCGGTTACCGTGTTTCTCGCGTTTGTCGCGGCGATATCGCTTGTGGTGGGAGGAATAGGGGTTATGAATATCATGTTCGTTTCGGTTACAGAGCGCACTAAGGAGATTGGGCTTCGAAAAGCGCTGGGGGCAACGAATAAAAATATTCTTTCCCAGTTTCTTCTTGAGTCCGTGTTCCTCACGTCGTTTGGAGGGATTATCGGAATTCTCGGAGGTCTTATAGTGACGCTTCTCATCACTATCGTGGCTTCATATTTTATGAACACAAATTTCCCGTACTTCTTCTCGGTGAGCGGAATGCTTATGGGAATTGCGGTTTCGTGCGGAACGGGAATATTGTTCGGAATATTTCCCGCGCGACAGGCGGCGCGAAAAAGTCCGATGGAAGCATTACGATCGGAATAGAAATATATGAAGATACATAGATTTTTCGGAAATTTTGTGATTGTGGATAACCGAATTGTCATCGACGATGGCGAGCTTGTGCACCAGATAAAAAATGTACTTCATTTGAAAGTGGGAGAAAGAATTTTATTGTGTAATGAAGATAAAAGCGAGTATATGGCGGAAATAATGCATATAGAAAAAAATATAAATACGAAAATCATTTCATCGGGAAAAAACAAAAATGAATCAAAAAGAAATGTTCATTTGTATTTGAGTATTCTGAAAAAAGAGAATTTCGAGCTCGCGGTGCAAAAAGCCGTTGAGGTTGGGATAAACACCATAACTCCGCTTGTTACCGACCGAACGGTAAAATTGGATATAAAAAGAGAACGTGTATTAAAAATTATAAAGGAGGCCGCGGAACAATCGGAACGGGGGATTATCCCGGAACTGAAAGAAATTACCAATTTGAGTGATGTGATAAAAGAAAAAAGAAGTGGTATCACATTTTTCTGCGACCGGAGCGGAGACAATCTCCATAATTCGATAAAAAAGATGAAAAAAGGAAATATAATTAATGTGTTTGTGGGACCGGAGGGGGGGTGGAGTGAAACTGAATTGGAATATGCCAGGGAGAATAAGTTTTTGATCGTAAATTTAGGCAAATTCACTTTGCGTGGCGAAACTGCGGCGATTGTCGCATCCTACTTATTCTCAAATTCTTGAGAACATTGGAATAAGAAAATATGGATAAAAAAAGAAAAAGAGCGATGCGGATTTTGAGAGAACTCAAAAAAATCGTTCCCGATGCGGGAATGATGTTGCAATACAAAAATAATTGGGAATTGCTTGTTGCGGTGATACTTTCCGCGCAGTGCACCGATAAAAAAGTGAATGAAGTGACGAGAGCGCTCTTCAAAAAATACAGGACACTCGATGATTATGTGCGCGCGAAACCATCCCAGTTTGAAAAAGACATTTATCAAACGGGATTTTACAAAAATAAGACAAAAAACATACTCTCCGCGGCAAACCATATAAAGCGGAAACATGGAGGAAAAATTCCAAAAACAATGGAAGAGATGATAAAAATCCCGGGCGTGGGAAGAAAAACAGCGAACGTGGTGCTTGGAAATGCGCACGGAGTGGTCGAGGGAATCGCGGTGGATACGCACGTATTTCGACTCGCACACGCGCTTCGGTTCAGTGACGGGAAAACGCCGGAAGTCGTTGAGAGAGATTTAATGAATTTGTTTCCGAAAAAAGAGTGGTTTCGACTTACTTATTATTTGATTGAATATGGACGAAAATTTTGTCCTGCACGAAAGCACGATCATAAAGACTGCCCCCTTTCCAAAATGTAACGATGTTGTACGTCGTTACATTTGATGAATTATTGACATTTTATAGTGCCTCGGTATACTCATATTTAGTATTTTACAGAGGGATGGATAGATGGTATCAAAAGAGATGAAACCGTTGAGGAATCCTTTTGTTGCCTTTTGTTCGCAAATCCCTCTGTTATTTTAAAATTTATGCAGGGATAGTTCAGTTGGTGAGAACGCTTCACTTCAATGAAGAGCTCATGGGTTCGAGTCCCATTCCCTGCTCGCATTGGGGTCATAACTCAGTTGGATACCCGCTTGTGTCGTCGCGATTTAGATACGAGTTGGGAGAGTACTTCCCTGATAAGGAAGAAGTCGCAGGTTCGAGTCCTGCTGACCCCACGCATGGCGATGTAGCTGAATAACAGCGAGTAGCCGGTCTTTTTGAAAGATCGATACTTGAGGATGTCAAATTCCTCCGTCGCCCCCTATATTTTAAAATCCTTCATTATTGAAGGATTTTCTTTTTTGACACAAATAACACGATGCCGTATCTTTTAGATAGGTTCCTTTTTTAATCGCCGAGGTGGCGGAACTGGCAGACGCGCAGGACTCAAAATCCTGTAATCTTTTAGGTTGTGCGGGTTCAAGTCCCGCCCTCGGCACAAAAAATCCCTCCGCAAGCGGAGGGATTTTTAATATATGAGATGAGAGTGAGTTAATTTTGGTTTTTGATGTTATAATGAAAATACGGAAAGCAAATCTCCAACTTTTGGGGTTTGGTTTTTGAGATTTAACTTTTATCCATGTCTCGCGTTATCGCAATTTTTAATCAAAAGGGGGGAGTGGGGAAAACGACGACCGCCATGAATATGAGTGGGTATTTTGCGATACTCGGAAAGAAAACCCTCCTCATTGATTTCGATCCGCAATACAACACGACAATCGGACTTGGGGTGATACACGAGCCGAGTGAGACGATTTATCATGCGTTGCTTGCGGGTCAGCAAATCGATCGGGTGATAAAGCGGACATATCTTGCGCGTCTTGATGTGGCTCCGGCATCCCAGGATCTTGCAGGTGCCTTGATTGAACTTATTGAAGTTGACGATCGCGAACTTGTTTTAAAAAAATTTATCGACACGGTGCGTGATCAATATGATTTTATCGTGATTGATTTGGGACCAAGCGTGAATCTGCTCACCGTGAACGGACTTATGGCGGCGGATGAGGTGGTGATACCAGTGCAGTGTGAATATTACAGTTTGGAGGGAATTCAACAATTACTCGATACGGTAAATCTCATTAAGGAAAACCTCGGACATCCGCTCAAAATCAGCGGGGCGTTACTCACCATGTATGATAAGCGCGAAAGACTTTCGCGGGATATCGCGAGAGAAATACGGAAAAGATTCCCCTATAAAGTATATGACGTGGAAATTCCACGCTCGGTCGCACTTGCGGAATCACCCCGCTTTCAAAAACCGATTATGCTCTATGCTCCGCAAAGTCCGGGAGCGGTTGCATATGAAGAGCTCGCAAAAGAAATTATACGGGGTGATGAAAATCAAAAAGAATATGTTATTCCTCCAAAAAGGGATGTGTTTGAAACAATTTCGTCCCATCCGTATGTGGAAAAATCATATGAATACGAGTACGGCACGTACGTGCCTGCCGTTCATGTAAAAAAGGAAGAGGTGAAAAAAGAAATTACAAACGAGGAAGTACCGACTGATACAAAAGCGCCACTCGTGCTCATGATACACGAAGAGGGGAATTTCAAAGATTTCTTCGATTCGCTTTCGCCGGAAAACAAGTAATGTCATATGTCCACATCCGTTCTCATCGTTGCCCATAATGAAGAGAGATATATCGGAAAGTGTCTCGATTCGATAAAAAATCAGACAAAAAAACCCGATGAGGTGTTGCTTATTGCACACAATTGTTCGGATGACACGGTGCGTATCGCGAAACAATATCCGTTTGTGAGGATAGTGGAATATTCCGGACCCGAGGGGATTGTCTATGCGCGCGCAAAAGGATTTGAGTTGGCGACCGGAGATATTGTGGCATCCATCGATGGCGACTCGTGTGCGTCAAAAAATTGGCTTCGATACGTAAGTGAGCCACTCGAAGATAAATCAATCACCGGAACCGGCGGAATGGTATGGTTTTTTCGCAGTATCGTCAAAAATATATGGAGTATAAGTTTTTTCTTTCTCGATAAATACTTTCGCCCGACCTATCGATTTTATTTTTGGGGAGCGAATTTCGCATGTAGAGCGGAGGATTACAAAAAAGTCGGAGGATTAACTCCGCTTATCAAATTAAAAGACGATTTGAATCTTCATTTTTTTCCCGACGATGCATATCTCTCCTCTGCACTTTCAAAAATAGGGAAAGTTTCTTTCGTCCCGTCCGCTAAAGTTATTGCTCATTTGAAAAGTAAGTCCATTTCGGCAACATGTCTAGCGAAATATCAGGACGAGGATCGTCTTAAACTGTTTTCCTATTTCGGTTTTTTGAAATAAGAGACGTGGGGCTTGCCCCGCACCTTTTCTCAATTACAAAACCGCCATCGCGGTTTTTTAGGCATTTTCGCAGGTTTATTCATATAGCCTTATATGTTTATTTACAAAACTTCGCATATTCAATCATTTCTACTCGATTGAGAAAAGGTGCGGGGTTGACCCCGTGTAGAGACCACGATCACTAGGAGTATATTGGAAGGAGGGTAATATTATAAAAATTGCATCTATACTACACGCATATTTCATTTATAAACCTTGATCGTGATCTGTCTCTAACGGGGTTGACATTCATTTTGAGGAAAGTATTATTTTTATTGGTTCTTGTCGCACACGTGAATCGGACCATGGCGCGGAGTATCCGGCCGGTATGAAGTTCTATGGAATGTTTTTCTTGTTCGATACAGACCACCGTACGTACGTTTTACTAAAGCAGAGGAATCTTACCACTTTTTGGTGAGGCCCAGATATTTCATCGTTTCGAGAAGTTCTTTATTTATTTACTCACATATAGACCTCGAAATTAGTAATGAAAGAAAAGCTTCAACAGAGGGGAGATAAGTACCTCTGTTTTGGTGTATATAGGGAAACGTTTTTATCTTTTCATCGTTCTAGAAACATAATATAATAAATCACATGAGCACAGGACACGGCATACAATCACTTATTCCTCCAAAAAAAAACGAAGAAATAAAAAAAGGAGAAATAGTCCCGCCACACAAGGCGATTGTCGCGAATGTTGAGCATGAAGAAATTTTAAAACAGGAATCATCCCAACATCCGATATCCGAAGAAATTCGCCATGAAAAACACAAACTCGATGTAAAACCGGAATCGGTGTTTCAAATAGAAATAGAAAAAATAAAATCAAATCCGTATCAACCTCGGAAAACTTTCAACAAGGAGGATCTTGACGAGCTTGCTCAATCGATAAGTGAATTCGGAGTGATTCAACCTCTTTTGGTTTCAAAAATAATAAAAGAAAAAGACGGGGGAGCGGATGTCGAATATCAACTCATCGCCGGAGAGCGAAGACTTATGGCGTCGAAAATTGCCGGATTGGAACGGGTGCCCGCAATCATCAAAAAAGTGGATACCGGAAAGGCAAAATTGGAGATGGCGCTTATTGAAAATATACAGCGGAGTAATTTGAATATACTGGAGGCGGCGAAAGCGTACGCGAGACTTCAGGATGAATTCGGACTTACGCAGAGGGAAATCGCGGTGCGTATGGGAAAGAGTCGTGAGGTGATTGCAAACACATTACGGTTATTGAATCTTCCCTCCCATATTCAACAAGCACTCGCCGAATCGAAACTGAATGAATCACAGGCGCGGGCATTGCTTTCCATCGCGAATATTACCGAACAACAAAAAGCATTTGAGCGTCTTATCGAACAAAAAACCACGGCGCGGGAAATACGCGAAAAAGGAAGCCCACAAAGACCGCAAAACCCGGAGGAACTCAATCTCGAAAGACAACTCGAAGAAAAACTTGGTGCTCCGGTCAAAATAATAAAAAATCAGGGGAAGGGGAGAATTGTTATAGAATTTTATTCCCCCGAAGAATGGCAATCGATTATTGATGCGTTGTTGAACGATTCACTTAATTAAACGTAGTGGTACGTTATTTCTTTCGTTCCCGGTATTTTCTTTATTCGCACAATCAATTTTTCCAATTTTTGCTTTGGGATATTTTCGCATCGGATGACCACCATGGAAAAAGTGAGTCGCGGATCGGCTTGGCTGTTCAGAAAAATTATATTCACATCAAGATCGCCGAACACACCCGTGATTTCTTTCAGATATCCGGAATGGTCGAGATTCATGATTTTAAACTGAATTTCTTTCGGGGCTGATATTTTCGTCTGCAGTTTTCTGTCCTTCATGCGAAGTGCGCTTCTCACATATTTTTTTGCCATTGAACTTTTTATAAAGCGGAGCCAATCTTCCGACGGTTTTTTTCCTTTTTGTGTCATTACTTCGATAATATCTCCCGAACGAAGCTCATGGTCGAGAGGTACGATTTTTCCGTTCACCCGCGCGCCGGTGCACTGGTCGCCGATATCGCTGTGAATGTGATATGCGAAGTCGATCGGCGTTGATCCCGCGGGGAGATCAATCACGTCGTTTTTCGGGGTAAGCACGAATATTCGTTCTTTGAAGAAATCGACTTTCAATGATTCGAGAAAATCTTTTCGATTGACGAACTTGTTCTGCCAGTTTTGAAGCTGTTCAACCCAGAGAAGCTCTTTTTTGTTTTTCATCCCTTCCCAATTTTTTGTTTTTTGAGTCGGGTCTTTTTTTGTCTGCTCGTATGCCCAGTGTGCGGCGATACCGAATTCGTTTTCCTGATGCATTTCCTCGGTTTTTATCTGTATTTCCGATATTTTATTTTCAAGTGCGGAAACAACGGTATGAAGACTGCGATATCCGTTCGGTTTCGGAACCGCAATATAATCCTTGAATCGTCCCGGAAGCGGGGACCAATGTTTGTGGATGACTCCCAGTGTCGCATAACATTCCTCGATGGTCTTTACGACCACACGTACGGCAACGAGATCGTATATTTTGCTTAAATCCATATCTCCCCGAATCAATTTTCTATAGAGACTGTAATATCGCTTTGCACGCGAGTCGATGGCAATCGGCTTGATTCCCGCTTCATCGAGCATTCGGGAGAGTGCGGGTTTCAATCTTTCGGCATACGAAGCGCGTTCCTCGTGTTGTTCCTTCACATTTTCCATAAGCCATCGATATTCCTCTTCATACAGGAAGGGGAATGAAAGATCTTCGAGTTCTCCGCTCAATTTCTGCATTCCGAGACGGTAGGCGATGGGAGCGTAAATTTCTATCGTTTCCCACGCAATTTCCTTTTGTTTTTCGGGCGACTTGTATTTCAGCGTTTTCATATTGTGATACCGGTCGGCAAGTTTTATCAAAATAACGCGTAAATCCTTTCCGAACGAAAGAATGAGTTTTCGTATATTTTCCGCGTCGGGATTTTCTCCGTATTTGAAATTACGGAGTTTTGTCATTCCGTCGACGATTTCCGCAATTTCTGTTCCGAATATTTTTTCCAATTCTTTTTGCGTGTGTAGCGTATCTTCGAGTACATCGTGCAAAAACGCCGCCACGACACTTGCATCATCGAGACCCCATTCATGAACGAATTTCGCAACCGCGAGAGGATGAATAATATATGGCTCTCCGCTTTCCCGCGTAATTCCGCGATGCGCCTCCTCGGCAAAAATATATGCCTTTTTTACAATACTTTCTTCGGGATATGTATCCATCCACGCGATGTCCATATATTGACTATATGCCACCACATATTTTTCTGCAAAGTGAATAAATGGAGAGTTGACAAGGATATAGTCGCGCATATACTCATATATGAATTGGCACCAAAAGGTCGTGAGTGCCAATAAAAAAAATATAATATGAATATAAAACCTTTATCGAATAACGTTCTCGTCGAATATATCGAAGAAGAACAAAAAACAACAAAGTCCGGCATCGTGCTTCCCGATAATGCGCAAAAAAAAGAGCGGATGCAGGGAGTAATCGTCGCAACCGGTCCGGGGAAAACAAATGAAAGCGGAACAAAAATCCCACTGTCGGTGAAAGTCGGTGACAAAGTCCTTTTTTCAAAACCATGGTCCGACGAAAAAAAGATCGAGAACGACGAAAAGAAATATTACATTATTTCCGAAGATGAAATACTCGCGGTCGTGGAATAGTCGAAAACATTAATTTATATATTTATGGCAAAACAGATTAAATTTAACGAAGATGCGCGTATGGCGCTCAAAAAGGGAATCGATACACTTGCCGAAGCGGTGAAGATGACGCTCGGTCCTCGCGGACGCGCAGTCGTCATCGAGAAGGGGTATGGAGCTCCGCAGGTAACGTTTGACGGGGTAACCGTGGCAAAAGAAATTGAGCTTGAAGGAAAATACGAAAATCTCGGAGCGGAATTTATTAAACAGGCGGCGGATAAAACAAACGATAATGTGGGAGACGGCACCACCACCTCGGTAGTGCTTGCGCATGCATTGATTGAGGAAGGAGAAAAAGTAATTCGCGAGAAAGGATTCAATGTCATTCAACTTGCCGAAGAATTGAAAAAAGGCAGTGAAGAAATCATCAAAACGCTCGAAAAACAGAAAGAAGAAATAAACGACAACAAAAAAATCAAGGAAGTTGCGACACTTTCCGCAAAAGACGGTGATATCGGCGGATTGATTGCCGAGGTAATGGCAAAAATAGGAAAAGACGGGGTAGTAACCGTCGAAGATTCGAATACCATAGGAAATACCCATGATATGGTGGAAGGAATGCAATTCGATCGCGGATATGTGTCTCCCTATATGATTACGAACCAGGAAAGAATGGAAGCTTCACTCGACGATCCGTATGTGTTGGTAACAGATAAAAAAATCTCGTCTATCAATGAACTTCTTCCCTTGCTCGAAAAAATGATACAGGGAGGAAAGAAGGAATTGCTTATTGTCGCCGAAGATATGGACGGAGAAGCACTTACGACACTTGTATTGAATAAACTTCGGGGAATTTTCAATGTACTTGCTGTGAAAGCGCCCGGATTTGGGGACAGAAAAAAAGAAATGCTCCAGGATATTGCGGTCGTAACCGGTGCGGAATTTATTTCCGAAGAACTCGGAAAGAAATTGGAGAATACTTCATTGGAAGAACTCGGTCACGCGCATAAAGTGATTTCAAACAAGGACAATACGACCATCGTCGGCGGAAAGGGAGAGAAGAAATACATTGACGATCGTATCGCCCAAATAAAAAATCAACTGAAAAAAAGTGATTCGGAATTCGACAAAGAAAAACTTCAGGAGCGTCTCGGAAAACTTTCAGGCGGAGTTGCAGTCATAAAAGTGGGAGCGCCAACCGAGTCGGCTCAAAAAGAATTGAAACAGCGTGTGGATGATGCGGTGCACGCAACACGCGCGGCAATGGAAGAAGGAATCGTTCCCGGCGGAGGGATTGCGCTTTTCAACGTATATCAGATTTATATCGAAGCGTATAAAAAGGAAGTTGATGGAGTAAAGAAAGCCGCCATGGGGATATTGCTTGCCGCATTGAAATCCCCACTCAGTGCGATTGTCGAGAACAGCGGAGAATCGCCGAAAGCCGTGATTGAGGAATTGCACGGAAAGAAAAACGATTGGATCGGATTCAATGCATCGACAAACAAAATGATTGATTTGAAAGAGGTGGGAATCATTGATCCCTTGAAAGTGACAAAGACGGCGTTTCGAAACGCAATCTCCGTTGCCGCAAATTATTTGACGATTGGCGCGGCGGTTGCCGAAATTCCCGAAAAGAAAGAAAAAGGAGGGGGCGGAATGCCGGGAGGTATGGATATGGGATATTAAATAAGGTCATACTTATAAAAAGAGCCGGTATGTGGCTCTTTTTATTTGATTATTTTTTGTATATACTATATGTATAAAAGGTCTCCGCCATTCGTCAAGGCGGTATAAAAAAATATCATGAGTATTCTTACTATTGTATTGATTGTTGTTGCACTTCTTGTGGTGTGGCTTATCGCCGCATACAACGGGTTTGTTCGTCTCGTAAATCGGACAAAAGAGGCGTGGGCGGATATTGAGGTACAATTGAAGCGCCGGTATGATCTTATCCCGAATCTCGTCGAAACGGTGAAGGGATATGCAACGCATGAAAATGCGGCGTTCGAAAATGTCACGAAGGCTCGCACACAGGCATTGGGGGCCCAGTCGATGAAGGAAAAAGAAACCGCGGATAATATGGTGAGTTCGGCGCTTAAAAGCATTTTTGCCGTTGCGGAGGCGTATCCACAACTTCGTGCGGTGGAAAGTTTCACAAAATTGCAGGATGAGCTTTCGGACACCGAAAACAAAATTCAGGCGGCGCGAAGATTTTATAACGGAAATGTGCGCGACTTGAACACAAAAATCGAAATATTCCCGTACAATCTTATCGCGGGGATGTTCAAATTCGAGAAAAGAGAATTTTTTGAGGTGGAAAACGAAGCGGAAAAACAGCCGGTGAAAGTTCAGTTTTAGGTGTATATGAAAAACTTCGAATTCGATGAAGAAAAAAAAGTGGAAGGTTTAAAATTTTGGAAACACGTTGAATCTTTGGGCAAAAGCACTCTCTTGGCT
>JAKANR010000023.1 GCA_021823645.1 bacterium
AAACATGAATACTTTCGTCGAATATACAAAACACACATACTCATCGCATCTTTTGATCGCGATCTACCTGCCCGAAAGAATGAATTCTTTCATTCAGGCGGGTTTCTAACAGGATGAAACTTGAAGGGAAAACATGTTTGATTTTGTATAACACACAAGGAAGCGCCGGCTCGACGTCGTCGGTAATTAACGATGACAGTTTCGATTCGCTCGCCGAATCGCGCGATGAAGTGCAAATCATAAAAAAGTTTTTGAAGGAATTCGGACTCACGGTGCGCGTCATGGGAATTCAGCGCATTAATGCGCGCACTATTTCGAAAATCGAAGAGGTAAATCCGGATTTTGTGTTCAATTTATGCGAGTCGCTCTACGAACGCAGTCAGACCGAAATGTATGTGGCGGGAATGCTTGAGTTACTCCGTATTCCGTACACCGGAAATCCGCCGTTTGCACTCGGACTTGCCTTGAATAAGATGAAGTGTAAACAAATTTTCGATTCCGCGGGAATTCCGACACCCTCATCGATTGTGGTGCCCGTTGGCGAAATGCCGAATGTCGAAAATCTCACTCCGCCCTATATTGTGAAACCGGTGCGTGAAGACGGAAGTGCGGGGATTACCAAAGATTCCGTTGTCGAAACTCAAGGAGAGGTGGAAAAATTAATTGCGATTATTCACAAGGAATATAATCAACCCGCGGTCGTTGAAGAATTCATCGAGGGGAGAGAATTTACGGTTGCAGTGGTCGGAAATCCTCCGCGCGTGCTGGGAATCGGAGAAATTAATTTTTCCAACGTGCCCAAAAAGGAACCGAAAATTATTTCATACAAAACAAAATGGGATGCGGAAAACCCACTTGATACCGTTTTTCCTGCGGATATCGACACCTCGCTCAAAAACCGTATCGAAAAGTACGCACTCAAGGCGTTTCAGGCGATCGGATGCAGGGATTATGTTCGCATCGACATTCGCGTAAGTGAAAATCGTCGCATTTATATACTCGAGATAAACACGAATCCGGTGGTGTCTCCCGAGTCCGGGTTTGAGGACGCTGCAAAAAGTTCCGGGATTCAATACAGTGATTTTTTGCGTGAGCTTGTCGAAAACACACTCGCCCGCAGGAAAAACGGAAACAGTGATATCATTGATTCATATGAAAGTGTTGGTGTTTAAGACGCCGAAGAGTCATGAAATAATAAAGACCGTGGAAGCGCACGGGTTTGAAGTTGTTTCCGAAAATCCGGACATGGTTGTAAGTTACGGGGGAGACGGGACGCTGATGCGATCGGAACACATGTATCCGGGAATCCCGAAACTTCCGCTCCGTGCAAGCGCCGTGTGTAAATTATGTTCACCGGTTTCCAACGACGAGGTGTTGGAAAAAGTAAAACAAAACAGATATTCAATCGAAGAATTTTGGAAACTGAATGTTGTGGCGCACGGAGAAACGTATGTGGGGGTAAACGACGTGATTGTGCATAATAAGGATCCGCGCCACGCGATTCGCTACGATGTGGCGGTGAATAATAAAAAAATATTGGAAGGAGTGATTGGGGACGGGGTGGTGGTCGCGACACCCTTCGGCTCGACCGGATATTACCGATCCATCACCGACAGTTATTTCGAGGTGGGGATGGGGTTGGCATTCAATAACAGTACCGAGCAGTCGGACCATATCGTGCTCAAAGAAAATTCGGTGATACGAATCACAATTGCGCGCGGTCCCGCAATCGTGTATGTTGATAATCGAAAAGAAAGCATCGAACTCAGTGACGGTGATTTCGCGGAGATACAAAAATCCAGTGAAGTGGCGAGGATAGTAAGGATAGGGGTCAGGGAATAGGGCATAGGGACTAGTGAAGAGTGAAAATTAATAACTTATAATTACTGAAGAACGATTTGGGCCTGTAGTAAAGTGGTATTATGCGGCATTCGCATTGCCGAGGCGGGAGTTCGATTCTCCCCAGGTCCACCAAATGACAGTTCAAGAACTACAAAGACGCATAAGGGAGTTTTCAAAAGAACATAAACTTGATTCTGCTCCCGAATATAAAATTCTCGATACCATATCCGAGCTTGGTGAAGTTGCGAAAGAAATGTTGAAAATGACCGATTATGGAAAAACTAATGTGGTATTTAGGGAAGAAATGAGATCGGAGATTGGGGATTTATTATATTCCGTGGTTACCGTCGCGAATTCACTGCACGTCGACTTAGAAGAAGCGGTTGAGGGCGTGCTTATAAAATACGAAACACGTTTGAAAAAAGGAGGTGCTGGATCAGAGAATGATTAAGTTGCCGAGGCGCATAAGGGAGATTATTAGAAATAATTTTATGAGAAGTCAAGAATCACAACAAAATAATTTAGTGATCGAGAAGGAACAAAAATATGTGGAAACACGCCATAAAGTTGAAGCCATAACCGACAAACTCGGAGAGGGCGTGGATGAAGGTATTAAGGAAACTGTCACCGCACTATTGGCAAACGGACTTTCAACAAGTCAATCTTGCGAGGGTCATATTGGCGGAAGGGGGGAGGGGTATCCGTGGGTTGAAATCTGTGTCCCGGAACCAAATGGTTGGGAAGAGGATGAAAAAAAACAGGAAGAATGGAAAACAGAAAATCTAAAACAGCAAAAACGAGTGGTGGATATTTTCTCGGAATTTTATCGAGAAAGAAATACGCCTTTTGACGCTCGGCTCAATTTCAGATATATTGGCGCTTTTGGGGAATTTCGTATCCAAAGTATAGGATCCGAAACTATTGTATTGGTGTCGCCCGACGAACAAAAGCAAAAACTGGAAGAATACAGAAAGGAGATGGCGGACTTTACTGAATTTTTGAAAAATCGATTTCTTGAGAAATAGCCGTATAATAGAGATATGAAAAAATTACTTTTAATGGCGGCACTACTTATTGGAGTTCTTTCGTTTTCTGTTTTGGCAGAAGCAAGAACAACCAGAGTGAGGGGGTATTACAAGCCGTCAACCGGCAGTTATGTTGTACCCCACTATAAGACCACCCCAAATAGAACTAAATTCGATAATTTTTCCACGAAAGGAAATTATAATCCCTACACCGGAAAGAAAGGGACAGTAAATCCTTATAAGTGGTAGTATGGAAAATAAAATCACTGATATAAATAATCTTGTTGTTTTCTTATCCGCCACGGCGATGAAGCCAATGTTGAACGATGAAATTTGGCAATATTACGGTTATCGCAAAAGACCAAAATATGGGGGTGTGTGGGATAAAATTTTCCCAAAAATGTTTACATTGGACAATTTCATCTCGCGTGAGGTTCTTATTATGGGATTAATTGATGTATTGAATGGCATTAAGAAATCGGTTGAAATCCCAGAAACGAAATTACTAATTTCAGTTGGAGTAGTAGATCAATTCTTGACTACCACAAGACATCTGTTCGCTCCCAACGACTTTATGGAAGATCTTTTTTCTACCTATGCCTCTTATTTAAAAAGCGATAAATCAAACTTGCACGAACCGATTATCTTGAAGGCGAAAGGTATTTTGGATAAAAAGGATTTTGCGAGATTTATGGTTGGTACTATTAAATTACTTGCAATTGAACACGCGAGCGATTTTCTATTAAAAAGCGATTATATTAAGAACACAATTGAAAAATCCCCCAAAGAGAACAAATTAAAAATTTCCATGTCCGGTGAGGATTATAAAAAGTATGCACCCATGATTTCTGATAAAATATTAAACGTTCGTTAGTGGTGTGTTTTACAAAATAGATTCTTAATGAAAGGAGGTTTTTCTCGGATCAGCAAGATTATATATAAGATTAATGGGGTATATAATGTAAATATGAAAAAATCTAATTTTTATCTCAAAAGTTTTTTGTGTGCACTCGGTACGTTTGTCTATATTGCGCTCGTGGCGTTCCTCATGTTTAACGGAAAAAATGTTTTTGGAGATGTTTCGAGTTTTATGATCCCGGTTTTTATGTTGCTCTTACTGGTGATTTCGGCATCAATCACCGGACTTTTGGTTTTTGGAAATCCCGTGAGACTCTATATGGACGGTCATAAGAAAGAAGCGTTTTCATTTCTTTTTTCCACACTCTCGTGGCTCATTCTTTTTGCGGTTGGGGTGGTGATTGGATTTGTATTCTAGGAGACTTGCCGTGCCTATAGCGAAAAGAACTTGTTATCCCTCAATCCTTGGGGAACTTTATTTGTAAAAAACGGGAGTTTGTCGTATAACGAAATCAGCAGTATTCATATACATCACGGAGGCGTTCGTTGGAATTGACGAGAATAATATTTTTTTCGTTTTGCATAGTTCTCGCGGTAACTTTTATTTTTTTGGGAATAGGATTTTTTTCCCGATTTTCCAAAAAAGCACGGCTGAGACGTGATATTCGGTCGGTCGCGCATCATCGCCACGTCTCAACGGCGCGGCGGAGGAAAACAAGAACCGGGGAACGAGTGCATTTTGTGTCACAAAAACATCCGGTTCCGAGACGCGATCATAAAACACGCATGACCGCGGTCGACAACACACAAAATTCTTCCGATCGCCACAGGAAAAACTTTTTAAGCAGTAATCTCTGGAAGTATTATCACGACGACGATGTGAAAAAATAACCGCCACAAAAATAACGTGGCGGTTTTTATTTGCAAAAAACAGAAGATTGATCTAAAACAAAGGTAGTATTTTTTGAATAAAGAGGTTTGTATGAACAAAGAAAATGAAATTGTTCATGATGAAGGGATGAGTGTTTCCGAAGTGCTTTTTCGGGTATACGAGAATCTCAAAAATATCCATGAGGCGTATGGCATTGTTTTTTCTCCCGTCGCCGTCTCGAATGTTTTTTCTTCCGTCAGTTTTCCCGAAATGACCGCAACGCTGGAATATGAGGAGGGGAGTATTCTGCGGATCAAGAATTCGTTTTGGGTATTGATGTACGGGAAAAAAGGAGGGAACGATCCGAATAATTTTGTGGCAAGTGACCTTTCGCTGTTCTCGATTTGCGCGGAAGACATTGAACTCGGTCATGAACTACTTTCCGAAAAAATATCTCTCATAATGCGCAGGGACGGAAATTATTTCGGGTTCTCGTTGTTTTATGGGTCGGTTATCGGGAATATTCAACTTTCCCCCCGGAACAATATGTTCCGTGAAGCGCTTTTCAGAAAAATGGGAACCGGAATAAAAGATTTCGTTTTGTCGAATACGGAATATGAGATGGGCGGAAAGATCGCCGACATACGGACACGGGGTCCAATCGTCACAAAACAGATGATGTGGAAACCGGAAACGGTTCAATTTCTCTCGTCACTCATCGAAGAGACCATCATCGAATTTTCATAAAAAAATTCCTCCGCAATACGGAGGAATTTTTATTGCATATCGGATTATTCCAAAAGAAACATTCCCGTGTTATTCGATGTTTTTATGCACAAACACGGACAATTCATGTTGTTGATTTGTCCAATAACATCCTTTTCATTCCATGTATTTTTTCCCCATGTGTTTGCGACACTTCCTCCCTTTTGTATGCACTCGTCTTTTGTCATTGATATCAATTCGGCGGGTGCGGTCATATATTCCCAAAGCGCGAATAATGCGGTGAGTGCGAGAAGGACAATCGTCAAAATTATCAGCCACCTCTTCATATATCCATTATACCGTATTTGAATTTCGATTGAGTTGGAAAGCATATGATACAATTAAAAATATGACAGGAGGGTTATTTGAACTCGCAATAGTGGTCCTTATCGCCACGGTGCTTGGAATTGTGGCGAAGCTTTTGAAACAACCGATTGTTCTCGCATATCTCGCAACGGGAATTTCGATCGGATATTTCGGTTTTTTCAATATACAAAACGGAGAAGTGTTTTCCATATTTTCGGATTTGGGAATCATGTTTCTTCTCTTTTTGGTTGGATTGGAAATAAATTACACCTCCCTTCGGCTTGTCGGAAAGACATCGCTTGCGGTGGGGCTCGGACAGATTATCGTGACCGCGCTTTTCGGATATTTTATTTCGACCGCGCTCGGATTTATTCCGCTCCATGCGGGGTATATCGCGATTGCCCTCACATTCTCAAGTACGGTGATTGTGGTGAAACTACTTTCCGATAACGGAGCCTCAAACAGTCTTTACGGAAAGATAAGTATCGGGGTGCTTTTGGTACAGGACATTGTCGCTATCGCAATTTTGATTTTACTTGCCGGCGTAAAACAGTCGGCGGGGGCGTATGCGTGGGGGAGTCTCGCGATGATGGCGCTCAAGGGAGTTGTTCTTTTCGCCGTTATTATCTGGCTCGGAAGAAAATTTTTTCCTCCGCTTTTCGACCGCATTGCCCGTTCGCAGGAATTGTTGTTTCTCACGAGCCTTGCGTGGCTGTTTCTCCTTGCGGCGCTTGTGAGTAAAATAGGATTTTCCATCGAAATTGCCGGATTTCTCGCGGGGCTCGCACTCGCAAATTCATCCGAGCATTTTGAAATATCACACCGTATTCGCTCGCTTCGGGATTTTTTCATTTTGATTTTCTTCGTGATTCTCGGCTCTTCGGCAATCATTTCGAATTTCACCGGTCTTACTGTTCCCATTATTGTGCTTTCTCTCTTTGTGCTCATCGGGAATCCGCTTATCGTGCTCATTATTATGGGGCTCATGGGACATCGCCGGCGGACGAGTTTTATGACCGGAGTTACGATTGCACAGGTATCCGAATTCAGTCTTGTGCTCGCGGCGCTCGGATTGAAATTGGGGCATGTGACCGATCAAGTCGTGACGCTCATTACGAGTGTCGCGATTATCACCATTGCGCTCTCCACCTATCTCATCATGTATGGAGAAAAACTGTACCGATGGTGCGAGAGAGTGCTTAAAATTTTTGAGAAGAAGAAGGTAAAAGGAATCGAATATTCCGAGCGGGGAGAGGAAAAATCCATTGTCCTTATCGGATGTCATCGGACGGGAGAAAGTGTTGCGCTCGGACTCCCGCGGAAGGATCTTCTTATCATCGATTTCGACCCCGATGTGATTAAAAAATTGAAAGCGAAAGGATATGAAGTGATTTACGGTGACGCAAACGATGATGAAGTGCTCCACAACGCACGCATTGAAGATGCAAAACTCGTTATTTCGACAAGCCCCGTGCTCGAGGATAATATTACGCTCATCAAAAAAATTCGTGCCATTTCGGAAAAACCGAAATTGGTGCTCCGCGCAGACACGGAGGCCGATGCAAAAATTCTCTATGCGCACGACGCCGATTACGTGTTGCTTCCGAATTTCACCGCGGGGCAGTATTTGGGAAAGACGATTTCCTTAAGTCCGGAAATGGAAATACTTTCCCACTTGAAAGAAAACGACATTGCCCTCATGAAGCGCATTGACGCATAGATTTTTCTTTTTTTGCGGAATCGTACATACTGTATATATGAATCAAAACAAACCAATATCGCTTCCGATTATTCTCGGAACGCTCATTGTGGGGCTCAGTATTATCGGGGGGACGTTTATCGTCGCAAACGCATTCTACAAAGTGAAAGCCCTTTCCAATGTCATTTCGGTGACGGGCTCGACCGAAAAAATAGTGAAATCGGATACCGTAAAATGGGTGAGTGGTTTTTCGCGAAATGTCGGCGGAGATAATTTAAAAGAGGGGAGCGCGGAAATGAAAAAGGATTTGGGAGTGGTTGCGGGATATTTTAAGGAATACGGAATTCCCGAAACCGAAATCACCGTGCAACCGATGACGATGACCGCGGTGTGTGAAAGTCAAAACAATGTTTTTTACGACAAATTCGGAAACCAATCCTGCGGGGGAAATCGCGTTACCGGATATACATTTAAGCAGGATGTGGTGGTGCAGTCGGGAGATGTGGATAAGGTGACAAAACTTTCTCAGGACGCATCCGATGCGCTTATCGCAAAAGGGGTAATCTTTTCGAGCCAAAACCTCGAATATTATTACAACAAACTTTCCGAGTTGCGTGTTGAACTTTTATCCGAAGCAACAAAGAATGCAAAAACCAGGGCCGAAAAAATCGTGGAGAGCACGGGCGGAAAAATCGGATTTCTCCAGTCGGCGAGTATGGGAGTATTTCAGGTGACCGCAAAAAACGCGATTGATTTTTCGGACTACGGGTATTACGACACCTCGTCGATAGAAAAGAAGGTAACCGCCGTTGTTCGCGCGTCGTTTATTCTTCAATAATAAATTTTCATTTTGTTTTACACCAAAACTCCCCTTCGATGTACATCGGAGGGGAGTCTATATTTTGTTGAACCCCTCATTTTGTGGAGGGGGGGGAATTTTGATATAATAAAGACAATATAAAAAGGTCGAGGGGTTTTGGTGTTTCTCTCGGAGAGGAATACCTTTTAGATTATTTTTTATGATTATTCAAGATTGGGCATCGGTAATTATCGGATCGTTGCAAAACCTTTGGATTGGCACCATGAGCACGGTGGGAAATATCCTCGGTGCGTTGGTGGTCCTTCTTATTGGGCTTATTGTTGCAGCGGGATTGGGAACGCTTGTTGAGCGACTTATCAGTGTTGTGAAACTCGATAAGGCGTTAAACGGGCTTGGACTTCAGGAATATTTCAATCGCGCAGGGGTTTCATTAAACAGCGGAAAGTTTTTCGGAAAAATCGTGTATTGGTTTTTCGTTGTCGTGTTTCTCCTTGCCGCATCGGATATTCTCGGATTCTATTCGCTTTCCAACTTCCTCCGCGAAACATTGCTCTATATTCCAAACGTTGTCGTTGCGGTGCTTATTATGCTCGCGGCGGTCGTTATCGCGAATGTATTGAAGAGGCTTGTACAGGCATCGGTGAAGGGAGCAAAGCTCCATGCGTCGAATTTCTTGGGGTCACTCACCTGGTGGTCGGTGACGATTTTCGGATTCTTCGCGGCGCTTTCCCAGCTCGGTGTTGCGGTACAAATCATCAATGCGGTCGTGACGGGATTTGTCGCAATGCTCGCAATTGCGGGCGGAATTGCATTCGGACTCGGTGGAAAAGATTACGCGTCTTCCTTGGTTTCAAAACTTCGGGATCACGTGGAATAAATTCTACGATTTTAAGAACTCCCCCTCCGATGTATATCGGAGGGGGAGTTTTGTTTTCCAACATCTTTGTCGGTTTTTTAAGAATACATTGGATAAAATTATATTTCACAATAAGCATGACTGTTATGCTATAGCATAACAGTCATGCTTATGAGGTTAAACTCCATAAGAATTGTATTTAGCAAAAATATGCACTGTTATGATTAATCATAACAGTGCATGAAATGGAGTAGATTGTGGAAAAATAAACCGATATGTGAATAAGCTCATTCCCCTATAAGCTAGTTCAGACGCTTGCCTACCTTATAAGCTCATTCCCCTATAGGCTAATTCGTACGAATTAGCCTATAAGGAATCTGATGTTCTTGTGATTTTGTTTTTTCTTTTCCTCGGGATACAATGAAAATATAAACATTTCTCATGTCCCCCTCATTCGAAGACATAGACTCAAAAGTAGAGAAAGCACAAGGAGACAAAGCACGCTTCTTGAAATCAAAGGAAGGACTTCTCCCTCACTTTGAGTTTCCGAGTGGAGAGACAAAAGAAGAAAAGCACTACTCCAAAGAAACCCTCCTTGCGGATATGTATGAAGAGAAGCTCGACCAAATGAAAGAGGCAATGCAGAACCCCATACTTCTTGAGAATGCATATATAGATTTAAAAAAAGACGCCACACGAGGCTCGGAGAAAGAAGGAAAAAACACAGGTAGTGCCGCCTGGGCACTTCTCTCCATCTCCGCATTCGTTATCATGGACCGCTTCTCCCGCCTTTTCCCCGAGAAACAAAATGAAATCAATTTATACATTGAAAATCCAATTTTTCTTGAGAATGTATATAAAATTTTACAGGATGATGTTGTTGAGGGATCCGAAAAAGAAGGGGAAGACAAAGAGAGCTGTGCCTCTTTAGCATTCCGCACTCTCTCTGCACTCATCACCACGCACTTCATTTCACGTCTCTCAGCCGAACAACAAAATAAAATCGTATTATATTTTGAGAATCCTATTCTTCTCGAAAACGCATATCAGTATATAGAGGATAGAGTTATATTTGGTTCAAAAAAAGAAGAAAAAAACACAGGTAGTGCCGCCTGGGCACTTCTCTCCATCTCCGCACTTATCACCACAGACATTCTTTCCCGTTTCTCCCCCGAAAGACAAAATAAGATAAACTCATATCTCGAAAGTTCGACTCTTCTCGAAAATATATTCCAACGCATGGGAAATTCTGTTGGGGCGGGTTCAGAAAAAGAAGGAATAAACGCAGAAAATGCCACATGGGCATTTCAGATATTTTCCTCTCTCGCCACCGTGAAAGACTATCTCCGCGAGAAAGGCAAAAAGATCGATGATGAGAACTTCGCCAAAGAAGCACTGAACCCAACCGAGAAGATTCCCCCGAGACCGGAGGGGATACTAGGGAAATAACTAAATTACTAATGACGGAGAAAGGGGAATCGGGAAATGACAAATTTCCAATTTCCAATAAGAGAATAACTAGTAACAAGTAACTAGTAACAAGGAAGAGAAAAATAGCCGATAAAAGAAGGGACACGGAGAAACAGAAAGTCGACAGAACGGAATATCCATAAAGTTTATAAAGTCAAAAGAGCAGTCCGCCTGAGGCGGATCACTACGGGGTTGACCCCGTGTAGAGACCACGATCACTGGGAGTATATTGG
The DNA here is from genome assembly GCA_021823645.1 of bacterium. Taxonomy (GTDB): domain Bacteria; phylum Patescibacteriota; class Minisyncoccia; order UBA6257; family GWB1-50-10; genus JAKANR01. Next base: position 10,746 of record JAKANR010000023.1, read on the forward strand.
AAGGAGGATAATATACAGAAATTATATTTGTACCGCCCACCTGCTTCATTTATAAACTTAGATTGTGATCTGTCTTTAACGGGGTTGATTTTCATTCGGAGGGATGATATCCTACTGGGGATAAAAAATATATGTTCGCAGTTATAGAAACAGGCGGAAAACAATATATTGTTGAAAAAGGAACCACCCTTTCGGTGGAGAGGCTTTCGTCCGTAAAGGGAGAAAACGCAAAATTCGAAAAAGTGCTTTTAATCGCCGATAAGGACAATGTCACCATCGGAACCCCGTACATAAAAGGGACCGTCATTAACGCCGAGGTGTTGAAGGATGGACGCGAAAAAAAGAAAATAGTGTTTCGTTATCACTCGAAAACCCGCTATCGAAAATTGAAGGGTCATCGCCAGCCGTATACCAGTGTGCGAATTCTCTCGGTATAGCAAAAATCCCCGATTCGTAAGAGGGGATTTTTTATTGCGGATCTTTCATTGCTCCACATAGGTGAATGGGATGTTTTTTGGTATGATGAATGTATATGTCCTTTTCCGTTTCATATCGATGTGCACACCAAGGACAGATGACACTGCCGTTTATACTCCTTGTAAGCGGAATCATTATCGAAATTACGATTGCGGGAGCATTCGTCACCTATTTCCTCAGTACCTCCGGATACGGCGAACGACTCGCGGCACGGGCCGAGTCCGTCGCCCGTTCGGGAATCAATGATGCGCTTGCGCGGGTGATGCAAAACAAAGATTTTTCGATCGTTCCGTGTTCCGCTCCCTACACTTACACCGTTACTTCGGGGGGTGATACTGCAGGAGTTTCACTGTGTCGAACAACAGATTTTTCGACAAACAAATATACATTCACTATTACCAGTATCGGAGTTGCGGCGTCACACCAGAAAAAATTTGTCGCTACCGCACTCGTCGATCAAACCACCGGACAAACGGAATTACAATCGATTTCCGAACGACCCGTTGAACAATAATCATGAACGATATACTTTTTAAATTTAAAAAAACGATTGAGTGGTTTGGGCACATTCTCGAAAAATTAAGTTACCGCCCGCCGGTGGGGGGAGTATACGTGAGCAGTCTCGGGGTTCAATATATTTCTTTCGAAAAAGAAAAACCCCAAACATTTTTCTTTCGGTTTCCTCCCGGAGTGATAAAAAACGGGCGTGTGCAAAACAGCGAGGAATTTGTGAACGTGTTGAAGCAAATACGGGAAGTCGCGCATCCGAAGAAAAAATCACAAGCGCTTCAGGTTATCGTTACTCTTCCCGCGGAAATTGTATTTACGCAAAGTTTCGAAGTTCCGAATGTCGGAGAAGAAAAACTTGAAGAGGCTGCAAATCTGAATCTTCAGATGATTTCCCCGATTCAGCAGGATTCCGCATATATGAGTTGGCAATTGGTGAAAGAGGGGGATGATCGATTCGAATTGTTCGGCGCATTCGTGGAAAAGGCGATTATCGAGGAATTTCGAAAGGTTTTTGAAGATGCGATATTTCATCCGATTGCATTCGAGTT
>JAKANR010000071.1 GCA_021823645.1 bacterium
AAAATACATTCGATCTCTCGAATAAAAGCCATTTTTTTATGGCAAGTAACAGTATAGAGAAACCCCCCGATGATTGTCAACCCCGTTAATGATAGTCTTTACACAAAATCAGGAATTGGCGCTACACATCATAAAATCGACAAAAAAGAGTCACGGGGCAAGCCCGTCTCTTACTTTATAAACTTTACAAACTTTATGGACTCAGATTTCCCCTCTCCATACTTGATACCCAATACTCAATACTTTCTGCCTTATTTGTTGGGATTCTTTGTGTTTTTATTGTAGTCCTGGAGAAAAGAAAAAACAAAATCATAAGGACATCAAATTCCTTATAAGCTCGTTCCCCCACAACCTCCCCCCATTTTATACACCGCTATGCTATAGCATAGCGGTGCATATTTTCCCCATAAACTGAAAAATATATAGAAGGGGTTATACTGATTTCGGAATTTAAATATTTTCCATAGGAGAAGTTGTGGCTGCAAAAAACTTAACTTTTGAGGTTACATCCAAAAAATTTAAGAGAAGGAAATTCCCCCACGAAGAAGTGAAAATCAGAGTGAAAAGAGGGAAGAAAGAAATTGGAATTATAACCATGAAAATCGGAATTTTGGGACTCATAGTGGACTTATGAAATCAAATACCGCACATTCAATGTGCGGTATTTTTACAAAAAATGAATACATCACCCATGATTTGCTATTTTTAAAAAAACGTGTAATAATGAGCTCCACATAAATACACAACATGAAAAAAGACATTCATCCAAAATATTTTCCGAAAGCGAAAATAACGTGTGCATGCGGACATACATTTTCCTTCGGAGACACGAAAGAAGATATGAAAGTGGATATTTGCAGTCACTGCCATCCGTTTTACACCGGATCGCAACAACTTATCGATACCGCGGGACGCGTGGAACGATTTAAGGCGCGCCAATCGAAGATACAACCGAAAAAAGAAAAGAAAAGCGCAAAGAAAGTAAAAAAAGAAGCTCCGGAAAAGAAAGAAAAAACAAAATCCCTTCATAAATAACACCACATCATGCAATCCCGTTAGAAACCGCGATTGTATATATAAAAATCATGAATCAAAAACAGAAACAAGTCGGAATACAAATAAAAAATCTATCAGATCGTTTAATCGCGATTTGTTTTTAACGGGATGCAACTCAATATAAAACCAAGAACGGTATTCGGTAAAAAAACAAAAAACCTCCGCGCAGAAGGAATAATTCCGGGGGAGATTTTTGGGCATGGATTCGAAAATAAACACATAGGCGTTACGGCAAAAGAATTCGCGAAAATATATGCCGAAGCGGGAGAAAATACCATTATTACTCTTATTGGCGAAGGAGGAGAAAAAACTCCCGCGCTCATCTCCGGGGTGGAACGTGATGCGGTAAAAGACATTATTCTCTCAATCGATTTTTATCATGTAAGAAAAGATGAAAAGATTAAGGCGGGAATTCCCGTTGAATATATCGGAGAAGATAACGCGGCAAAAGCGGGAAATCTGCTTGTGAAAATACTCGATGAAATCGAAGTCGAGGCGCTTCCCGACAAACTTCCCCACTCGTTTGTCGTTGATATTTCTTCACTTGAAATGCCCGGACAAAGTATCAGTATCGAAGATTTGAAAATAGAGAAAGAGGTGAAAGTGCTTGTTTCCTACGAAACGATTGTCGCTACGGTTACCGAAAAACAAAAGGAAGAAGTAGTCGCGCCGGCACCCGAAACGACGGCGGAAGAAACACCGAAGGAAGAAGAAAAGAAGGAAGAGGAAAAGAAAAAATAGTTTTTGACACACTCCCCCTCCGATTACAATATCGGAGGGGGTTTTTTATACACCGAAAATCGGATATACTGAGACTATCGCTATGAAAAAACGGGTATTTGACATTGCCACAGATTCCGAACAACGGATAAATACGGGATATAGAAACACAATCCGCATTCCTCTTACAGGGATTCTGAAAACAATTCTCTCCATTGGGGTGGCGGTGTTTCTTTTTTTAAGCCCCGTGCAGGCCCCCCAACGCTTTCCCTATGCTTCCGCTCAGGAACAGACGCAAGCGACGCCGGCGAATACGCAAACGGAAAGTGAAAAGAAATTCAGTGATCTTCAAACGCAACGCGCGGAACTCGAAAGCCAACTTGCGGAATATGAAAAACAAATCGAAGAAACACAAAAAACCATAGACGAATACAAAAAGAAAGGAGGAACGCTGAAAAACGAAATATCTTCATTAAACGCAAAGATAGATAAATTGAATCTTCAGATAAAGGCGGTAACGGTGAATCTTTCGAAAATAAATCAGGATATCATTAACACGCAAAAACAAATCGGCACCACTGAAGATAAAATCGATACCCACAAAGAAGCGTTAATCGAAGCATTGCGGGTCATCTATCAAAGCGATAATCAAAATATGATGACCATTCTCCTTGCGAATAAAACGCTTTCCGATTTTTTCGGAAATTTGAATAACATCGAGCTTGTACAGGACAACCTTCGCCTTGCACTCGAACAGGTAACGAAACTTCGGCAGGAACTGTTGAATCAAAAAGAGGAACTGACCATTCAAAAAGATGATATAGAAAACCTGAAAGCGATTCAGCAGGCGCAAAAAAGGACGATTCAACTGACTCAAGCGGAAAAAAACAAAATACTTAAGGAGACGAAGGGAAAGGAAAGTGAATATCAAAAAATATTGGTAAAAACGCAGGCGAGCGCCGCGCAAATCAGAAGCAGAATCTTCGAACTGTTGGGTGGCGG
>JAKANR010000024.1 GCA_021823645.1 bacterium
ATCCTGATTCTTAATTGATTCAAGAAGTTTTCCGATATAGTGTTCCTCGTTTTTTGCGGGGATTATTATGGCGATGTCGGGGATCATATATCGTAAATGTACTCCTGTTTTTTGAATAAATAAAACATTTTGTAATAAATAGAATGGGGTATTGACATTTGCGTTATAAATGTTAAAATGTTGCCAGCAATACAAATTAACAAATCTATATACAGAATTCACAAATCAAAGAAGGAGGAAAAAATGTTAGTGTTTGTTTCTTTGGCGGTTGTCGGGATGTTGGGTCTTATTGGCTCGCACATATTTGGAGGCGGAGATCACGATCATGATGTTCATCTTGATCACGATCATGGTGGTGCAGATCATGGTGAAGTAAGCGATGAACCGACAGTTAGTATTTTCTCGATAAAAGTCATAAGCACGTTTGTTATGGCTTTTGGGGCGGGAGGTGCTATTGCGCGTCATCTTGATGTTTCCTATGAAATTGCGTCGCTCGTTGGCGTCGGTGTTGGAATTTTGGCAGGAGCACTTATGTATGGCATAATGCGCCTACTTTATTCTCAGCAATCGACTTCAATCCTTAATCCTGATACTTGTGTAGGACAAAGCGGAACAGTAAACACAAGTATTCCGGAGGGTGGGATGGGAGAAGTTGCTGTCCTCATAAAGGGACAGTCACAGATATATCTCGCCCATTCAAAAAATGGAAATGCAATTCAAAAAGGATCACTCGTCACAGTAAAAGATGTGGTGGGTGGAAAACTTTACGTTGAATAATGATTTTCTAGTACAAAATAACAAAAGTAACAGTCAATCTAATTATTTCTTTCATTTAATTTAAGGAGGTTCCTTATGGAATCAGCATCGAATTTTTTCCAGAACTTATTCGTCCCTGGAATGATTTTACTCGTAGCAATTGTATTTATTCTTGCAGTAAAATTTATCGGCAGTCGTTACAAAAAATGCGCGCCGGATAGGGCACTCATTTTTTATGGTAAAAAATATGTCCATAAAGATAAAGATGGAAAACCAGTTACGCTAGGTTTTAAAGTCTTAAATGGTGGAGGGCGAATTCTCATGCCATTTGTTGAAAGCTGTCAAGAAATGTCAACCACGGCCTTCCAGGTTAATATTGACGAAACAAGTATCCCGAACAAAGACACGGTAAAAATTAATGTGAAGGGAGTTGCGACGTGTAAAATCAGCACAAACGAAGAAGATCTCATTAATGCAGCTCAAAATTTCCTTGGGAAAAATGAAGAGGAAAGAGATCTCTTTGTTCAGAATATTCTCAAGGGTCACTTGCGCTCTATTGTTGGCAAACTAGAAATTGATTCGTTACTAAGAGAAAGAGATAAATTCAATCAAACAGTTATCTCTGAATCCGGTGAAGAATTAAAGAATTTAGGCGTTCAACTTATGACCCTTGTTATACAAGAAATTGATGACAAAGAAGGGTACATTGATGCGATGGGTAAAAAGGCGGTGGCGTTTGTTAAAAGAGATGCAGATATTACTGTTGCTGAAGCGACAAAAGAAAGGGATATAAAAGTTGCCGAGGCAAAAAGAGATACTGAAATAAAAGTCTCAAACGCTCTCATGGAAGCAGAGGTGGTAAAAGCAGGAAATGCAATTAAAGTTGCTGATGCCGAAAAAGACCGCGATGTAAAAATTGCGGACATGAAGGTGATTACCGATACCGCAAAAGCGAAGGCTGAAAAAGCAATGGATATTCAGCTTGCCGATCAAGATAAAATTTTGAAGGTAAAACAAGCCGAGCGTGATGGAGCAGAAAAAGAAGCTCAGGTTCTTGTTCAGGAAAAAGAAGCGCTAAGAAAGGAAAAAGAGCTTATTGCTACGGTTATCAAGCCAGCGGAAGCCGCAAGAGAAAAAACACTCATTGAAGCAAATGTTGGTAAGCAAAAGGCTGAGATTGATGCTGATGCTGCTGCGATAAAAATCACAAAAGAAGCTACCGCAAAGAAACAGGCGCAAGTACTGGAAGGCGAAGGCGAAAGCTCGAAATCAAAAGCGATTGCTTTTGCTACTGCCGAAGGCAAAGAAAGAAATCTTCTCGCTGATGCTGCTGGTAAAGAAAAGAGTCTTCTCGCTGATGCTACTGGTAAAGAGAAGTTTCTTCTTGCTGAAGCTGCGGGTACAAGTGCAATGGCAAATTCCTTGAAGGAAATGGACGACAAAGCAAGATTCATTCTTATTATTGATCGTTTACCGGCTCTTATTGATAAATTTGGTGACGCGGGAAGTAAGATTGCTGAAGCGATATTCAAGTCAGTTGCACAACCATTCGGTTCAATCGATCAGATAAAGATCGTTGATATGGGTGGTAATGGAAATGGCTTAAACAAGCTCGGAAATGTTGTTCCCGAAACCGTTTTCAACGTTATCAAAAATCTGAAGGTTATGGGCATTGACCTTGAGGATCTTGCAAGTAAATTCGGAGTAAACATCGGCGAACTTATCGGTATGGTCGGCGACAAAAAAGACGACAACACCGAAAAATCTTCTTAAGTGAGACAACTCCATGAATGAAGGAAAAGAAATGCGGAAATTGTATGAAGTGCTTTCGGGTCATCCAAAGGCAATTGTTATACACTGCGCTGATCCAAGGTTTCAAAAGGCTTTTCAAGAATTTCTGAAGAACGAACTCAATCTTTCGACAGGAGAATATGTACCAATCGCTATTTCGGGTGCTATAGCTTCTCTTACCGAACCATCAAATTTTCCAAAAGAATTCAAGGTGGTAAACGACATCCTCACATTATTTCTTGATCGTCATGAAACAATTAAGACAATTATCTTAATTAATCATGAAGATTGTAAAAAATATGAGGCGATGAAATCCGCTCTTGGAAGATCTTTCCTCAAGAACTTTTCTGATATGGTGACGCGACAGAAATTCGATTTGCAGAAGGTAGCAGGTGCCATTGTAAAAGCAGCAAATCTTAAAAAAGAATTGAGGCTTTTCTATGCGAAATTTGCAGACACTGAGCATACAAAAATCGAATTTGAAGAAGTAAAAATGTAATAAACATAAAATCCCCTGATATATATCGGGGGATTTTTCTTTAGTAAAATACTGGAATTCTATTTTTAACGGGGTAGAATGAAAATATGAAAACATCAATTGTTGAGGTGGGACCGGACCATCATCTCACCCCGGACGTCGTCTGGGAGGTTGCACATCGTCCGGGAATCAAGGTTGTTCTTTCTCCCCATGCAAAGAAGAAAATAATCGCATCGCGAAGGGTAGTCGAACGAATTGTCGAAAAAAGAAAGGTGGTGTACGGAGTGACCACCGGATTCGGAAGTTTCAAGGATAAATTCATCGAAAAAGATCATGTAAGGGAATTACAGCAAAATCTTATTCGAAGTCATTCATCGGGTGTCGGTGAACTGCTTTCAAAGGAAGCGGTGCGCGCGGCAATGCTTGTTCGCTTAAATTCACTGACGCAAGGATATTCGGGTGTGCGATTTGAATTTTTGGAATTTCTTACGGCACTTATTTCGAAAGATATTATTCCGCTTGTCCCGTCGCAAGGATCTGTCGGTTCGTCGGGCGATCTTGCACCCCTCTCGCATATTGGACTTGTCATGATGGGCGAGGGAGAGGTGTGGTATCAGGGAAAAAAAATGAAAACCGCAGTGGCGCTCAAAAAAGCGAGATTGACTCCTCCGGGATTTTTGGAAAAAGAAGGACTCGCATTCAACAACGGAACTTCGGTGATGACGGGAATTGCGGCGCTTGCACTTCATAAAGCGGAGCAACTTATCGAAATTGCCGATATGGGAGTTGCGCTTACGCTTGAAGCGGTGTGTGGAGTAACAAACGCATTTGACCCCCACGTCCATGCGGTTCGCCCGCACCCGGGTCAGGCGATTGTGGCAAAAAACATAAAAAAATATATTTCCGGATCAAAGCTGGTGAATTCGATGGAGGGAAGAGTTCAGGATTCATATTCTCTTCGCTGTTCTCCTCAGGTGCACGGAGCGATTCGCGATGCGGTGAACTATGTGCATTCGGTGGTTGAATGCGAATTGAATTCGGTAACCGACAATCCGCTTATTTTCACGAATCCCGACCATGCGGTTTCTGGAGGAAATTTTCACGGTGAACCGATTGCGATTGCGATGGACACGCTCGGTATCGCGATTGCCGAACTTGCTGACATTTCGGAACGGAGGACGGCGAAACTCATCGATCCGTCGATGAATGCGGGACTCCCCATTTTTCTCATTGACGAGAAGAAAGGGGGACTGCACAACGGTCTTATGATTCCTCAGTATGTTGCCGCATCGCTTGTTTCGGAAAACAAGGTGCTTGCACATCCCGCGTCGGTTGATTCGATTCCGACGTCGGTCAATCAGGAAGATCATGTGAGCATGGGAACGATTGCCGCGCGAAAAGCGTGGAGTATCGTAAAAAATACCGAGAATGTATTGGCGATCGAATATATGAATTCGGCGCAAGCGATCGATTTTCGTGATACGCGAAAACTCGGAACGATGACAAAAAAGATGCATTCAATGATACGAAAGTACGTGAAACACATCGAAAATGACAGAATTTTGGCGAAAGATATAGAAGTGATGCGTGAAGATGTTTTCAAAAAAGTGATTGAGGTGATACTATAGGCATATGAACGGAAAAGAAGCGGAAACATTAAAAAAGCTCGTTTCTCTGCCGAGTTTTGTTGATAAAAAAAACAACGAAAAAAAAGTTGCTGATTTTATTTTTAAATATCTGAAACAATTCGGTTTTTTAAAAGTAAGTCGTCAAAAAATATCAAAAGATCGGTGGAATGTTATTGCGAAGACAAAAGGAACTCCAAAATTGTTTTTTGCGGGACACATGGATACGGTGCCCTTAAAAAACAGTGCACAGATGAAAGTAAAAGAAAAAAATGGAAAATTGTATGGACTGGGAGCTCTCGACACGAAAGGTGGTATTGCCGCATTACTCACTGCAATTGGTGAAATGAAAGAAATAAGAAACACATCATTTCTTTTTTATTGTGGCGAAGAATATGGTTTTGAGGGAATGTTGAATTTTTTAACCAAGAATCCCGGAAAAATTGGAGAAGTTGGAATTGTTATCGAACCCACCGACCTGAAGATGTGGAATGCACACCGCGGGCTCATTGAAATTTCTTTTGATGTGGAGGGGAAATGCGGGCACGCGGCGGACGAAAACTCCGGGGTGAGTGCGACAAAGGCGATGATGAAATTATTAAACTCACTGGAATTATATTTGAGCAATTTTTCTCATCCCGTGTTAGGGAAATCAACACTCAATGTTGCGTTTTTGCATGGGGGATTGTGTGATAATTTCCTTGTCGGATATCGGGGTAATATTATGCCCGATTTTGCCCGATCGGTGATTGAAGTGAGGACGGCTTCCGAAAAATTAAATTCCGAAGAAATATCGTCATTTCTCGAAAAAGAAGCGAAAAAAAACAGAGTGGCAATAAAGAACCTTTCGGTAGTACATGATTTGGGAAGTTTTTTCACCCCGGAAGATGAGTTAAAAGATATTTCTAAAATAATTCATTCTGTTGTCGGGCGGACGGAAATTATTTCTCCTCAAAAAAAGGGATATAGCGACGGTCAACTTATATCACAAAAAAAGAAAATTCCGGTAGTGTATCTTGGTCCCTCCGGAGGAGGAGCACATAGTGAGAATGAATATGTGGAGATTTCTTCCTTGCTGTTATTGAAAAAAATATACAAAGGAATTCTCGGAAAATACTCGGATTAGAGCGGGATTATCCATTTTTAAAACGGGGAGGAAATACTTGACATTTTCTCCTCTTTTTTAGAATATAATACCAGCATTGAATTAAAAACGGAGGTGTGTCATGGGACACGACAATATTAGAATTGAGCGATTTAACTCGCATCACGAACATTACGAACATCTTCTTCCAAAACTAGTATCCTGCTACCAAAATGTATTTGCTGATACTCCCTGGCATGAATGGAAAAGATGTCCTCAGTGTAAACGCTATTGGGGTATAAAAGACAAGGAGTTGCTTCATGAGATGAATTTTTCGCACTGCGGAGTTCCACTTGAAGATTATTGGAAGACCAATGATGTTGAAGAATGCATACGTGAAGTGTTCACTCATAATACTTCTTGTTTCCTAGCTCTTCATAATGAAGAGGTCATAGGATTTTGCTGGGGATATCTTGTAGATCTTAATGAACTTGAAAATCATCTTGGTTTAGGGATTGTTGCTCAAGTGGAAGATAGGTGGGGAAATTCTAAAACTGCATATCAGAGCGAAATGGGAGTTGAGGCTGCATTTCGTGGAAAGAAAATAGCAAAAAGAATGTTTCGAGCACGTCACTTCGATTTTCTCGATATGAAAGCGGATGTCGGTATAGTGAGAACAAGAAGAACTCCAGAACCGAGTAATACATATCTTTGGTTTAAGAAACTTGGGTATGAAACTATCGCTTCTTACTCAACCACTGACGGGAGAGTAGTCCTTGCAAAGAAACTTAGTGAAATAGAAGATGTCTAATATAATAAAGCTGCCGAAAAATTCGGCAGCTTTTCTTAACTTCCAACATTTGACAATAAATTGATTTAGTTTTATTATTATGGTAGTATTATTAATAAACTTTTATTACAATAAGGAGTATGGAAATGATAAAACCACAATTACCCAGCGGATTCAAAGATTATCTCCCGGAAGAGATGATTCAGAGAAATAAGATTCTAGACACCATTCGAGCATCTTTTGAGTTGTTTGGTTTTTTGCCGCTCGAAACACCCGAAGTTGAGCGTCTCGAAATTTTAACCGGAGGTGATCCAAACTTCACTAAGCAGATTTATTTGGTGAAAAAAAGTGGAAGCAAGGAAGATGATACCGACATTGCGTTACGATTCGACCTTACTGTTCCGCTTGCGCGTGTTGTTGCACAATACCGAAATGAAATTGGGGGACTTTTCAAACGATATCAACTTGGAAGAGTGTTTCGAGGGGAACGTCCACAGAAAGGAAGATTCAACGGGTTCTATCAATTTGACGTTGACACCGTCGGATCAAAAGACAAAACATCAGACGCGGAAATTGTTGCGGTGATTTATACCACCATGAAAAAACTCGGTGTTGATGATTTTTTTGTCAGAATCAATAATCGAAAAATTTTGAATGCGCTTCCTGAATTTGCCGGATTCGAAAACGATCTGAATACCGATGTGTTGCGAGCGATTGATAAACTCGACAAACAATCATGGGATTCAGTTTCTGGAGAACTTACCACAATGGGAATTTCAACAGGTGCGATTGAGGCAATTAAAAAATTTTTGGATATTCCCCGTGGCAACGAAGAAGCGTTAGATCAAGTTTTCGATCTTGTAAAGGCTTCAGAAAATGCCGTTCAAGGAATAAAAGAACTTCGTGAAATCGCTGAAAATCTTTTTGCACTTGGTATACCAAAAGAAAATTGGGTATTTGATTTTTCGGTTGCGCGAGGGCTCGGATATTACACGGGTCCCGTGTTTGAAACAATGCTTACGAAACTTCCATCGATTGGCAGTATATGTTCTGGTGGGAGATATGATGATTTGGTAAGTAAATTCAGTAATATGTCTGTCCCAGCGGTAGGCACATCAATCGGAGTAGATCGTCTTTTTGATGCATTGAAAGAACTCGGAATACTCAAAAAAGAAAAAAGTATTGCAAAAGTACTGGTGCTTAACTTTGAAAACAATCCAAAAGCACGTATCTATGTGCAGGAAATTACCTCACTGCTTCGCGCGAATAATATTCCGACCGAACTTTATCTTGGAAAAGAAAAGGGGATGGGCGGACAATTGAAGTACGCGGAAAAATTGGAAATGCAATATGCGATTATTGCAGGAATGTCTGAGGTTGAAAAAAATATTGTTCAATTAAAGGATATAATGAATCGTACGCAAGAAGAAGTTGACAAATCTGAAATTGTTGCTAAAGTAAGGTCAGTCATTTCATCTTAAGTTTCACGGGACGCATAGCTCATGTGGTTAGAGCGCCTGACTGTGGATCAGGAGGCGACGGGTTCGAGCCCCGTTGCGCCCCCGCCGTTTTTACGGCCATATAAAAAGACTCTCATAGGAATATGAGAGTCTTATTTTTTTACCGTCACCGAAACTGCTTATGGTATACTTAAATAAATGCCGGTTTTAAAAAAGAAGAAAATTTTAGTGGGGGGAGGTGACTGCATTTGATCTTTTATTTTTGAATTATTTACCCAAATTGAGTTACGGAACGGTACGTTTTCAGTTTACGCTCTCTGGCGGTAATTTATTGGAAAGGAATGAATGTATACTCGAAAACATTTACGGGAATGAGAACGTTGTGATAGTGCCACGTTACCACGGGTAGTAGAGAAAACAGGACAATCGTTGCCTCAGGTACGGTATAGTCGTCGGTATACAAATTGGATGCAACTACAATCAAATTATCTCCAGGAATTAAAATTGTGTTGTGGCAGGAGGCCCAACAAAATATAGACACGAAAAGCCGGTTTTTATATTTGAATTTATGAATAAAAAACAAAATGGATTTACGCTTCTTGAGATTTTGCTTGTAGTTGCAAGTATCGCGATCCTTGCGGGAATTGTCGTTCTTGCCGTCAATCCGGGAAAACAGTTGGCCGATACGCGAAATACCCAGAGAAAAGCGGATGTGGATACGATTTTGAATGCGGTATATCAATACACCATTGATAACGCGGGCATTCTTCCTTCGACGATTACCACCACTCCAACGCCGATTTGTTTGAGCAGTATCGCAACCTCATCCTGCACGGGACTGGTCAATCTCACCGACACACTCACATTGAACGAAGAATATTTGACCGCAATCCCGCACGATCCGCAGTCAACCTCCACTGTATCAACCGGGTATAACATATTTAAGACGGCAAACGGAAGAATCACCGTGACGGCGCCGGGAGCGGAACAATCACAGACAATCAGCGCAACTCGATAGAAGTATCGGCTTTCAATTTTTTTTTCCTTTTTTTGATTGGGTGGATTTTTGTTTTTACCCGCGAGGTGATTATTGGAATGAATGGGCCGTTTGAATTTTTAATATTTTTTTATCACATTTTTGATAGAAAAGATGAAAAAGAAAGAGGGTGCAAAGACAATGGCATAATATCGTAGTTTTGTTGTATATATGCCACCATATCGGAATTGTAAAAATCTTTCAAAAACAAAGATGGTGTGTTAAAGTTACATATATGAAGATTAATATATTGGGAAGTAAACTTGATCTTACTCCGTCGATAAAGAAATATATCGAAGATAAATTCACCCCGCTTGGAAAGGTACTCTCGCGATTCGAAAAAGAGGGTGAGATTGCACTGTTTGTCGAAATTGCCCGGTCGACAAAACATCACAAAAAGGGAGATGTGTTTTATGCCGAGGTGACGCTCGAACTTCCGAAGAAAACAATGCGTGTGGAACACTATAATGAAGACGTGAGAACGAGTATTGATGCGGTAAAAGATATATTGAAGGAGGAAATAAAAAAATACAAAGAAATACGAGAACAAAAAAAATATGGAAAAAAAGGAGAGCAAATATTTCAATAAAAAAAATAAAAAATGGTTTATCATAGCCGGAATTGTGGTTCTCGTGGCACTTTTGTTTTTTGTTTTCGGAAGAAAGAGCGGAATGGGACCCGAATTTGTTAAAGTACAGCGTGGAGAAGTGGTGTCCGAGGTGAGTGTTACCGGACTTGTGGTACCGTCGAAAAATATAGATTTGGCGTTTGAACGGGGAGGGAGAGTAACGCGCATCCCCGTGGGAGTTGGGAAAGAGGTGAGTGCGGGGCAGACACTTGTACAGCTGGAAAATTCCGATCTCCAGGCACAAGTTGCGCAGGCACGCGCAAGTTTGGATGGGCAACAGGCAAAACTTGACGAACTGAAAAAAGGAACTCGGGAGGAGGAAATCAGAATAAAAGAAGCGGAACTTGCAAAAGCGGAACAGGATTTGGAAAATTACCATATCGGAATACGGGATATATTAAATGATTCATATGCAAAGGCGGATGATGCGGTGCGCGCGAAGACGGACAGCTTGTTCACGGATGACGAAACGCAAAATCCGAAACTCACATTTACAATTTCCAATCTCCAAACACAAATCGATGTGGTTGCGCTTCGCGTGCGAACGGGGAGTGAATTGAATTTATGGAACGGAGAATTGCAGACCATAAACAGTTCGACTCCGGATAGTGAATTAGAGACAACATTGCAACAGGGAAAAGAACATCTTGCAATCATACGGGACTATCTTTCCCGTGCCATGGATGCGGTGGATGCGTCAGCGGGACTTACTGCGGGAACAGTGAGTGAATACAAAACAAATTTAAATACGGGGAGGGTGAATGTAAATACCGCATTTACGACCCTAAGTACCCAATCTCAGCTTATTTCATCGCAAAAAGTAACGATACAGAGGATAAAGGATGAGCTTTTATTGAAACGCGCGGGAGCGACGGCGGAACAAATCATGGGTCAGGAGGCGCAAGTTGCCGAGGCGCGTGCGAATGTTTCGTATTATCAGTCGCAACTCGAAAAGACATATCTTCGTGCGCCGTTTTCGGGCGTTGTCACAAAAGTAAATGTCGAACTCGGAGATATTGTCGGTGCGAACACTCCGGCGGTATCCCTTATCGGTTCGGGGAATTTTCAAATTGAAGCGAATATTACCGAATCCGATATCGCAAAAGTGAAAATCGGGGATACGGCCGTTGTGACACTTGATGCATACGGGAGCGATATTATATTTCATGCCGTTGTCTCGAAAAAAGATTTGTCGGAGACCATTATTGATGGGGTATCCACATACAAGACAACGCTTCAATTTGAAGAACGAAGCGAAAAAATACTTCCGGGACTTACCGCAAACGTCGATATTCTGACCGAAAAGAAAGAGAATGTGCTTTCCGTGCCATCGAGAAATATTTTTTCCAAAGACGGGAAGAAAATGGTGTGGCGATTGAATGCCGATAACACAACAGAAGAGATTGAGGTGACGACGGGACTTCGCGGTTCCGATGGAAAAACCGAGATAATTTCCGGACTTGCGGAGAACGAGAAAGTAACCATCGAATAAAT
This sequence comes from bacterium, assembly GCA_021823645.1. GTDB lineage: Bacteria > Patescibacteriota > Minisyncoccia > UBA6257 > GWB1-50-10 > JAKANR01. The sequence goes on from JAKANR010000024.1 coordinate 11,143, forward strand.
GGAATTAATACGGACGGAGAAATTGGAAAAAATTTATACCGACGATGGCGTGGACACATTGGCGCTTTCGGGCGTTGATTTGAAAATCAATGAAGGAGAATTTGTTTCTATTGTGGGACCCTCGGGGTCGGGAAAATCGACTCTTATGCAGGTTTTGGGATATCTTGATCGTCCCACGGGAGGAAAATATTTTTTTGAAGGAAAAGAACTCGAGTCGTACAGTGACGATGAACTCGCAAAAATAAGAAACGAAAAAATCGGATTTGTATTCCAGGCATTTAACCTGCTTCCGCGACTCAGTGTTTTGGAAAATGTCGCCCTCCCTCTTATGTATCGCGGAGTTTCCGTGCGCGAGCGGAATAAACGGGCGAAAGAACTTATCCATCTTGTCGGATTGGATGATCGTGCCGATTTCCATACTTCAAAACTTTCCGGTGGGCAAAAACAGCGGGTTGCGATTGCGCGGGCACTGGTGAACGACCCAAAAATTATTTTTGCGGACGAACCGACTGGAAATCTGGATTCAAAGTCTGGAGGAGTAATTCTCGAATTTCTTCAGGAATTGAACGATAAGGGACACACATTGGTTGTGGTGACCCATGAATCGTATGTAGCGCAGGCGGGAAGCCGAATTCTTCACATTGTTGACGGGAAAATCGATAAAGACGAAAAAGTAGAGAAACGGAGAATCGTTTCGAAAGAGGGATTTTCAAAATAAAAATTTATGGTGCGTATTTCAGACACATTGAAAATGGCAATTGCCGGGATTTCTGTGCATAAAAATCGATCGATTCTCACCATTCTCGGAATTGTGATTGGAATCACTTCTGTGATGGCAGTTATGTCTAT
>JAKANR010000025.1 GCA_021823645.1 bacterium
TTGCACGCTATATCAAAATGCAAGAACGAGAAGATTGTGGGCAAGCGAAGCTTGTATTCAAAAAGAAACCACGGGCGTAAGCCCGTGGAGTTTCATTTTTTGGTGAATGTATTATTTTCCTTATCTTCTCTTTTATTTTTTCGGTGTCGTCGCCATCTTCCACACAGAGAACCGGAATGTCGGGATGTTTTTCTTGGTGACAAGAAACCCATCGGGGTCCGGTGACCGATATCTTTACCTTTTCGTATTTTGATTTTCCGATAAATACAACTGTAAAATCATAGCCCCGTATGTCGGCTTTCGTGATTTTCCCACTCGGGAGACAATCGAAAATCTCACGACTTTTTCTCATTTCTATGAGTGCAAGCATAACGAGATCTTCACGATTCAATCCTCTGTTTATTGAACTCATCGAAATGTTCGACAATTTCACGAGTATATCTTTCTGAATTTCCGCAATAGTCGGTTTGTGCCGATTGTTTTTCCTTTTTCTCACCGCACATCCTCTCCTTATATGATTTTTTTTGTTCTGTATTGAATTGTAACATGATTCGCGTTTTGTTGGAAATTATGCCTTTCGGTGCTATTATGGGAAAGTAATAAAAGGGGTAAAAACAACCCTTTTTTGATTGTTATGATATCAGAAATAGTATCGCGTGCGGTGGAACAATATAAGCGCAACATGGAAAAACGGGATCTTCCCGATGACGTTCCGCGAATTCATACCGATGAAGTCGCCTCGCAGGTGGCGGCATTTTACGAGAAAGCGAGAAATGTTGTCGATTACAAGGAAGAACATCTTATTCGAAGAAAATTCATCGATCGGGTATTGCATCGGCGTTTGCTTTTAAAACAGGACGGGGTGGGAATCGGAGAGGTGCTCGTGAAAGAAATCATCCGTGCGGGATATCTCCCGAACGATACGATTCCGGAGGCGATTATTGAAGATATCCAGAACATTGTCGATAAACACGTTACGACGGCCGGATTTATTCCTTCTCAGGACAAAAAGAAATATAAAAAGCGACTTGACTGGCTTTTTTCCATCACCGCAAGTTCGATAGAAGAAAAACTGTTTCCTTCATATCGCGAAGATATGCTCGTTGGCATTATGTTCCGGACAATCAAGGAACGCCTCGTGGTGCGCGGGGGAACCATTCCCGAGGAAGAGATGAATATTCAGCTTTTTATCGCCATCCACAGCACCTTATTGAAGGCCGATGAGGATCAATTGGAATATCAGACATTGAAATTTTTATATCCCGACTGGGAGACCATTACCCTTGAGGAGTGTCCGCGTGTGGGCGCATATATCCCCGCAATGCGGAGACAGATTCGAAGGGCATTGAATCACCCGCTCAAGAAATCTTTTTTGAAATTATGTATGCGCTATGCAATCGTGTTTCATGTGTTGGGAGATATGGTTGATCGTTCAAAAGATTATACGTCGTTCGAAAAAGTGATTTCCGATCCGATGGAATTTGAGCGGGAGGTGCGGGAAGTGTATGACACGCGTTTCGTCGCGGCAAAAAAGAAATTGAAACGTATCGGATTTTTAAGTGTACTTTCGTTTTTCCTTTCGAAAATTCTCATCGTGTTGCTCATCGAGATTCCGATAGAGACACGTCTTACCGGCACCTTTTCCGTTATGAATACTTCTTTGAATGTCATTATTCCGCCACTTCTCATGTTTCTCATTATGCTTCGCATGAAGATGCCCCGCCCGGTGAATTTTAATCTTGTGTCCGAGCAAATTCACATTGCCGTGTTTCCTCCCCACGATGGGCACAAATATGTGCTTTCCATTCCGAAGAAGAAAAAAATTCTTACCGAAATTATTTCAAACCTTTTTTATGTGGTGACGGTGCTTGCGGTATTTTATCTTTTTTCCGTGGTGCTCACTCCGCTCAAGTTTAATGTGGCGAATATCATCGTGTTTCTTTTCTTTGTTTCTCTCGTCGCCGCTGCGGGGGTTCGTATCCACAATCGGGCGAATGAAATGAATTTGGAAAAAAGAAAAACGAATATCATCACGTTTATGTTTGATCTTGTGAGTATTCCGTTTGTGACCGTCGGAAAATGGGTGATTGACGGACTTGCCCGGTTCAATCCGATTGTTATTTTCATCAATCTTATGATTGAACTTCCGTTTCAGATGTTTGTCGAATTTGTGGAAAATTTTCATGGATTCGTTCGTCAGAAGAAAGAGGATATCACTTGAGTCATGAAAGTTTCCGCGGAAAATGTGAAAAAAGAACTTGCACTTCATGCAAGTCCGGCGCGGGCAAAAATACTGCGCGGATTTTTCAAAACCGGGAAAGGGGATTACGGAGCGGGAGATTTATTTTTGGGAATCTCGGTGCCCACGCAAAGGGAGGTTGCGGAGAAATATTCGGATATTCCCCTTCGCGACATACAAATTCTCTTGCGAAGTGCGGTGCACGAACATCGTCTCGTCGCGTTGCTTATATTGGTGGATCGATATGGGTGCTCCGACACAATGGAAAAAGAAAGGATACTCAGATTTTATTTGAAAAATCATATGCACATAAATAATTGGGATTTGGTTGATTTGAGCGCGCCTCATATTGTCGGTCGACATTTGCTCGATAGGCAGAAAAGAGCGATTTATGCATTTGCGAATTCAAATCATCTTTGGAAAAAACGTATCGCAATCGTCTCGACGCTTACATTTATACGGCACAATCGTTTTGAAGATACATTTCGTCTTGCGGAAATACTCATGAACGACAAACACGATTTAATTCATAAAGCGGTCGGATGGATGCTCCGCGAAGCGGGGAAGAGAGATGTGCAAAAAGAGGAATTATTTTTGAAGGGGTACTATAAAAAAATGCCACGCACCATGCTTCGATACGCGATAGAACGATTTCCCGAAAAAAAGAGAAAATCGTATCTTGAGGGGCGAGTATAACATTGTATAATGGAAATATGAAAAACATATTTACGAAAGAAAATATATTGACGGCGGTGGGAGTGATTATTGTGATTTTGGCCCTTATGTATGCTCCTTCGATAAAAAAAGAAAATACATCGGAGCCGTCGCAGATTTCTCCGTCTCGGGAAACAACATCAAGTGTGGGTATCGCAAATCCCGCATCCCAAACATGTGTTGCATACGGATATCGTCTTCTTATGCGTAAAGATGAAAACGGCGGGGAGGTGGGATATTGCGTGTTTCCGGACGGGACCGAATGTGAAGAGTGGAGTTTCTTTAGAGGCGAATGCGGAAAAGAAAAGAAGATTGGGAAGATGGAACAATTTCCGGAATTTGGAATTCCTTTCGGTTCGGATGGCGGAAAATATGCCGGATGTCCCGAGTGGGTGAATTGCATGCCGAAGATCGGTCAGAATGAACAGCAAGGTACGTGTGTTATTCCTCCCGAGTGTGAAGGATATACGCAAAGAGCTTATTGATTCCCATGAATAAAAGAAAGAAATTTTTCGCCGTGCTTGGTGCGGTGATTGCGGTTGTCGCGATTGTTTTTATCGTGCGATTTGTGTTTTTGGGGAACGAAGACGAATGGATATGTGAGAACGGAAAATGGCAGGCGCACGGAAAACCGCTCGATCCGATGCCTCCCGCATTCATTTGCGAGTAACCCCGGACCTTTTCTCGATTTCAAAACCGCACTTCGCGTTTTTTGGGCATCCTCGGAGTTTTATGGGTTGTATTTTCTTCCATATTTGATACGATAAAAAACAAATATGAAAAAAACGTTGGAGGTCACACAAATGCTTCTCGGTGCCATACTCATTCCCGTTGCGTTTATATTGGAAATGATTGATGAGGATTTAGGATAAAAGCCCCGATTGTCTCGGGGCTTTTTTTAATATTTGAACGGCCATCCCGCTTCTATACCTTGAAGAAGAAGGGATATTTTTTCATTCAATTCTTTTTTTGTCGTCTTTTCTACGGAGATGGCTTGTGTGATGCACAGGTTTCCCGTGTTTTTACAGAGGAATATATCCTGAATCGTCGGGAAATTCATTGTTTTCAATTCTCTCTTTTTTTGCACAATCAGGTTGTTTATTTTTCCTACATTTTGTCGTCGGTGAAACGCAAAAAAGACGGAAAAATATATTTTGTTCTTCGAACTGTTCATTTTTGTCTTGTAGTGCAAGTGTCTGACCGCCTTCTTTACGGGAATGTTGAATTCTCCTCCATTCGTTTCATTGCAACGTGTAAGTTGGTCGGAGACGCTTATGGGGAGTTGATCTAAAATTTCGTTCGAATTTACGGGAAGTTGATCTTGAACGTGCGGAGGGATTTCGTTTTCGATGTTCATTTCTTCCGAATGAAGGAGTTGATTTACAATCTCTTTCACTATTCTTTGGTTTTTCATTTGTCCTACTCCATAGTTTGTGAATAATACTGGAATTATCGTAGAATAAAAAACAAGTGCTAGTCAAGCGTTTTCACTTTTTTTTCGGGTAGAAAAGACGGATAATGAAACGTATGTTGGATATGACGATTCTCGCGGTGGGGAAAATAAAAGAGGAATATTTCAAAAAAGCGTGTGGGGAATATTTAAAACGCCTTTCTCCATACGCCCGAATTTCGGTTGAAGAAATTCCATATGAACCGTTTCGTCACGAGGGAGAAAAAAACAAGGCAAAACAAAAGGAGGGAGAACGAATCGGAAGATTTTTGGAAAAAAGGGGAGAATGCGAAGTATTCATTCTCGATGAACACGGAAAAGAATATACATCGGAACAATTTGCACGAACAATCGAAAACACATCGAAGCCGATTATATTTGTCATCGGCGGATCGTTGGGAATGAGCGAAGAGGTTCTTTCGCTTACGCACAAAAAAATCGCCCTTTCCCCACTTACATTTCCCCATGAGCTCGTTCGTGTAATATTACTTGAGCAGGTGTATCGCGCGGTGACGATTATTCACGGGAAAACTTATCACTACTGAATTTTTTAAAACTCCTCTGTGACGAAAAAGGGGGTTATGCGACGTTGTGGATGATAATTTTTTCTTCCAATATAGTGATGAAGTTTGAGGGAATATCCGTCCAGCATCCACTGTTGAAATATTTGTTTTTTTTGAATTCCTTCTCTATCGCGAGGTGTGTGTGTCCGCAAAACACATAGTGTGCGTTGCGCAAGACACCGAAGAGGGATGCCGATTTTGCGACTCTGTCCGAAAGCCGGAGCCACGACTTGCTCATTCGTTTTATGAATCTGCTGATGCGCTGTTCTCTCGAATCGATGCCTTGAATGAAAAAATAAATCGAAGATGCCACTGCGCTCAAAATGATGTTTTCCGAAAGAAAGCGGTCGAATTGATGCCCATGTATCGCAAGATATTTTTTCCCGAAATATTCCCATTCGTAAAAACGATGCGCTTTCATATTCATAAGATGGGACATGACTTTGAGAAGGAGTTCATCGTGGTTCCCGACCACCCAAATCACTTCCGTTTCCGGACTCGTGACGGAGAGTTCGCGCACATACGAAATAAAGTCCCAATGTTCGTCCGTAAGACGTTCGAAATTGAGGTCGTCGAATATGTCGCCAAGGAGTATGAAACGCTTAAACTCGTATTTTTTGAGTGTTGCAAGCGCTTCCTTCGCCCGACTCACTCGCGATCCGAGATGAACATCGGAGAGGATGATGGTGTCGACTGTTTCTTTTTCCATTTTATCTTATTGTAGCGTCTTTTCGGTTTTTGTTCAATTTTTATGGAATAAAACATGCGAAAAATTGACATAGGTAAGAAAATATGATAAAATCATAACAGTAAATTTAAACAACAAACAGAGGAAGTAATGACAGAAGTAAAAAAAATCGGACTGCGGGATCTTCTTCCCGCAACGGAGAAGGTGATGCAATATGCATCATGCGTGAGCATTAATGGTCAAAAGGTTTTGGAATTGGCGCGGAGAATACCCGAGTTTTCGAGCACATTTCGCGCCCCCCTCAAAATTATTGGGGATGAACTGAAAATTGATTTGCAACTCATTTTTGTGAAGAACGCGGTCAATTTTTCGTTTTGGCCTGATCTTTCAAAACCTCAATGGGTCGTTGAGGAAAAAGAAGGGGAATCCCATGACACAAAATGGGGTGCCGATGCGTTGAATATCTGCTTTGATCGAGCGCTCAAGAATGGGATGAAGATTCTTTCTCCGAATTTTTTGAATAGTTTGACCGAGGGGCAGGTGCGACATTTGTTCCGCGGATATCAGGGGACGGAAATCCCGATGATTCACGAACGGATGATGTGTTTAAAAGATGTCGGATTTGTTCTCCTTGGAGAGTTCAGGGGAAAATATCTGAACGTCGTCGAAGAGGCAAATTACGATGCAGTGGCATTGGTGAATCTCATTGCGGAAAACTTTTCTTCATATTCCGACGTATCCCGATTTCGAAGTATGCGTGTTCCGTTTTTGAAACGCGCCCAGTTATGTGCATATCACACACATCTTACGCTTCGGCGCCATGGGAAAAGCGGATTGAAAAATATCGATCAACTGACCGCATTCGCGGACTATCGAGTGCCACAGGTGCTTCGTGAGTTCGGAGTGCTCGAATATGCTCCGCGTCTCAGTGAAAGGATTCGGAATAATGTATTGATAATAAGAGACGATCCGGCTGAAGTGCAGATTCGCGCCGCGACGGTACGTGCGGTTGAATTGATTCGTGAACTCCATAACGGGAAGTATACTCCCGCGCAGATAGATTCCGTGCTTTGGGGTATGACCCGGCAAGTGAAATTCAAGGAGCCATTCCACAGAACGCGAACGATAGCATATTAATAAAAAAAATCCCCACATGATTGATGGGGATTTTTTCTATATCTTTTCCGCTTGGTCAATCGTAAATTCTCCAATGCGGATACGGCGGAGATTTTTTATCGTTGCGGGAACCTGAAGTACTTTTCCGATTTCTTCCGCAATCGATCGGATATACGTTCCGCTCGAAACGTCCATGCGGACCGAAATGATTTGATGGTGTTCCTCAAATCGTTCGCCGAGAAATTCGATTGCGCGCACTTCCATTTCTTTTTCCGGCGCAACAACGGACGTGTCTCCTGCGCGGGCGTATGCGTAGAGCGGTTTTCCCGCGACTTTCAACGCCGAATACATGGGGGCTTGTATTTTTCTTTTTCCGATCATTTGATGTAATGCATCTTCGATTTTTTCTTTTTCAAGCGGGGGAATGATTTTTTCTTCTATAATTTTCCCGTCGACATCACCACTGTCCGTTTTTATGCCGAAGAGTATTTCCGCATCGTATGTTTTCGGGAGTTTCAGATATTCACTTAATTTTTTCGTTCCTTCGTTCAATGCGATAATCATGAGTCCCGTCGCAAGGGGATCGAGCGTGCCCGCATGGCCCATTTTATGCATATTGAGTTTTTTTCGGAGTATGCGAATCACATCGAAAGAGGTAATTCCCTTCGGTTTGTCGATAAGTATGATGTGTTCGGGTAGCATAGGGGTATTTATTGCGTATTTTTTGAAAAAAGGTGCGGGATTGACATATTTATATATACGTGCTATAATTGTAGCAGAAATCAATTAACATAAGGAATTAAGAAATGTATACGCCGATAGGTATTTTAATTGCGCAAGCTATTATAAGCATTGCGCTCGCGGTGACAGGAGGTTTTTTCTTTTTATCAATAAAAAATTTAATATGGATAAAAAGGATGAAGTTTGAATGTGTAAAGCCGGAATACTTAAGGAAAAGTGTTTACCCGATTTTTTGGGTGAAAACATTTTCTTTCGGTTTTGCCTTCCTCTTCGTCCTCCATGTTTACTGCGCATTTCTATAACCATTTGCCCCATACTCTTATATTGTGGGGCTTTTTGTTACACTCCCACTCCACCATTCGTAATATCAGTGTAATCCCGAGAAGGAGAAAAGACAAAACTTGTGGAAAAGACCGTTTTCTCTGTATGATAGAAATAATGACGGAACGGGAATTACACGCAATCAAGGAGTGCAAAAAAGGGAATCTGGAATCGTTCGGGGAGTTATACGAGCTCTACGCGAAAAAGATATACGATTTTCTTTTTTATCGCACCTATCAAAGGGATCTTTCGGAAGATCTCGCGAGTGTTGCATTTATGAAAGCACTGCAAAATATACATCAATTCGATACGACAAAAGGATCATTTTCGTCGTGGATGTATCGCATTGCCCACAATGCGATGATTGATCACTATCGCGTACAAAAACCCGACGTCGATATCGAATCGTGTTTTGAAATCGGCGAAGTGCCACTCCACGAGGAGGCGCTTGATGCGAAAGAAAAACTCGAAACGGTGAAAGAGTATATGAAAACGTTAACGCCGGAACAGCAGGAATTGATTCGTCTTCGCGTGTGGGACGGATGTTCATACAAGGAAATCGGGGAAATCATGAAAAAAAGCGAGGGGAGTTGCAAGGTCATGTTTTCGCGGGTTATCGCGCAGATGCGGAAAGATCTTCCGTTTGCACTTCCCGTCGTCCTTCTTGTGCGTATGTATACCGAATAATATGGAACAACAAATATTGGAAATAATAAAAGACATTGTTCAAATCGATCCGACACTTCTCGGAAGAGAGGAAGAAATCGGGCGAATTGTCCGTACACTTATTTCATTGAAGCCGGAAACCGGTTTCAGCGAATCGTTTCGGGAGGAATTGAGGCTAAAAATATTCAAAAAGATTTCCGAAATGAGGTCCGATACGAAAGAACAACAATCAAACATTTTTTCGATGATTCGATCGAATATGTTTGTGTGGAAAAACGGAATGGCGGTCGCATCGATTTTTGCGGTAATAGTGATTGTCGGCGGAGTGTACAACTACACGCGGAGAAGCGCATTTATTCCCGTGTTCGATACGGAACAAAAAATTGTCGGCGTCGGAGATGAATCGTTTGGCGGGTTCGATACCGGAGCGCCTATTCCGCAGGCATCACAAAAAATGTTCGGTCGTGGAGGGGGAACGGTGGGAATCGAATCAATGCCGTTGCACATTGCGCGTTCCGTGGAACGGACGGTGAAATTTCAATATGTCGGCGGGGCGTTTCCCGCGCCGGAAGAAAAAATGGAAGTGTTGCGAAGGGCGGGAGAAAAATCGGCACCGACCGATGCCTTCTCGGCGCTCCGTCGTGCGGACTTCGGATTTTTCAATATCGGGATGTTTCAAAAGGGAAACATGGATTCATTCTCGGTGAGCGAGAACAAAGAATTCGGGTATACCGCTACGGTGAATGTGAAGGAGGGAACCGTTGCGATAAATCAGAATTGGGATATGTGGCCACACTATTACGAATGTAACACCGAATCATGCACTCCGCCTCCGCACCTTGCGCCGAGTGATGTGCCGGCGGACGAAGAACTTGTGCGTATTGCGAATGAATTCGTGAAGACATACGATTTATCGCTCGAAAATTACGGCACTCCCGAAGCGGACAATTCATGGAAAAAAGACAAATCTTTTATCGCCGACGCACTTCCCGTTTTATATCCGCTTTCGATCGGGAAGATGTCCGTATACGACGAGGAGGGCGGAAAAATCGGAATGGGGGTGGGTGTCGATATTCGCATGAAGAGGGTGTCGAGCGCATGGGGGATGCATACGCAAGTCTATGAAGAGTCGCTCTATCCCGCGGAAACCGATATGCATAAAATCATTGCTTTCGCCGAACGCGGAGGAACGGGGAGAATATATGAAAAATTGAATTCAACGGGTGAAATAAAATTGGGAACTCCAGAACTTGCGTATGTGATGATGACAAGTGCGGAAAACGGAATTTCACGCGAATTGTACGTCCCAGCATACGTTTTTCCGATGGAAGACAAAGACGGAATTTTGTCCGGCGAACGGGTGATTGTTCCGCTCATAAAAAGTTTTCTCGAAGGAGAATAAAAAAGAGCTTTTTTCAACAAAGTCTTTTTATAACAAAAACATTGACAGTGTGTTTTTTTGTTTTATCATAATCTCAGTTTTTATTAATTCATATAAGGAGAAGGAAAATGTCTGAAAATTCAAACCTTTACCGAATTCTCACAATCAAGGGAGAAATTTGCTTCGATTGTGGAGCACCTCCAAATGTAAGAACATTTAAAGTTGATATTTCCGGGAATAAAGAACTTTATTTGTGCATAAAATGTCTTGAAATTCGCGGTGCATATTTTTCTAAAACAGGAAAACCTCTTCCTCAACAGGTGATTTGCGACGGATGCAAAACCGACTCACATAATGAACACCATTGTGAACACACGGAGGTGACGGTGGATGGCGTAAAAACCAGAAAACCGTGCGTGTGCGAGGAATGTGCGCCCGATGAATCTTCCGGCGAACGGAAGTTTTCCGGTCCTCATTTTTAATTTTAAATCCCCCCATCATGAGGGGATTTTTATTTGTGGTGCGAGGTATATAATAAAAGGAAGATTATATATATTTTTACATACAATATGGCAACAAATTTACCAAAAGACGGAAAAAGAACCGGGGCGGTAAAAAAGAGAGATCAGGTGTGGAACCCGAAGTTAAAACGATGGACGAAGCGCGACGATAAGAAAAGATTTTTGGATCAAATGAAGAAAAAGAGAACGTTGTTTAAGGGCGTGCGGAAGACGATGTGAGCGCGCGTTAATAATCAATAACGATGACAAGACAAATAAAATTTATTGTTTCTTTAGTGTTCCCGCTTGGAGCGGGATTCATCGGATCACTCATCACCACCCCCTCGATCGGTTCGTGGTATACGACACTTTTAAAACCGTCGTTTAGTCCTCCAAACTGGATTTTCGGTCCCGTCTGGACGTTTCTGTATATTTTAATGGGGGTTTCTCTTTATATCGTATGGACAAGTGATGCCGACAGAAATAAAAAGAGAATCGCGATAATTGTATTTTTTGGGCATCTGATACTCAACACGCTGTGGTCAATAATTTTCTTTGGACTCAATAATCCGTTTTTTGGATTCATTGAAATAGTGATATTGTGGATTTCGATACTTCTAACCGCGCTCCTTTTTCTCCGCATCAAAAAGATTGCGGGAATTCTTTTTATTCCCTATATCGCGTGGGTATTGTTCGCGGGAATATTGAATTTTTCTTTGTGGCAACTTAATCGTGTCCCGCGGGAAAATATTGCGCCGGCTCCGAATGTGGCGAAAGATTTTAAAAAATGCGAAGATGCCACGGGAATAAAAATTGGGGATGAAATCTCGTTGCAGGGAAAGGTCTTTTTTAATGCAATGGACGGGAGTTGGTATATTGTCGAGCGTATTCCGAAAGACGAAAAATATCCGTATGCATACGTGCACTGGAAGGACACGCAAGGATCGCAACGCTCGGGAATATTGTCGATAAACGGAACAGTGACCGGATTCGATCCGGACGGGAGAAGGGTGTTTTTTTACAATTATCCGTGTTTGCCGGACGTTGAAATTCGTACTCTCGTTCAGAACTAGTTTTTCAAATAAAAACCCCCGATAAAAAGGGGGTTTTGTTTTATATGCCATTCCGAGAAAACCACGGGCGTAAGCCCGTGGAGTTTCATTTTTCCGGCGGGAGTATTTTATGAATCTCCACCACTATCGTTCTTTTCGGTAGGGTCACCTTGTATATTCCCAGTTCTTTTCCGAGAATTACAGTGC